>UQCS01000027.1 GCA_900539605.1 uncultured Azospirillum sp. | reverse complement strand
AAATCAGAAGTCCTACTTTCTGTATGTGAACAACAAGAAACAGAAAACGACAAAAAACTTAAGTACGAAAAAATGAATAATTCAAAACCTCGATATCCGGTTGGATGTGATCCTCCGTAGACAAGGTGATTTGATTAAAAGATTTGATTTATGTATAACCTGGTAAAAATTCGTAGTCCTGATAATATTCAAGATTAAATTTAGTTTGAACATTCCCGCTCCTAGTGAGCTGCTTTTAAAAAACCCCTTCTTTCTAGAGGATGGGGTTTTTTTCATATTTTATCACTCACAGAATCTTATATCTCATAACCATATCAATAAATAATTTTAAGGTCCTTTTTTATTAAAGCTAATTACCCCAAAATAACCCGGAAGCTAAATAAGCAACACCTCTGATGCGTTGCTCGCACCCACTGGCAAAGAACGGTATCTGACGACAACTTGGTACTTATGTAAAAATCTCAAAACGATAACACTTATTTATACCTCGTCTGAGGCACTTAAAACAAAAAAATTTTTAACAATATAAAGATTATAACATGGCATATTTGATCTATTTTTTGCCATCAAAGTCTGTCTTCATATCCCAAACTCCCGGAAAAAAACAGGCAAACCTTATTCTTGGACTTTCAACATTTCCGCCAATTCAACCAACTGCTGCATTGCAACTTTTTTCTTCCGCCTCTTTACATCAACAGTTCAAGCCTCTGCCTAGTTCGGTTTTCAAACGACGCCCCGATTTTAGATAAATTATATGAAAAAGAAATTTTTTATAAAAAAACGCATATAATTTCGCCTTTTTTAAAAGGAAGAAACACCGAAAAAGCAAACTTTATGAGTTATAATCTTGTAAATAGTAAATTTGTGCCGGTGTATTATAGACTTTTCACTTCCCAATATCCCAATACAAGGCAATACTTCAACCTATAGTCTGTCAAATGCACCTGTAGTGATCGTTATAATGCAACGTTTACAGATATAGGTTGAATGATAACCTCCAAACCAAACAAACGGGGGAATTTCCCCCGTTTGTTTTCATTATCATCACATCGCAAATCAGCCGATATAGACCGTATGCAGCATATTTGTACGTCCTTTGACTCCCAACGGAAAACCGCCCGTAATGATAATATGGTCGCCATGGTGTGCGGCACCGCTTTCCAACGCAACCGACATCGCTACATCTTCAAAGTGATTAAAACTTCCGAAAGTCGACGCATTGATAAAACGCCGGGCACCCCAAACCAAACCCAGCTGCTGTGCAACCTTAACATCAGGCGTTACCGCAATGATCGGAATATCCGGACGTTCGCGCGAAACCAAAAAGGTGGTGCGGCCCGAACTGGTATAAGTGACCACCGCGGCCACTTTGGTCAACACTTTGGAAATCTCGCTGGCAGCAAACGTGATGGCGTCCGCCTCTCCCATGCAGCACGATACCGGCTGCATGCTTTTCATATACTGGAAAAACAACGGATCAGCTTCGACCTGAGTAATGATCTTACTCATCATTTTGACCGCTTCGACCGGATATTTACCGGCAGCAGTTTCAGCCGAAAGCATTACAGCATCGGCACCGTCGTAAACAGCGGTCGCCACATCCGAAACTTCGGCACGGGTTGGCGTCGGCTTTTCAATCATCGATTCCAGCATTTGAGTCGCAACAATTACCGGACGCGCGTATTTGCGGCAGGCATTGATAATTTTCTTCTGCAACACCGGCACCGCCTGCAGCGGACATTCGACGCCGAGATCGCCGCGGGCCACCATAATACCGTCCGAAAGCCGGATAATGTCTTCCAGCTCGGCAATTGCACTCGGTTTTTCCAGCTTGGAAATAATCAGGGCCCGATCACCGATCAACTCGCGGGCTGCTTTAACATCCTCGGCAGATTGCACAAAAGAAAGACAGACCCAGTCGGCGCCCATATCAAGAGCAAAATTCAAATCGTCGCGGTCTTTTTCGGTAATCGCGGAAATCGGCAATTTGATGTTGGGCAGATTAACCCCTTTATGGCCCGAAAGGGCTCCTCCAACCTTAACTATCGTCACCGCCTGATCACTGCTGCACGATTCAACTGTCAACACAATATTGCCGTCATTAAGCAACAACTCGTCACCGGGCTTGATTGCCGCAAAAATTTCCTTATGCGGCAAAGTAACCCGCTGCTGGTTACCGGGCAAATTCTGCATATCCAGCACAAAACGGTCGCCTTCTTTCAACACGATTCCGCCGTTTTCAAACTCCCCTACCCGTAGTTTCGGCCCCTGCAAATCGGCAACCACGGTTGTAAACAATCCTTTTTCTTTGGAAAGACGGCGTACGGTTTCGTAACGTTGTTGATGTTCCTGATGCGTGCCATGACTGAAATTAAAACGAAAAGCGTCGGCACCGGCATCAAGCAGGCGGGAAATCGTTTCTTCATCGGCGGAAGACGGACCGATGGTGGCCAGAATACGGGTATAGGTTTTTTTTGGCATTTTTTATCCTCTTTCACATTTTATATAATAGCGGCATTATAGGCGCTAAAATTTAAACTTCTACAATATTTTTTTGTTCACACAAATTTATTTGCTTGTAAAAATATATAGGTTTTGATAATCTCGCTTACAATTAAAAACCCGTTTTCAGGAGATAAAAAATGACAGAAGTTGGAGGCATTGCTGCCGACAGACTGCGTTCGCTGATTGAACGCATCGAACGCCTGGAAGAAGAGAAAAAAGCTCTTTCCGGCGATATCCGCGATGTTTTTGCCGAAGCCAAATCAGCCGGTTTTGACGTTAAGATCATGCGCTCGATTTTGAAACTGCGCAAAATGAACGCTGCCGACCGCGACGAACAAGAATTCTTACTTGACACTTATCGTAAGGCTCTTGATTTATAAGCCGAGAGCCAAGCCTAAGATACCGCCGATAATGATATAGGCAATGGGGTGCAGTTTGAAAAAATGAATTGCACCCCAAAATATTGCGCAAATCGCCACCGCCTCAAGGTTAAGCAAAGATAACCGCCCCAGTTCAATCCCCGCGTTCAGAATTAACGCCAGAACCGCCGGACGAATCGTGTACATCAGGTTTTGAAAAAAGCTGGTTTCGCGATAACGGTCCAACAATTTGGCAATAATGATTATAATCACCACCGACGGAAAAACCAACCCCAGAGTGGCGGTCAACGCACCGGCAATGCCGGCGGCCTTAAAACCGGCATAGGTCGCCATATTCACGCCGACCGGCCCGGGAGAAGATTCGGACACCGCAATCATGTCCACCAGTTCCGCCGAAGTAAACCACGGATATGCCGCGCTGAGATCAAACAGGAACGGAACCGTCACCAAACCGCCGCCCAACGCAAACAAGCCGATTTTGAAGAATTCGCCGAATAAAGTCAAAAAAATCATTGTCTCAGCCCCTTACCGTCAAACCGATGAACGCCGCCGCCGCAACCACCATCACCGGCGAAGCACCCAGCCACAAAAGCCCCAGCATTGACAAAACAAAAATTGTTCCCTGCAACAAACTGCCGATTCCTTTTTTGCGCATACTTAAAATAACATCAAAAATCAGGGCAATCACCACAATTCGGATGCCGGCAAAAGCATGGGCAACATAACGGTTTTCCATATAAAGGGCCAAAATGTTGGCCAAACCGATAATGATCAAAAACGAAGGCATTACAATACCGGCGGTCGCTACAACCGCACCGGAAATATTTTTCATTTTATAACCGATAAAAGTGGCAACATTGACCGCAATAATCCCCGGCGTGCATTGACCGATCGAATAATAGTCCATGATTTCTTCATCGCTGACCCACTTCTTTTTTTCGACCAACTCCGCCTGCAGCAGCGGAATCATCGCATAACCGCCGCCGAATGTGAAGAGACCGATTTTAAAGAAAGTCGCAAATAAATTCCACAAAACCGACATTTTTGACTTATCTCCGTTTTCAAAAAATTAAATATGATTATATCAAGATAAACTTTCATAATCGTTAAAACGGAGATAAAATGATTATAGCTGTTCTGAAAGAGATCACTGATTACGAACAACGGGTTGCCGTTACGCCCACCGTCATCCGCAAACTCACCGAGGGTGCAATCCGGGTAAAAATCGAAAAAGAAGCCGGCAAAGCAGCCGGTTTCAGTGATGACGATTATCGGCAGGCCGGTGCCGAAATCACCGCAACGGCGGAACAGACCGTACAAGACGCCGCTTTCCTATTTAAAATTCAGGCTCCGGCCTCCCAAGAACTGGCACGGCTGCCCGACGGTATCTCCGTAATTGCCGATCTTCGCCGCCTTGAGGCAGACGACGAACTGATTTTCAATCATCGTCTCAGCCTGTATGCCTTGGAAAAAATTCCGCGGATTTCACGAGCGCAAAACATGGATATATTGTCTTCGCAAGATAATCTGGCCGGCTACAAAGCGGTGTTGGAAGCTGTTAATATGCTTAACCGTGTCGTGCCGATGATGACAACTGCCGCCGGATCAGTACCGCCGGCAAAAGTGTTGGTGATCGGCATCGGTGTTGCCGGACTGCAGGCGATTGCCACCGCCAAACGCCTCGGTGCCGCTGTCTCCGCTTCCGATATCCGTCCCGAAACCCGCGAACAGGCCGAGTCTCTCGGTGCCCGTTTTGTAACATCCGAAAATCTGGAAGCCGCCGTTTTTGAATCTGACATCATCATTACCGCGGCAGGGTCACCACCCAACGCACCGGTTCTGATTCGCGAAAAACAGCTCGAAAGTCTCCGTCGCGGCTGCATTCTGGTTGACATTTCCGGTAACGTGGAAGCTCTGAGCTACCCCGAAACCTATCTTACCGCCAACGGCGCAACCGTCACCGGCGACAAAATGATGGCGGCTTTGCTTCCGCATACCGCAAGTTTTCTGTTTGCCAACAACATTTACAATTATTTCCGCCTGCTGCAGCCGACTGCAGTACCTGCTGCCACACCCGACTTCAATGACGAAATACTTAACCGCACCTGTATTTATTATCAGGGCAAAAAACGGGAGTAAGTTATGATTGATCTGACAACCATTTTTATATTGGCGGCTTTTATCGGCTATTTTGTCGTATGGGGCGTAACGCCGGCTCTGTATTCGCCGTTGATGAGCGTTTCCAACGCGGTCTCGGGCGTGGTGGTTCTTGGCGCGGTTACCGTTGCCGGTTTTGCCGAGAATCCGTGGGCCGAAGCCTGCGGACTGATCGCCATCGTTTTGGCCTCCGTTAACATTTTCGGCGGATTCGCCGTTTCGGCACGGATGTTGTCAATGTTCAAAACCCGGGAGAAAAAGTAATGAGCGGATTAATTTATCTGATGGCGGCAGTTCTTTTTATTCTCGCGATTCGCGGTCTCAGTTCTCCCCGCAGCGCCCGTCTCGGCAACGGTTTGGGAATTGCGGGGATGACGCTTGCCGTGGTAACGGCTTTGGCACTGGTTCCGCCGCAACGTCTGCTGTTGATTGCTCCGGCGTTGGCAATCGGCGGCGTTATTGGTGTCATCAGCGGACAAAAGGTCAAGATGACGGCACTGCCGCAAATGATTGCCGCTTTTAACGGTCTCGGCGGTCTGGCCGCCGTGTTTATTGCCGCCGGAGAAATCGCCGACGGCGGCACCCGTTATTTCGGCTCGGCGGCAGGATTGCTGATCGGTGCCCTGGCCTTTTCGGGTTCAATGATCGCTTTTGCCAAACTACAGGGACTTTTACCCGGACGACCGTTTCGTTTTGCGCTGCAACACCCGCTCAACGTCCTGCTCGGCGCCGCTGCCTTTGCCTTGTTAGCGGCTTTTTCGCTCTGGCATACCGAATGGCTGTTCTGGGCGCTGGCCGTTATTGCCCTGCTGCTTGGATTCCTGCTTGTTTTGCCGGTAGGCGGCGCCGATATGCCGATCATTATTTCGGTGCTCAATTCCTATTCCGGCTGGGCAGCAGCCGGAATAGGCTTCACGCTCGGACAAACGTTGCTGATCATTACCGGCACCATTGTCGGTGCCAGCGGCGCCATTCTGGCTTATGTTATGACCAAAGCAATGAACTCCTCCCTTCTTCAGATCATGACCGGCGGCAACGCTCAGACTTCTTCCCGCGGCACAGCATCCGGCCACGAAGACCGCACCGCCCGCAGCGGCAGTCCCGAAGACGCTGCTTTTATTATGGAAAATGCCGAAAAAATTATCATTGTTCCCGGCTACGGCATGGCTGCCGCCCATGCACAGCATGCCTTGAAGGAGATGGCCGATATTTTGCGGCAAAAATATCATGCCGAGGTGCGCTTTGCAATTCACCCGGTGGCAGGCCGCATGCCCGGGCACATGAACGTTCTGTTGGCCGAAGCCAACGTCCCTTATGACGAAATTTATGAAATGGACGACATTAACCGTGATTTCGGAAATGTCGACGTCGCTTATGTGATCGGTGCCAACGACATCACCAACCCGTTGGCCAAAACCGATCCTTCGTCCCCCATCTACGGCATGCCGGTACTGGAAGTCGAACGTGCCAAAACGGTCTTTTTCGTTAAACGTTCACTGGCCGCGGGCTATTCCGGAGTGGACAATCCGCTGTTTTACAACGACAATACCATTATGCTCTACGGCGACGCCAAACAAGTGACCGAAGCAATTGTCAAAAATCTCGAAAAATAAATCTTCTCAACGATTTTCAAATATTTGCGAATATTGTCAGACCAAAATCAATAAGCCAACCAGCAAAACCCCATACAGCAGAATTCCTTTGAGATACATCCCCGCCACCCTGAAGTCCGCGCCTGAAGGCATCGCATTTTCGATAATGATGGTCTGAATCAACACATACAAAATATAATTCAGCATTGTTGGACGCATCAGCGGCAAATAATAGCGGTTGATATAAAAACCGATCACCAGCAGCAACAACGGCGCCATTGCCGACGGAATCGCATTATAAAAGGTAACGTTGCGAAAGCCGACGCTCCCCATCACATAATAACCGTCGGGAGACTTGCGCGGAAAAACGGTAAAATTGCACGGATGGGCATTGAGAACCAACCCAACAATATAATGCATCATTTCATGAAGAACGGTTCCTGGAATATTGACCAAAGCACTGGCCCACATGCTGCTGTAAGTGGTATATTTTATCCGCAACAGCACAATCACCAACAAAATCAGCAAAAAACGGTTGTTAAACAAAGTAGCCAGCACTTCGGGATCGGTCGAAAAATAAATCCAACGCTGGTAAAGCAAAGCCAAAAAGTCCATTTTTTTACTCCTTGTTGAGCATCATCATGCCGGCCAGATAAGTATTGAGCAGCAAAGCGCTGCGGTTATCGCTGCCACCGTTGGCCGCCGAGAGGGCGCTCAGGGCCGTTAACGCGGTTTCCAGCACTTTTTGCGACGTTTTTAACCGTTTGATACCGATCCGCGGAAACATTGCCGTCAGATCCGGTCGTAACAAACATCCGAACTTGACCAGCCGCCGCCGATAGCCGATGCTCAGGCGGTAACCGTTCAGATTAAGGTGAAAGTTATAAAACAGAAACCACAACTGCCGGTTTGAAGCGACAAACTGCCGGAAAAAATCCGCATAAAGGTTAATATTGCGATAGCCATGGGGTTGGCCACCCAGCTGGCTGAGATAAGCATAAAGCTCATCCAGCGTCAGTTCGTTTTGTTCGGCGATAAAATCGTCCATGGAAGCAAATTGATTATAAATCGTACCAATCGAACAGCCGGAAGCTTCGGAAAGCTTGCGGGCAGTTAAAAACGCCGCACCTTTTTCGGCCGCCAGCCGACGTCCGGTCTGTAACAGTTTTTGGCGAATATTGTCTTTTGAATTCTGCATCATATATTTTTCTTAACAAATTGTTTGCAATTTGGCATTATAATAATTCAATTCTGAACGGTGTTCAATTTTTTTCTTGACCTATAACGGGAATAATTCGATGAAAAAGATATTTTTTACAGCCCTCTGCCTTCTTTTTACCGCAACTTCTCTGAAAGCCGAAACCCTTGAAGGCGGCAAATTCCTGGAAGATGTCCTGATTTCCGAGGATATCAAGATGGAGGAAAGTTCGCTTTCCGCTAAAGAAAAAGCCAGCCTTCTGTTACAACAAAAACCCAAAATCATCAAAATCGAGGGGCAACCGCTCAAATTTCGTTCTCCAACCCAGCCCAAGCCGGTCACGGCGGTCAGCAAACCGATTGATACCACCACCAAATACGGTGAAGCGCCGTTCGGACTCTCGTGGGGCGCTACCTACAACCAGACCAAAGCGCTGGGCGTTGATCTCGAACGGATTGAACGCAAAGACAGCGTCAACGATTTTATCGTTACCAAACTGCCGAAGCCGATTTCCGACTTTCGTCAGGTTATCGTCAGTTTCGGCGAAAACAATTCGCTTTGGCGCATTAATGGCTACGGGCGTTTGATCGACGACGACGCTTCGGCATCAAAGGCATTGTTTTTATACCGCAAATACTATAAATTGCTTGAACGCAAATACGGCAATGCCCAAGAATTCTTTACACCCAAAATCTCTACTATTGAAAAAAAAGTCAAAGACGAGTATGGAGTAGATAAGATTGAAATAGAAAAAATTCCCCAACCGATCGGCGGTCCGGACTTTTTGGCCGAATTACAGAGCGGACAGGCGGTTTTATATGCAACTTTCGAGGATCAGGATGTCGGCGCGGCGCTGGCCGTCAACGTGGACGGCGACGGCAAAAGCTACATCATCATCGATTATACCAATTTAAGAATCTTTCGTGAACGTGAAGAAGAAACTCTGAACGCTCTCTGAAAAAACAGGAAGGAAAAAAGACTGAAATGACTAAAGTTTGTTTTTGTGGAATCTCCGGCAACGGTATGAGCCCGCTGGCTCAAATTCTGAGTTTAAAAGGTTTTGAGGTCTGCGGCAGCGATCGCAGCTTTGATGCCGGACACGACGGCAAGAATCGTCAGGCGTTGTCAGATATGGGGATCAAGCTGTTCCCTCAGGACGGTTCCGGTATTGACGCCGACACCGATGTTGTGTACGTTTCCGCCGCTTTAGACGAAAACAACCCCGATATCAAAGCCGCCCGCGCGCTTAACATTCCGGTTCAGAAACGTTCGGATCTGCTTTCGAAACTGTTCCATCAGTATTCGTTCGGTATTGCCGTCGGCGGTACCTCAGGTAAAACCACCACGACCGCCATGATCGGCTACATTCTTGATATGCTCGGCCAAAAACCCTGCATGATCAACGGCGGAATGTTGCGCAATTATGAACTGCTGAAAGGTCTGCCCAACTTCATTTACAATCAAGACAAATTCTGTGTTATTGAGGCTGATGAAAGCGATGGCTCAATTTGCAAATATCATCCCAATGTTGCCCTGATTAACAACATTTCCCATGACCACACTTCCATGGAAAACCTGATCAGCTATTTTACCGCTTTCGCTGCCCACACCAAAGACGTATTGGTCATCAATGCCGACTGCGAACTGACCCGCAACCTGAAACACGATCGCAAAACCGTCACTTTTTCGGTTCAGGATTCGTCTGCCGACTTCTTTGCCGATGGCATTCAAAGCATGCCGGAAGGAACTCAATACAGGTTCCGCGGTCGCATTTTCCGCCTCAATTTGTTCGGCGCCTTTAATGTTTCCAACGCCATGGCGGCAATTGCCGTTTGTACGCAGGCCGGCATTGATCCGCTGCAGGCTGCCGAAACGCTGGAAGGCTTTTCCGGTATCAAACGCCGTTTGGAAATTGTCGGCACCACCTCGCATAACATTACCCTGATTGACGACTTTGCCCATAATCCGAGCAAAATAGCTTCTTCGCTTTCCGCTCTTAAGGAATATCCGCGCCGTCTGATTGTAATGTATCAGTCACACAGCCCGTTTTCCGCCTTCAATACCGGCGACGAAGTGGCTGCTGCCGTTGCCGATATACTGGATGATGAAGATATTTTCATTATGCCCGAAGTTTATATGCTCGATAAAAAAACTGATCCGGATATCACCGCCGACAACATTATCCGCGCCGCCAAAGCCAACGGCTTAAAAAACGCTTATTTCCTTGAAAACCGCGAAAACGTTCATCGGTTTATTTTGGAAAATGCCCGTGATGGCGACTGTATCGTTATCATGGGAGCCCGCGACAACTCGCTGCCCGATTTCAGCCGGCAGTTGCTTCAGGAGTTATAAAATGCTTTTCCCGGTTCCCCGCGGCTCTAAAGTCGGCATTGTCTCTCCGTCCTGCGCGCTCGATTCGCCCGCACAAATTCGTGACGGCCTGCGCTGGCTGGAGAGCTGCGGGTACCGGGTCAGTCTGGGTAAATATGTTTATGACAGCTTCAATCATATGGCCGGCACCCCCGAACAACGTGCCGAAGATTTGATGCATTTTTTCAAGGATCCGGAGACAAAAGCCATTTTTGCTACTTGTGGCGGCTATGGCGCACAATACATTTTACCGCTTCTTGACTATGAGATCATCCGTAAAAATCCCAAACCGCTGATCGGTTTCAGCGATATCACCGCCCTTCAGGCCGGAATTTTTACACAAACCGGCAACATCAGCTATGCCGGTATTTTGTTAAAATATGATTTTGCCGGCGGAAATATACACCCTTATACCGCACAAAGTTTGCTTCAGATTCTCGACAACACGGTTGACGAAATTACCGGCGGCATTACCGTTAATCCCGGATATGCCGAAGGCAGACTGATCGGCACCAACCTGTGTGTTTTGCAGCTTTTGGCCGGAACACCTTTTTATCCCGACCTCAACAATACAATTTTGTTATTGGAAGATGTCGACGATAAAAGCTACCGTTTTGAACGGATGTTGCTGCAATTGCGCCAACAACCCGGTTTTACCGGCGTACAGGCAATCATTTTCGGACAATTCAGCGACGTATATCTCAATCATCCCGATGATAAGGACCTTAATCAGATCATTGACGAATTTGCAGCTACCGTCAAAATCCCGATAATTAAAAACTTTCCGTTTGGCCACGTTCGCGCCCGCAAAACGGTGCCGATCGGCGCTCGGGTTGCCGTCGATGCCGGAAAGCCGACTCTATATATTAAAAGCTAAACCAACAATATGGCGCAGATTTTGTGCATTTAAATGCGCAATCAACTCCTGATATTTGAAAAAGCTGTTCCATCCCGAACTGTTAAACGCCATCATGCTGCCGATGATCCACAAATTGGCACCGGGCAGAAACAGGGCACAAAACAGATAGGAGACTTTCGGCAGGTCGGTTTGTTTTTCATGAATTTGCGACGCCACCGTATCGACATGATAACCGATAAAATAACCAAATACCGCACTAACCACCCAGTTTAACGGCGCCAGTTTCATATAAAAACCCACCCCGATCATAAACAAAAAGCAAAACAGCGGGAAAAAATAAGGTGCGATGATAATCAGCCAGTTTCCTTCGCCTTCAAAGCCCATCGAACCGCCCGAATTATCATCGGCAACCCGAATATGTTTGACTTTGTGGAACGTTAACAAGGCAAAAAAACTGTGCGTCAGCTCGTGGGCAATGATTTGCATTGAAGTGCGCACCGAAGCATCCATCGATGTACGTGCCACAAAAAACATGAAAAAACCACCAAACAGCGCCACAAATTTCAGAGTCTTGAAATCAAAATATTCCAACGACTGAAAAAAAGCCGGAACCGACCACAGCGCCCATACCGCAACCGGCCACTTCAATAAATTGATAATTTTGTCAATGATCATGTTCATAACAACGACTATATGTCAGCCCAAACAAAAATTCATCAAAATTCACACAACTATCAACATTACTCTTGTAAATATAATTATTGCTCTTACAATAATTTCCATAATTAATTTATTTTTCGGAAAGATTCTCCCATGGACAACACATTTGATTTTATCGTTAACGAAGAAGACGAAGTTATGCTGCTGCTGTATGCCGGCGACAGCGAACCTAAAGAAGCGACTTTTGAAATCAATGCCGAAGACCTCTCGGCGGTATTGCACCGCAACGACCAAGACAGCATAATGATCGACCGTCTTCCCGACGAAGTCTTTGACAGTCTGCAGGATGCCGACACTCTGATGGTTTGCGAATTAAGCCGCAGTGAAAATGAAGAAGATACCGAAATTGTGTATGCCTATGAAGCGGACATCGCTTTTTAAATCAGGGAACCAACAGATTATCCAACCGTTCTTCATCGACACCGGCCGGATCCTGGTGAATAATTACCTGTGAGTTGGGGAACTTTTCCTTAACTTCGCGTTCTACAATATCCGTCAGTTCATGGGCCTGATATAAAGACAGGGTACCTTCCAGTTCAAGATGAAACTCAAACATGTAAATGCCGCCCAGATCCCGGGTGCGCAGGTCATGAATGCCGCGGCAAAAACCACAGTTGTTAACCAACGTAATCACCGACTGCCGCACTTCTTCCGACAATTCCCGATCCATTAGCAGCGAAATCGCGTCACAGGCAATTTTATAGGCGTTAAACAGCAGATAAACCGAAACGAACAATGCAGCCAGGGTGTCAAACCAGTAAACGTCAAAAACCTTGACCATCACCAAACTGATCACGATCGACAGGTTGGTTGCCATATCAACCATATAATGCATACTGTCTGCCGCTACCGCCAGCGAGTTGGTTTTTCGGATCACATATTTCTGAAAGACAATCAGGCCGAAAGTTGCCGCCATGCTCACCAGCATGATGAAAATTCCAAACCCGCTGTCCTCCACCGGACGCGGCGAAACCAAACGGTGAATCCCTTCATAAATGACAAACACGCCCGATCCGGCAATAAAAGCCGATTGAATCAGAGCGCTCAGCGCCTCGGCTTTGCCGTAACCGTAACGATGACCGGAACTGGCCGGCTGCGAAGAGAAACGAACCGCCACAAAAGTAATCAGCGACGAAAAGATATCGGACAGGCTGTCTACCATCGACGACAGAATTGCCAGCGACCCGGTATAGAGGGAAGCCGCAAATTTTATAACGGTAAGCGAAACCGCCAGAGAAACGCTGGCTGTGGTCGCAATTTTCTTCAGGCGTGCGGTTTGGAGGTTATCGGACGGTAACAACGACATCTTCTATCTTCTTTAAATTATCCTTACTGATCTCATAACGGCATTTGGCCGCCGTTTCGGCAAAAAAGCCGAGATATCCCTTCTCGCCTGCCGAATCAAAAATATAATCGGCATAGATATGCCCCTCATTTTGCCAAATGTCAATCTCTGTCTGCACCGCATTTTCGACGTCAAGCCTCAGCGACAACACTTTCTCCCCCTCAGCCTCACCTTCGGCGGAATCGACAAATGCGGTGTTCAGCAGCGTTTTGACCAATTCGGTCGTACGATTGAGATTGTTGCTGCCGTTAAAACCGCTCAGGCGGCCGAAACGCAGATTCCACAAACTGCTGTAAGTCCAATCGTTGGCCGCCGTCGACAAATCGATCAAATCCGCTTTCACCATCCATACCTGAAACTTGTCGGCAAAACGTATATAAGCAGCCCGGGCGCCGCGACCGATGTCAATGTCATATTTGCCGATTGAAAAATCCGCAAGTTTTTTGCCGTTTTCTCCCTCCAACAACACTTCCGTCGCCGGAGAATATTTGGCTGCTGCCGGCGCCAGACCGAAACGCGACAAATATTCGGCTTTGTCCGATTTCTTTTCATAATACACCGCTGCCGCCAACGAAGCGAGAAAACGCCGTATTCGTTCCTGATAAACCGGCAAGCAAGGATAGCCTTCCAGTTTCCAAATATTGTTTTCTTTATAAAAATGCAAACTTCCGGCAGCTGATGTCAGTGAAATTTTCTCCACCCGGTTAAGCTCTGCCGCCAAATCTTCAAATACCGGCCGGTTTTCATACAGATCTACCGCATTACGGTTGCTTAACCAAAACGAAGTTATTCCTGCCGCCAACAACAACAGCGATATTGTACCGGCCACCTTGAATTCACGATTAAACGAAATCTGAAAAAGATTCGTACCGATGCGGCGCCGGCGCCAGAAATTCCTCAATCCGGCCAGGCCTAACGCTGCTGCAATCAACAGTGACACCAGATAGATGTTCACAAATTTGATCACCAGAGCGGTTTGTTCGATATTACGGTGCATACCGGTTCGAATTTCTGCCAGTTCCCGGCGCAGATCGTCTAGTTTCTGCCGGGTTCCAGCAATGACGGCCAGTTCATCGGGCGAAAAGCTGTCGCGCCCTTCAAATTCTCTTTTTACAAAAACTTCCTGCAATGCGGTTTTAGTCCGTTCTATTTGTTTGAAAATTTCGTTTTCCCGGGTTCGAAAAACGCGCAAATTATCTTTACGCAACTTTTCAAGCCCCTCAAAACGGCGAATTTTGCGGGTACGGCCGCGCAGATCGACCAAAACGTCATCACCGGACAAATAATCCAGCGCATTAAGCACAAAGTTGGCATTGTCATACAACGGAATGAAATAATTGTTTTCCAAAATAGTGCGGCTGCTGCTCCAGAACGTATCATAAATAAAATCGGTATCCGCAACCACAATCACTTCAAACGGATTCCGCTGATTCTTTTCCACCAGTAGCGCCGCCAAAAACTTTAACTTGCCGTCCGGTTTGAACAGTCCCAGCAGGTCGGCCGGATTTTTGCCTTCATACACCACGCCGGAACTTAAAACCCCGGAATTTTCATCGGCTTTGATCAGTGGCACAAACAGACTGCGATTGCCTTCCGGAACCAACGCCGATGCCGAAGCAAACAAAATTCCCTGCAAATTGCGGGTGGCAGCAAAATCGGGATTCATTGCGGTCGCCGGCACCACAAACTGTACCACGTCCTGAGTAAACACTGGGTTAGTCGAATAGTTCTTGGTGGCGTCGACCGTAATCGAATTGTCAAGATCGGCCACCACCAGTTCGTTATAAAAACGAAAGCCCCAGAATTTGTCCAGACCGTTGAGGTTGGACGGATAAAACTCAATATTGTCAGGTGAAAAAATCCGCGACGCTTCCGCCGCCGTATCCAACAGCAGCAACGTCTTGCCGCCCAGTTCGGAATAATGCTTAATTCCGGAAACGATTTCATCGGTCAGTCGCAGCGGATGAATAATCATCAAGACGTCAATCTGACTCAAATCCTCCGCTTTATTAACGACTTTGACATCATAAAGTTTTTCGATTTCTGTCATGATATTCCAGCGCGGCGACACATATCCGCCTTCGAACGGCGTGTCAAAAACCGGAAGGCTGCCGATCAGGCCCAACACTTTCTTATGATGATACAACCGATAGACCGCCTCGACTAAATCCTGCTCCAAATAGGGATAGCGCTCCAACGCAAAAAACGGTATTTTTTCATGACGGTCGGCGCTGTCGCTTAATATCAGCCCGAAAAAACCGTTTTGGTTGGCATCAACCAGCGGCAGCGGCTGCATACCGGCGGCAATTGCTTCGTCTTCCGCGTCATCTAGCGGCTGCGGATTATAGATTTTGTAACTGAACTTTTGCGGCGCCAACTTTGAAAACTGTTCCAGCAACAGCCGCACGCGGTCAAACATCAATCGCATTTCCGGGTTACGTTGCCCCAACAACGGCGAATAATAAAGCTTTGCCAAAACCGGTTCGGGAAGATTGTCCAACACCTGCCGCGACGACGGTGTCAGGGTATAGAGCTTTTCTTCGCTGAAATCATAGCGGCGGGTTTGCAAAAAATGGTTGGCCGTCATGTTCAAGCCCGCAAAAGCGCTCAGCAACAGCAAAAAGAACAACATGTAATAACCGGCCTGAGTCGATTTGAGCCAGCGCGAAGTTCCCGACGTGCGAAAACTGACCACCAGGATAGTGGTGACGTTAAATAACATAATTACCGAAGCGAAAAAGACAATATCTCTCAGTTCCAGCAGCCCGCCGGTCATCGAGCCGAAATGAATCAGAAAGCTGAAAGAAGCGACCATATCCACCACCGTCGTCGGCGCAAACAGACGGAAAAAGCCCAGAACATACTCGACTCCGCTCAAAAAAAACAAAAAATTAACAATGACCGCTAACACCAACGCAATCACCTGATTACGCGTCAGAGCCGACATCGTTTGCGAAATCGCCAGCATGCATCCCGCCAACACCCAACTGCCGACATAACCAAGGGCGATAACGCCGTTGTCAGGGTTGCCGAGATAATTGACCGTCAGCCAAAACGGAAAAGTCAAAATCAGAGCAACACCCGCAAAAATCCACGAAGCCAAAAACTTTCCCCATACCAGGGTCGAAACCGAAACCGGCATTGTTAGCAATTGTACCACCGTCTTACTTCGAAATTCTTCCGCCCACAACCGCATCGAAATACCGGGAATAAACAACAGATAGAGCCAGGGCTGAAAAGCAAACATAGAGCCGAGATCGGCAGTTCCGCGGTCGATAAAATGACCGAAATAAACCGCAAACGAACCGTTCAACAGCAAAAAAGCGATCAAATACACATAAGCCAACGGTGAAATAAAATAGCGCCGCAATTCGTTTTTGGTCACGACCCACAATTTTTTCATTTACACCTCGTCTTCAGTAATGGTTAACTGCCGAAAAGCTTCTTCCAGACTTTTCTTTCCGCTTTTGACAATGATTTCTGCCGGCGTACCGTCGGCAACAACCCGACCGGCGCTGATCAGAATAACCCGATTGCATATCGTTTCGGCTTCTTCCAGAAGATGTGTCGAAATCATGATCGTCTTTTGACGTCCCATCCGGGCAATCAAATCGCGAATATGATGTTTCTGGTTAGGATCCAACCCGTCGGTCGGCTCATCCAACAACAAAATCGGCGGATCGGAAAGGATGCTTTGGGCAAAGCCGACCCGGCGCTGATAGCCTTTGGACAGGGTTTCGATTTTTTGTGTCGCCACATTTTCTATCTTGGCAGTCTTTATCGCCTCATTCACCGCCGTTTTATCCAACAGCCGCAAACCTGCCATATATTCAAGAAACTCGTGAACCGTCAGATCGGAATAGAGCGGAGACCCTTCGGGCAAAAAACCGATATCATTTTTCACCGCCAGCGGAAAATCGCGAATATTGCGACCGCGGATAAAAATATTGCCGCGGCTCGGCGCCAGATATCCGGCAATCATATTCATCAACGTCGATTTGCCGGCACCGTTCGGTCCCAAAAGGGCGATCACTTCGCCCTCCGAAGCCTTAAAACTGATGTTATCGACTGCCCGGATGGCGTCATAATTTTTGCTCAAATCGCAAACTTCGATATTTGCCGCCATCAGGCTCTCCTATTTTCGGTTAATTTCATACAAAACCACCGCCGCCGCGGTCGACACGTTAAGGCTTTCCACCTGCGGATTGATCGGCAGCCGCACCGTCATATCGCACGATTCTTCAACCAGGCGACGCATGCCGGCCCCTTCGCTGCCCATAACCACCGCCAATTTTCCGTCCTTGGGCAATGTGCTGACGTCAGCGGTGGCATAACCGTCCATTCCGACTGCCCAAAAACCTTCTTTTTTCAACTTGTCAATTGCCCGCGAAAGGTTGGTAACCCGGCAGACCGGCACCAATTCAAAAGTTCCGGCAGCCGCTTTAAGCAGCGCCCCGCTTTCCTGCGGTGAATTTTTATCCTGTACCACCAGTGCCAACACGTTAAAAGCCGCACAGGAACGGATAATGGCACCGATGTTTTGCGGATCGGTTACCTGATCCAGAAGCAGAACGCAGGCGCTTTCGTTCACACGCGCCTGTTCACACAATTCTTCCAAAGAAATTCCCGGCAGCATTTCGGCAATCGCCGCCATTCCCTGATGAACGGCGTCTCGGGGCAGCAGTTTTTCCAACTCGCGGCGTTCGACGATCACGATTTTGTTATCGGACAGCAGCCCTTTAAGCTCGGCGGCATTCTCTTTCAGACACATCACCCGCACGATTTTACGCTGCTGATTGTTCAGCGCTGCACAAACGGCATGCCGTCCGTAAATAACCACCTGATTTTTGTTTTGCATTTTGTTTTTCTCCCCATAAGCCTCTGCCGTTTAACCGGAAGCCATATTTCAAATTATTTAGTTTTTCTCAAGAAAATCAATAACCTCTGCCAAACTGTCAACCTTAAGAGTCGGCAGCGCGCCGCCGTATTTGTGATTCGGATCATAAATAACCACGGCCGCTTTATTGTTGTCATCATCATAACAAGCCGCCGTTTTAACATCGGCTTCACCGTCGCCGATGACGACAATTTGCTGCGCCGGCGGCACACAATGGTCAAAAACGGCATGGCAGGCTGCCGGATGAGGCTTGTCCTGCTCATATTCTCCGGCCGCCACCACTTTTTTAAAATAAGCGCCAAAACCCAGCTTTTCTATTTCTTCGTGAATAAAACGAGTCTTTTTATTGGTAATCAGATAAATCTCCATCCCGGCCCGGCGGCAGTATTCCAGCAGCTCGGCCGCACCCGGCATCGCAGCCAGACGATCGGTATGATACTTTTCGATATATTCGTAAAAATAAGCAGCCGCTTCATTCCGACGTTCTTTAAAAATGTATCCTAAAGTATCTTTATTTTGCAGGGTACTGGTAATTCTTTTAACTTCATCGTACGGAATCCTAAGCAGTCCCATTTTATCAAAGGTATAATCATATGCCGCCGAAATCACCGGGTAAGTGTCTGCCAGCGTTCCATCCCAATCAAATACTGCGTATTTGTGCTTCATGTTCCCTCCTTGCTTTTAAGGATATTTTAAAGCTTCGCGCTTATGCTCGGCTTTAGGCAAATAATAACATTTCAGGAGTTGTGGTCAATGGAAAATCTCGACCGTACCGCAAAAATGCAAGACTTTATCCGTAAACATTCCGCTGCCGATTTTGAGATTCGGCCGTTAACAGCCGACGCTTCCAGCCGTAAATATTACCGGGCTTTTTTTGCCGGGGGCACCACCGCCGTTGTGATGGACGACGAAGGCTGCCGCTGCCGAACCCGCGAGTTTGTCGAACTTTCCGACTTTCTGCGCCGCCGCGGCGTATATGTTCCTACAGTTATGGCCAAAGATTTTGACAACGGATTTCTGTTGCTGGAGGATCTCGGCGACCTCACAATTACCAAAACGCTCACCGCCGACAATGAAATGACGCTTTACCAAAAGGCGGGAGAAGCGATTTCTAAAATCGCCGCCATACGCGAAAGGCCGCAATGTGCCGGTGAGTTATCGCGCCGTCGCATCATCGACGACGTCCGCCTGTTTACCCAATGGTACTTTCCGATGGCTGCCGGTTTTCCGCTGCCCGATGATGCCGAAAAAGAATTTCTCGAGATTTTCGAACGTCTGTCCGAAATGGCTTTTCGTGTTCCGCAGCGTTTGGTTCTGTGGGATTATCATATTGACAACATCATGTTGCCACCCGGTCATGCCGATTGCGCCGTTATCGACTTTCAGGATGCAATGTGGGGACCGCTGACTTACGATATCGTCAGTCTGCTGGCTGCCGATCGCCGTACCGCTTCACCGCAAGTCATTGCTGCGGTTAAAGATTCTTTTTTTGCCACACTCGAAAATGTCAACCGCCAGGATTTTGAAGATTCTTATGCCTTTTTGTCAATGTATCGTCATCTGCGGGTTTTGGGACGTTTTACCACTTTAAGCATGGTAAACCAAAAAGAACGTTATCTGCAGTATATTCCGCAAACGTGGCAAATGCTTGAACAGGCTCTCGTTTATCCCAAACTGGCGGAGATGCGCCAGTGGCTTGAACGCCGGATGCCGCAAGAATTACGCCGGACGCCTGCCCGCAAACCGATAAGACAGGCCATGCTGATGGCCGCCGGCCGTGGCACCCGGATGCAAAGTCTGACCGACGACTGCCCAAAACCGCTGATAAAGGTCTGTAACCGTGCACTGATCGACTACAACTTTGATCGCCTGAAAGAAGTAAACATCCGCAATATCGTCGTCAATCTTTGTTACAAAGGTGAGATGATCCGCGAACATCTTTTAAGCGTCCATCCCGATTTTGAAATTCATTTTTCCGAAGAGGTCCAAGCCCTCGAAACCGGAGGTGGCGTCAAAAAAGCGTTGCCGTTGTTATCCGATTCCGCCTTTTTCGTAATTAACAGCGACGTCTTTTACATTGACCACGGCTACAAACCGGCTTTGTGGCGCATGATCGACGCCTGGGATGAAAATAAATATGATATTCTGCTGCTGCTCCAAAAACTGGAAGATGTGTGCGGCGACCGCGGTATCGGCGACTATCGGATCGACCGCAACGGCCTGCCGGAACGCAATGCCGCCAAAACAGCCGGCTTTCCCTATATGTTCGGCGGCGTTTCAATTGTCAGCCACAAAATTTTTGATGGCGTCGAAAGCGAAAAATTTTCACTGCGCGATTTGTTTGACGTGGCACAAAGCCGCGGAAAGCTTGGGTTTGTCATTAATGAAGCCGAGTTTTTCCATGTCGGCACCCCCGCCGCGCTTGAAGCTGCCGAAATAAAAATTCACAGGCATAAATAAAAAAGGTGTTGACAACTTGAGCAAAATGCTATTATTTGCAAGAATGAAATTTGCAAAAAGGATTTCAACTCCTTTTTCCCTCAGTCTGAATTTTCATGGAGGGGTGGCAGAGCGGTCAAATGCAACGGACTGTAAATCCGTCGACTTTAGTCTACGAAAGTTCGAATCTTTCCCCCTCCACCATTTTAATTCGACGGGCTTGATGCAAGAACATTCTTTGCGCGGGTGTAGCTCAATGGTAGAGCAGAAGCCTTCCAAGCTTATGACGGGGGTTCGATTCCCCTCACCCGCTCCAAATTTTTGATCAAGATTTTGGTTTTAACAACACAAATAGGAAGACAGATAAATGGCAAAAGAGAAATTTGAAAGAAGCAAGCCGCACTGCA
>UQCS01000026.1 GCA_900539605.1 uncultured Azospirillum sp. | reverse complement strand
CAAAGCATCGACCGTCGGTCTCGGCTTCAGCTACAACTGGTAGTTTGAGCAAAACCCAAAGACAAAAAAGAGCTGTAAATACGGCTCTTTTTTCGTTATCAGATACCCATCGAGAACCCGAATTTATTAAAAACACAATGCCAAAATATCATCAGGCACCATCCGCACCCACAAGCACAATTCAATCGTTGGTTCCTGTTTAACGTGAAATATCCCCCGCAGAGTTTATCGGAGTCTGAGGGCAACAGCATTGTTCCGATAGTTTATCGTTCTTCCCTAAAAAAGAGACAACTCGCAACACATTACCACAAAAATACCCCCGGGTACCGGGGGTATTTTCTAACCATAATTCGACTACCACGGATCATTATATTTCAATGCCGGATCGTTCAGATTGTCAATGTTGGTCGCCGAAGATTTATCCCAGAAGTCACGACGGGTCCCGTTCAACTGATCATACGACGTATCAACATAATCCGAATCAAAAGCCGCACGACGGAAGTAGCAGTAAACAGTTACATAGGCTTCCAACTCCCGGTAATGAACCGGATACAGATTCCAATAGACAGTATCTTGTTCGTTATTTGTGTTGGCGTTGCCGCCACCAACATTATGGCCGCCGACATTGCCGTTGATGAAGTCATCATAATAAGCTGCCGGATAAATAAAGCCCATAACGGTTCCCCATCCCTTAAACGTCTTCAGATTGCTGTCGGTACATTTACCGTCACTCTGGAATTTTCCGTCACATTCCGGCATAACCATCGCCTTCAGCCAATTGTTTTTCTGGAAGGTTAACGGATTAACCGGCTCAATTTCATCGGCGGTTGTCCGCAACTCCCCGTTCTGGGTATACCAGTACAAATACGGATTGTTATGGCTGTTAATGTCAATTTTACTGTCGCGATAAACCGGAGTACCGGCCTGCGCCATTGCCCAACCGGACGGATTAATCGTAATTACCTTCGAATATCCCGGTGGACAAGTCGGTGCCGGAACAAATCCGAGATAAGCCGATGTAAACGCTTCTGCCGACCCGCTGGTTACTTCCGATCCTTTTAAGGCATCGGAAGTCGCGCCGACCCATTTGATTTCATCCTTAAAGGTATTATCAACCACATAGATACCGCGGTTAATAAAATCGGGCAGAATATCGCTCAAACGAGCACCGCCGCGGGTGGTCAGCTTGATATCGTTCATCACCGAAGTGTAAGCCGGATTAACCTCATATTTTTCATAAGGAGTAACCGTTTTGCCGTCGGTACCTTTGATATCCCCCCCCGAGTTAACGCTGGTGGTCGACGAATTCAACGCTACCGCCGCCGGAACGGTATGAGCGATAAAGCGGTCGGCACTGATGTATCCGACCGGATACTTGGTCTCGTCCGTTCTGTAATCATCGACAATCTCACTGTTGAGCAAACGAGTATTGCCGCTGGTGGCGAGATTAATCGCCCCTTTGCGGATATAAACGCTGCCGCGGTCATCATCATCGGGGATAACATCGGTATCCGAATTGTTGTCAACCTGCAAAATGGTATCGCCTTTGGTGATGTCAAGTGTGGCATCAGCATTGCTTTCGGTAGCCAAAACCCGGAAATCACCTTTGTTGACATACAAAGCCGCATTACCCATGTTACTGCCATCATCCGGATAGTCGCCGCCGGTAACGTCATGGTCATAGACGGCAAAGCCACCCGAAAAACGCGAACTTACATAATCTTTGCTGCGTGCTGCCCGGATATCTGCCACCGGACGGGTGGTCGTAACCGTATTGCCGCTGCTGTCAGTCCCGGTCCCCAACTCGGTAATTGAGAAATCCATGTCACCGAGAGCAAACAAATTGTTGTCGTTGCTGCGAGCATAGAGATCATCATGCGTAAAACCGCCGTTTTGAGCACCGCGCGACATAAAGCGGGCGTAATCGGTAACCGAATCGATGTAGCCAAGGCTGGATCCGCTGGCAGCATCATTATAAGCCCGCAACATGTCATCCTGAATTGACACAACCGATTTATCAATGAAATTACCGTCGCTGCCTATTGTAGCCAGAGAAATGGCATTATAGGCCCCCAGTTTGATCTGACCGTCAGCCGTATCACTGTTGACACTGCTGGTTGCAGCGGCAACGTCATGCTCAATCAGGCCAACATTCACATCGGTATTGCCCGCACGCAAATTAAGGCCGTTTTCATGATCAAACCGCACTCCTTTTTGAACAACGCTGGAGGTTCCGTCACCGTGAGTAATCGTTTCTTCGGCTTCGGAAATTTGCAAACGATAACGGTTTTCGCCGCTGGCCGCATCGGTATAATGTCCGACCAGCAAACGCCCATCGTCAGTGCCCTTTTTCTCGGCAACCATATAAAAATCGGGATCTTCGGTGACGTCATTGAAATCTTCGGGACGAACACCGGCGCGTAGCTTGGCGGCATCAACGTTATAAGCCTTTAACTTGGCCGTCTTCAAACTGTCTTTGACAAACGCCGGCCCGTTGACGGTCAAAGCATGTTCGCCGTCCAGATCACTACTGACAAAATTGCCCGCGCCGTCGGTTTTGGGCGTTCCGTCATCATTATACTCATAAGTGGTATAAGAGGCCTTGTGAACATCACCACCGCCGACAATCACTGCCGGTGCCGCATTTTGTTCCGGCCATTTGTTGGTATCATATTCATCATACTTGCCACCGTCGGCTGCAACCCCGGGATTGCGTATACTCAGAGCACCGTCAATCAAATTGACACGCTCGGCGTTGGCAGCAATCAGTTTTTGCGAACTGGTGGTCGGTGTGCCACCACCGGACGGGGTACTGCTGGTCTTCGATTCAAATTCCATCGAATTGTCTTCTTTACTGACCGTCAGCAACGCACCGGCGGTCTCGGCACCGATGTTGCCGTATTCCATTTTAGCGGTAGTAACGCTGAAAATATTGGCACCGCGACTGTTGGTCGTCACCGGATTTGACGGATCCGTACTGTCGGTTGTCGAGTCGGTTGCATAATATTTGATACCGCCGTCATCACCACCAGCTTCGCTTCTGACCGTAAACAGAGAATCGAGCGCTGCCATATTGCCTTCAATAAAAGCGCCGCCCTTGGAACCGATATATAAGGTATGATCCAAATCGGC
Source organism: uncultured Azospirillum sp. (assembly GCA_900539605.1). Taxonomy (GTDB): domain Bacteria; phylum Pseudomonadota; class Alphaproteobacteria; order RF32; family CAG-239; genus JAFUYI01. Next base: position 18,812 of record UQCS01000026.1, on the reverse strand, counting down.
CTTGTATTCGCTCAATTCAGACTTCGGCGTATCATCGACATTACGCTTAAAATCGTTCTGATCGCCGCCCAACATCCATTCCGGCTGCGGGCTCATAATGATCTGGTTAACCTGACGGATATTATGATTCTTGTCATTATAACTCATAAACAGATCGGTTTCCATCGCGTTCAGCACATAATCGTTCTGCCGTTCGGTTTTGCGGTGCAAGACGTCTTCATTGGCCAGCCCTTGAGAAGAAATCGGCTGCAGCGAAGAAACCACAAACGAATTGGTCGGCAGCGTAACCCCCAGTTCGCTGTCGCCGCTCAGACTCCAAATACCCTGTGCCCCCATAATCGTTCCGTCATTTTCAACATAACCGCCGTTACTGCCGACCATAGTCGCAATACGGGACGTACGCGTTGACGGGAAATCGGTCCCCTCGTTGGGAATAGCGGTCAAAAACCCGGTCACTGTCTGGGCAACTACCACTTCCGAACCATCTTCGGCAGTTTCCGTACCGGTTGTTCTTCTCAGCACCACTTTAAATGAATCGCCGCTGGTGGTAAACAATTTGGTATCCTGAGTTTTGCCGTCCTTCAGAAAACCGTACGGCAAATATTCGCATAAATGCGACAAGCCAAATACAACTTTAGTATTGTCGTCAAAATCTTTATAGTCGACCGTGCTTTCGTCGCAGCTGTTTTTGACTACTTCATTGTTGTTGATGCGGGTAAAATTGTCCTTTATATAAGCGTCCATCGCATTCGAAAGCACCCGCAACTGGTTGGCCGCGTTAATATCCTGCAGCTCGGTGGTTCGTTCGGCCGCTTTTTTGTATAAAATCGGGGTCACCATGGCAATCAGTCCCAGCATTGCCATCGCCTCCACCAGCATTGTACCGGCTTCGTTGACTCTGTTAAATATTTTATTCATCATTTTTCCCCCAAAAATTAGAATGGCGTCATATAAACTAAACAATAATCACAGCTGCTGTACAGACTGTCAAGACTTTGCGGATTTTCCGGATCGTAATCCTGATTATGCCGCCGTGAGCTGCCGCATACGTTGGCAAAAGAGCGGCTGCCCATCGAAGTGTCCGCAATATAATTCGGAATCGGCTGGTAATATTCGCCGCCCTGACCGTAAACCCCCATTTTGGTTTTGATGGTTTCCAGCTTGACGTCAATTTCCGAAAGCTCCTTGCGGTCAATCGCATATCCCATTCCGTTGGTAAATCCGGTGGTGGTTCTCATAGCGTTCAGCAGCATACCATCCGGCTTGCCGGAACGCACATCACGCCACTTTGCCGGCACACAGCCGTAAGTCACCAGATAAACTGCGGTTGACGGTCCCGAACAGCAATTTCCGACCGGTGCGGGATCCGGGGCATCCGGATCAGTCGGCATTCCGCCGGTGCAACTTGCCGGCAACGCCGCCGCGCCGCTGTTTTCCAGCTTGTCTTTATCCAAACAGTAAACCCAGGTTTTATAAGTTGACACCCCGCTATCATATTGAAAACCGTAAGGCAGATCGGCTTCCAGCATATCCGCCGTCAGTTCGCCCGGCTGATAGCTTAGCCCTGGTGCCGTCGAATTACGGTTTCTTTTCGAAATGTAATTCATTGCCGCCCGATGTTGCACATACAGTTTGGTAACCACATTCTGTGCCTGCGGTTCGACATACAATTCCTTGATATCACCGCGAATAGAGATATTCATTGCAAAAATCGCCGCAATAAAGGTGGCTATAATCACCCATAAATACATTCAGTTAACCTTCAAAACACTATATCTTCTATGCATTGTAGCATAAATCAGTTTTAAAAAAAAGCAATTATTAAAACGCATCTTATTTTTCACATATTTGTAACACACCGCAAATCCACTGTTTTTATATGCAAAAAAGCAGCTTATAATTACATTTTCCACTTTGCCGCCGCACCGAAATGTTTTAGAATACGGCATATTTCAATTAAGACAGGAAATGAACCCTAATGGTAAAAGTCAACCAAATTGTCCGTTTCTCGCCGCAGCGGGTTGTCCGGCGGCTGTCGGCAGTATTGATCATCGCTGTTGCAGCTGTCGTCATCTTTGGCGGACAACCTCAAAAAATTTCCCGACGACCAACCGCAAATGCGCCGGTTATTCAAATGCCCGTTTTTTACGAACTGCCGCGGCTGGACGTTGTTACCGCCGATAACAGAAAATTCGGCCTCGACATTTTTATCGAACCGCAAACTTTCGTCGACCTTGAACTTATCCGCCGCCGGGAAGCCGCGGTCAAACAAAAAGTGCTTCAGTCCGTACGCCGTTTCAACGCCCGCGAATTAATCCGGCATCAGCGGCAGCCTGCCCTGAAAAAAACTTTGTTGGAACAAATCCGTGCGGCAGCCGCTCCGGCCAAAATTAAAAACATCTATTTCAATTGGGGACAGCCATGACGACAACGGATGCCGACGAAACAATCTTAAACCCGGAAGAAATCGCCTTTTTGCTGCGACCGGCTCCGACCGGCCGATTGACCGATCTGGCCGCGGCCCGAGTCGTCGCTGCTCCGGAAATCAAATCAAAACTTCAACACATTGTCCGACAATATGCCGCTTCTTTAAAAAGAATGCTGTGCAGCCCGGTTGACGCTGTTCTTTCTGTGTCCTCGCAATCCGTTGTTTTTCAGTCTTCCGATATCCTTTTCACGCCCGGAAACAGTGCAGAAATCATTTATCGCCTGTCAAACGACGATGCGGCTGTCCTGGCGGCCACCGCTCTCGGCACTCCCCAAAACTGCACCCGCTTTTCGACCGGCGGTATTTCGTATAATATTCTTTACCGCTGCATACTGCCGCTAAACCGCATAATCGGAGACCAATTTCCTCATTTGTTGTCCCGAACAGACAGCCTTTCTCCGGTTTCACCCGCCGTTGCCGCAAGTAACCATCATCAGGGCTTTTCAGTGCTTTTACAACTTGACATCCGCGGCCGCGAGGTTAAACTTGGCCTGATATTCGGCGATGTCGTCCTGCAAAAACAGCCGTGTTCCAAACCGGTACCTGCAAATGAGCCGCATCAAGCCAAAGCGCCCCTTATTAACGGAATCCAACGGGCTGACGTTTGCCTGACCGCACGAACCTTTCCGCTGCAACTGCCACTGTCACAGGTTGCACAATGGCAGAAAGGAACCTTCATTCCGTTAGAAATGAAACCGGACGGTCCGATCCGGTTAAGCGCCGCCGGCACGCCGGCATTTGAAGCGGTAATCGGTCGCAAAGGAACCCGGATCGCCGTCAAACTGAACAATAAAGGTAATGATAAATGACAAATGTTGAATTTTGGATGAATATAGCCGTCATCCTTTTATTAATCCCCACCGTCTTTTATGCCACTCTGCTCAGCCGCCGGCTGGGAAAAATGCAACAAAACCAGCAACGGATGATCGAACTTGCCGAGGCCTTGCGTCATGCGGCCGACATCTATGCCGCCGGTGAAAAAAAAGCCGCGCCCGATCAAATTGATTTGCAGCTGCCGATTGCAGAAGAAGCACTGTCGGCAACGCCTTTTTTCGAAGCACGGTCGACACCGGGTTTTGACCAACCGGATTTTGCCGAACCGACAAATGATGAAACGCCGCATTTTACCGTGCCGTCATTCACCGCTGTTGACGAAGAACCTTCCGAAGCAGAACTTGAACTTCTGCAGGCCTTAAGATCCATTAAATAAAAGGAATTTCCAATGCAAAAATCCGTTCTTTTTACGCTCTTGGCCGTTTTATCTCTGCTTTTGATCGGTGTTAAAAGTGTCCGGCTTTCTCACCGGCACGCCGAGTCACAAGCCCATGTTGAGGTTATTTATCCGGAAAACGGCGTTCGTTACGGCCGCGAGATGCCCCATCGCAAAATCCGTCACCCCGTTGCCGAGCCGGAAGTCGTTTCTTCCGGACGTGAAGTTGAACAGGCCATCCGCCGCCGTCTCGACGCTGATGCCGCTGCCAATAACGCGGCAGGTGATTTTTCCGCAGCTGCCGACTTTGAAAGCCGGATGGAAAACCGCCGTATTGCCGGACTCTACACCGAAATGAACCCCGCCGACGCCGCCCGCATCATCGAAACCCTGGAAACCGGGCAGGCGATCCGTCTTTTGCAGATGATGAACACCGAAAGCGCAGCCGCAATTTTGAGCCGGATGAAGCTGGATCGGGCCCGTCTCATCACCGAACAAATGTTGGAAGAGACGCCAAATAAAATTTAATTTGTAAACTTCAGTGGAAAATGACGTTAACGCCGCCTAAATTATCTCTAAAAAGAGAACAGACATGAGTGAAAAATTTCAAATCGAAAGCCCGTTCGAGCCCGCCGGCGACCAGCCGCAGGCGATTGATGAACTTTGCCGCGGTCTTGAAGAAGGCCAGCGCAATCAGGTTCTGCTCGGCGTTACCGGATCAGGCAAAACCTTTACAATGGCAAAAATCATAGAACGGTGCCAGCGGCCGGCACTGATCATGGCGCCCAACAAGACCCTGGCAGCCCAGCTCTACAGCGAAATGAAAGAGTTTTTTCCTCATAATCAGGTGGAATATTTCGTCTCTTATTATGATTATTACCAACCCGAAGCTTACGTCCCCAAAACCGACACTTATATCGAAAAAGACTCCGCCATCAACGAACAAATTGACCGTATGCGCAACTCGGCAACCCGCAGTATTCTGGAAAACCGCGATGTAATCATCGTTGCTTCGGTCTCCTGTATTTACGGTTTGGGCGACGTGGCTTCTTACTCGGCGATGACTCTCGAACTCAAAACCGGAGACGAAGTGGAACCGCAGGCCGTCTATCAGCGTTTGTCGGAACTGCAATACGAACGCAACCAGCTTAATTTTGTCCGCAGCACCTTCCGGGTTCAGGGAGATACGCTTGACATCTTTCCTGCCCACCTCGAAGATCGTGCCTGGCGGATTTCTTTTTTCGGCGACGAAATCGAAAGCATTTACGAATTCGACTCGCTGACCGGCAAAAAAACCGCTGACCTTACTCAGGTAGTGGTCTATCCGGCCAGCCATTACGTTACACCGCGACCGGCCCTCTCCCAAGCCATTTCACGCATCAAACAGGAACTCCAGCCCCAACTTGCCTATTTTCGCGAAAACAACAAATTGCTCGAGGCGCAACGTCTGGAACAACGTACCCGTTTTGATTTGGAAATGCTTGAAACCACCGGTCATTGCAAAGGCATCGAAAACTACTCGCGCTACCTGACCGGCCGGGCGCCCGGCGAACCGCCGCCGACTCTGTTTGAATACCTGCCTCCGGATGCTTTGCTGTTTATTGACGAAAGTCACATCTCGGTGCCGCAGATCGGCGGTATGTACCGCGGCGACCGCAATCGCAAAAGCACCCTTGCCGAATATGGATGGCGACTGCCGTCCTGTCTTGACAACCGCCCCCTCAAACTGGAAGAATGGGACCGGATGCGGCCGCAGACTATCTTCGTTTCCGCTACACCCGGCAACTGGGAAATGGAGCAAAGCAAAGGGGTTTTTGTTGAACAGATCATTCGTCCGACCGGTCTGCCCGACCCGGTATGCGTTATTCGTCCGGTCGAAAACCAAATTGACGACCTGATGGAAGAATGCCGCAAAACCATTCTCAAAGGCGAACGGGTTCTGGTAACTACTCTTACAAAAAAAATGGCCGAAGACCTGACCGAATACCTCAACGAAAACGGTATCAAAGTCCGTTATATGCACTCCGACATCGATACGTTGGAACGTATTGAAATTATCCGCGATCTCCGACTCGGTGTCTTTGACGTTCTAGTCGGCATCAACCTGCTACGGGAAGGACTCGATATTCCCGAATGTTCGCTGGTCGCCATTTTGGACGCCGACAAAGAAGGCTTCCTTCGTTCGACCCGCTCGCTGATTCAGACCATCGGACGCGCTGCTCGCAACGTTAACAGCAAGGTTATTTTGTATGCCGACAAAATGACCGGCTCAATTGAAGAAGCAATCGGCGAAACCGAACGCCGCCGCAACAAACAGCTGCAATTTAACATCGAACACGGCATCACGCCGCAAACCGTCCGCAAGAGCATTTCGTCCACTCTCAGCGAAATGACCGCCGCCGACTACATCAACGATAAAGCGGGCGCTGCCGGCGATGCCCGCGATATTGAGAAACAAATCAAAGAACTGACCAAATTGATGAAAGAAGCGGCACAAAATCTCGAATTTGAACAGGCCGTCATGTATCGTGATAAAATCAAGGCACTGGAGTTGCTGGCAATGCGCACTTACGACAACAGCATCTTTGTCAACGATGGTTAATTAGGTATAAAGCCCCAACCAATCAGTTTTGACCGTCAGTTTAAACTCATTTTCAAGGAAAGCCAATTGCTCTTTTGTAAGTGCCAGCCCCCAAAAGAACGTTTTATCTCCTTTTTCGTTGTTTACTAATCTTATTGAGTACCAAGTCGGTAATATAAGTTTTTGTACCGGTGCCTGCCACAGCTCAATCTCGGATGCTTCAAAAACCTTGTTCTTCAACAATAATCCGCCGCAACACACAATCCTGAAATTTGTAAAAACGATCTGGCTTTTCCAGGCTCGCAACCACAAATAAACGACAAACGCTGCAACGAACACATCCATTAACCAATCGGTTACTGTTGTCTCATTACTCCCGATTCGCTCCGATATAACCGTAAGCACATAAAAAAACATTATCAAAACAGAAACGGCATAACTCCACCAATGACTGTTAAGCCGGCAAGTTATGCTTTCTTCCCGTTGGTATTCAATTTTGCACATTTATGAGAACCTTGCCATCACCCGGGCTTTTTCACGATTCCAGTCGCGGGTTTTTATGGTCTCGCGCTTATCATAGTTCTTTTTGCCGGTTCCCAGTCCGACTTCCAACTTGGCGCGCCCTTTTTCGTTAAAAAACAGACGAATGGCTACCAGCGTCGCTCCTTTTTTAGCTAGCGCTGAAATAATTTCGTTAATTTCGCGCCGTTTCAACAACAATCGACGGTCTCGTTTTTCAATATGGCTTTCATAACCTTTATTGGCATATTCGGCAATAAACATATTTGAAATATATAATTCATCATTTTTTTCCACGCCAAAGGCATCGTTAATATTGGCATGCCCCAACCGTAGCGCTTTGACTTCCGTACCGCTCAGTTCCAACCCGGCAACAAATTTTTCATTAATAAAATAATCAAAACCGGCACGCCGGTTATGGGCGACCAAACCAGTCGAAATAAAATCCGATTTTTTTTCTTTAACCGCCATTTTGCTTATTTAACCGCTTTAATCTTGGCAACAATCTGAGGAGCCTGAACAGTTGTCAGCGCCGGAGTCGCCGACGTATTACCGTTATGAACCCGAATGCAGTGACCGTCAATATAAGCGCCCGGTTCGATAGCGATTGTGTTATGGGTGGCATCACCGATCAGCTTTGCGGTTTTGGCAATAAACAGGCTGTCGGCAACCGCCTTACCCTGTAACGTGCCGTATAAAAACATGCTCTGAGCTTTGACTGTTCCCAAAATGTTGCCTTTGACGCCGATAACCAGTTCTTCGCAGCAGATATCGCCTTCGATGTAACCGTCCACGTGTAAAATGCCGTTACTGTTGATATCGCCGCAAACCTTGGTGGTCTCGCCGATAATCGTCGGCACCTGGCGGCTGTTGTTGCTACGGCCGAAAGCGCGCGCCAACTTAAGATACATCATTTTTTTGAATTTTTTCATCACAAATTCCTCAAAATTTTCAAGAGATTTTAGCTTTCATAAACGGCATCGGATCAACATCCTTATCCCGATACAGGATCTCATAATGCAGATGCGGTCCGGTTGAGCGTCCAGTCGAGCCGACTTCGCCAACGGCATCGCCCAACTCAACATAATCGCCTTTTTTTACATAAATTTTGTGCATATGGGCATATTTGGTCTTAAAACCGTTGCCGTGATCCACCACCACCAAATTGCCGTAACCCGACGCCACCTCGGCACGAATCACTTTGCCGCTGGCCATCACCTTGATCTTATTGCCGGTACGTCCCGCCAAATCAACCCCTTTGTGATAAGCTTTGGTCTTCTTAAACGGATCGGACCGGCGGCCGTACGGCGACGATACCCACAGGCTCCATACCGGTTTGCCCAACGGAACATATTGCATAACCTCGCGATAATATTCCAAATCATCGACATTTTCAAAAATCCGGCTCACTTTGTCGCTGACATCCTTTTGCTGCAAAAACTTATTATCTTCCGGAATATACGGGCCGCCGGCACCGCGTTTGCGTTTGTCGTTGGCCAGGGCATTAAAATAAAGGCCGCGTTTTTTCAACGGCACATTGACCGCTGCCACCGCGCTTTTGATCTTGCCGATTTCCTTTTCGGCAATTGCCGCCACCCGGTCCAGAATTTCGGTTTCGGCTTTCTTAATATCTTCTACCGTTTCCTGCAGTTCCACCAGTTGGCGCCGCAGTTCGTCACGCTCGGATATTGCAATGTCGCGTTGCAGCGAAATCTCGTTAAGATTGGCTTTTTCTGCCAGTTTTTCGGTGTTGATCCAGTTTACCTGAGTGGTAATCTGTTTGACTTTTTCTTCCACTACCGAAGCTTGTTGCTGATATTGCCCCAGATTGAGTTCCGAAGTTTTGGCATTATCAAGCGTTTTGATCATATCGGCAATATTGCCCTGCAAGGTCACAAAATCGCCCATCAAATCAACATAAGCATCGCGGGTCGCAATCAGCTCGTTGTTTTTTCTGACAATAATCAAATCCGAGCGGCGATACATGTGGTAATAGTAAAAACTCCAAATACCGACAAACGCCACCAAAAACAGGAAAATGACCTGCATTTTGGAAGATATTGTAAAGACCTTGGCCCGGCCGTTGCTTCTGAAAATGATTTCCTTGTCGGAAAAGAACGATTTTTTAGAAGCATACTGCATCGGTTCGGGAGCTGTTTTTTTAGCTATTTTCATAAAATTCCGTCACCAGACAATCGGAAAAAATTTTTCCGGTTAATTAAAAGTTAATTTAATATAGCAAAAAAAAATAAAAAAATACAGCCTTTTTTTGCTGTACGTCCAAAAACCGCCTTTTGCCCCGCTGCGGGGAACGGCCCCCGCTATTGCTCGTCAAGGATGACAAACTCGTCACTGCCGACAAAATTGAGAACAATTCTCACTCTTTCGTCCAGCAAATCAGGATCCAAACTGTCCGGCGACAACAGCCTCACTTCCGTGTCCAAACGTTCCTTCCGAGTCTTGTATTGATCGGCCAGAACACGGGCGTGTTCCACCTCGTGGCGCAAATAAAGATACTTGCGTATCCCGCGCTCACCGTAAAAAGCATAGAAGCCGAAATAGAAAATCACCAGCGTGAAGGCAATATATACTCCCGAACTTTTCAGCCTGTTTTTAAGATCAAACAAAAAACCCATGTCAAAACTCTGATACCGTTATTACAGAGTCGGATACTAGACAAATTTTGTTAATAATTAGTTACGCCGCACCTTAATAAGCGACACAATTGTTTCCTTTCCAACGCCACGCTTTAACCACCCCGTGTTCAACCAAAAATGACGTCTGACAGGTATATTCGACCGTATAACCGAAGCTTTGTTCAAACGGATAAAAATCATAATCTCCGGTAAACGGCGAGTAAACAACTTCCTGCCCCGGAATAAATGTATTGCCGTAAATATAATATTCGGACGGCACATACGATTCGTTGACTTTAGTATAGGTAATCACCTTGCTGTCATCGCCGAGAAGTTTGACAGCCGACGGACGCCCGAACTTGCCTTCGACCCGGCTCACCGGCTGATTAAGCATTTGATTCAGTTCCTGATTGTACTTTTTTTCCGAAGCGCAACTGCACAAGAGTGCTACCGCCAAAAGCCCCAAAACCAGTTTTTTCACCACTTTTCTCCTGCTTAAATTAAAATTTTGATAAAATTTAAATAAGCAGGCAACTCCGTTTTTCAAGTTCTATCATAACCGGCGGTCAAAGGCGGCAGGCCTGTTCCTTCGACATTTTTTAAATGGGAAGAAGTTTTCGCCCGTGCAGCCAAAATCCCCTCTGCATCAACCGGTGCAAACTGGGGCAACTGAATCAGAAGACGCGTTCCTTCCGGCAACTGGTCCAGATCTTTTAGCTGTGGCGCAAAAACTTCCTTATTGATACGCACATGAGTTGTCTTGTGCAAAACGGCCAGATTGAGAAACGAGTTAACATCTTCGGATTCGGTACCGGAAATCGGAAAAATATGATGCACGTCAAGATCGGACGGTAAACGCCCGGTTTTGGCTTCTTCAATTTCCTGTTGGTTCAAAACCCCTTCAAACTGATTGGTATAGGCAAGATATTTGATAAACATCTTACGGACGTGACGCTCAAAAAAACGGCGGTGATGTTTCCTTATTTCTCGAGAAACTTTGGTAAATACGACTTGCTTTAACTCCATTTTCGCTGTCCGTCCGTGTCATATAATGCGAAAATTTAGACCAAAGTATTTTTTCTGTCCAGTGTTTTTTTCTTTACTAACAATTTTTGCCGTTTCTGACCAAAAAAAGCCTTTAATAACTGCGCCGCCTCATCTTGCAAAATTCCGCCTTCGACAAGCGGCCGGTGATGACAGGTCTGTGCCCCGTAAAAACAAACTCCGCTGACAACGCCCCCCCCTTTGGCATCGGCCGCACCGAAATAAATTTTGGCAATCCGCATCAACGAAGCCGCCGCCGCGCACATCGTGCAGGGTTCCAGCGTCACATACATTTCCAGCCCCCATAGCCGTTTTTGCTTCAAACGGCGACAGGCTTTGCGCATGGCTTCAATCTCGGCATGAGCAACCGCATCTTTGCCGTGTTCGCTGACATTATGCGCCTGCGCAATAATCTCACCGCTTATCGGATCAACAATCAGGGCGCCGACCGGGACTTCGTCGGCCTTAAAAGCCTTTTTCGCCTCTTTGAGGGCAATTTTCATATAATCTTGCGGATTCATCTTTATTTTTCTTTCTTTTTGTTTATTATAAACACAAATTTATCAAGGAACCATTAAAATGAGCGAAAGATTAGCCAAATTTATTGCCCGTTCCGGCGTTTGTTCGCGCCGCGCGGCCGAAGAACTGATTGCACAAAAACGGATTACCGTTAACGGCGAAACCGTCGATTCTCCCGCCTTCAACGTTGAAGGAAACGAAAAGATCCTGCTTGACGGCGAAAAACTCCCGGCCGTCGAAAGTACCAGACTGTGGCTTTATTACAAACCGACGGGATTGCTGACAACCCACAAAGACACATCCAACCGCCCAACCGTTTTCGACAATCTGCCGGCCGGACTGCCGCGGGTCATATCGGTGGGACGCTTGGATCTCAATTCCGAAGGGTTGCTGTTGCTGACAAACAACGGCGAGCTTTCGCGCACGCTTGAACTGCCGCAAAACGGCTGGAGCCGCCGCTACAAAGTCAAAGTGCACGGCCGTGTCAGCCAGGCAAAGATCGACTCGCTGGCCGGCGGCGTTACCATTGACGGGGTTGCCTACGGTCCGGTTAAAATCCTTCTTGGCGAAACTCAGGGAACCAACACCTGGCTCACCATCTCCTTACAAGAGGGCAAAAACCGCGAAATCCGTCGTCTGATGAAATATATCGGTCTTGAAGTGGCACGCCTGATCCGTCTTTCTTACGGCCCGTTTCAACTCGGCAGCCTGAAAAAAGGCGAAGTACGCGAGGTGCCGCAAAAAGTTCTGAAAGAACAGCTCGGAGACAAATTCCGGTTATGAGAATCATCGGCGGTTTATATCGCGGCAAAAAACTTCTTTCGCCGCGTTCGGTTCATATTCGTCCCACTGCCGATCAGGCACGCGAAGCTGTTTTTAACATTTTATACGGCAAACTTTCGCAACCGTGGGATCAACTCCGGGTCGCCGATATTTTTACCGGCAGCGGTGCTTTTGCGCTCGAGGCGGTTTCGCGCGGTGTGCGTCATATCACCATGGTAGACCTTGACCTCACCGATGCCACGCGCAATGTTGCGCTTTTTCCGAGCGAAAAAAACAAAATTTGCCTGCTGAAAGCCGATGCTGCCCGACTTCCTGCAGCCGATACCCCGTTTGATCTTATTTTTCTTGACGCACCGTACCACAAAGGGCTGAGCGAAAAAGCGCTGATTTCGCTACTGCGGCAAAACTGGCTGACCAAAGATGCCGTATGTGTGACTGAACTGGCCCGTGACGAAACTTTTACCGTTCCGACTGGATTGGAAACAATTGACGACCGCTGCTATGGCATCAGCCGTTTTGTTTTTCTCCGCAAACAAGTGGCTTGACTTTTTGTCTAAAAAAATTTATAATCATTACTGTTCAACTTAATTATTTACATTATGATTTCAATTTCACTTAGAGAGCTGGCCGCAAATTTGACCGGTTTCTTCTTCTGGGCAAGCTTCGCTATAACGGCGTTTTTGTTCCTCGTTACGGTGGTTGCTATTATCGGCGGCCATTACAATGACAAGGAATTCTGGCCCAAAAAGGCAATGAAATTACTGATCGCCGGCTCGTTCCGCTCGTGGTTTCATCTTGCCCTGCTGATCTTCAACATCATGTTCTGCCTGCGGCTGATCATCAGCGGCGGCTATTCGTGGTGGTTGTTGGCCATTCCTCCGGTAAGTTTTCCGTTGAGCGGCATTATCCTGACCTGGACCGCGCGCATCAGCACCGTCATCGGTTGGGTTGTGAGCAAAACGATTGAGAACTACCTGAAGATTTTCCGCAAGAACTGGTTCTGAACCGTTCCCGTTCTCGAAAAAACACCGCCTGCTGTTAAGCAGACGGTGTTTTTTATAAACCGCAAAGCTCGTGGCAACATCATTTCTCAGCCAGATTGACGGCCGTATACGGATAATTTTTAACCGTCTCCTCATTTAATTCGGCGCATTTGGCTTCGATTTTCGCCTGCAATTCTTCAATGAAGGAATTTTTATCCGGCCCCGGAACCATCGGTTCCATAAACTCGATGATCACTTTCCCCGGCAAATGCTTCGCCGAACTGCGCGGCCAGAACATCCCGGTGTTTAATGCAACCGGAATCACCGGCAGCTTGAGATTTTGCGCCATAAACAAAAAGCCGGGTTTATATTTTTGAGTGGTCCCGGGTTTCATCCGGTGCCCCTCGGGGAAAATGATAATCGGACGTTTTTCCGCCACTCTTTTCTGCGCCGCCGCAAGCATTTTCTTCATCGCCCGCGCCCCGGCACCCCGATCAACCGGGATCAATCCGTATAACCACTGCGCCCAGCCGAAAAACGGAATATAAGTCAGTTCCTTTTTCAGAATCATCACCCCACGGGTAACAATCGTTGTCATCGCATAAGTTTCGAGCGCCGATTCGTGCTTGCTGGCATACACCGCCTGCTCCTGATTGAGATATTGCCGTCCCCGCACCTCAATGCTGATACCGCCGAACACCCTCAGTCCCCACAAAGCCGTCGGCAGAATAAAACGGTTCCAATAAGCCACCACCCAACTTTGCGGTACAAACCAGCCAAAAATACAACTCAGAATAACACCCAGCGCAATCCACAGATAAATCCAGATATTGCCTGACCATGAACGAATCAAAATCATTTAGTCCTCCCCTCGTCCGCTGATACGGTTTTTAACCCATACGTACAAAAACTTGTTATACTCCGACGCAATCAGGCAAAAACTGCGCCAACTACGCCACCATTGCTTTTCCACCCGATCTGAATACACCGGATGCGCCAAAATAACCAGTTGCCGGTTGTTGGCCCGAAATTCCGCCATACTGCGCGGCATATGATAATTTGAGGTCACCAGCCGGATTGACCTGATCCGGTTTTGTTTGACCCACGCCGCTGCTTCGATAGCGTTTTCCACCGTGTTGGTCGATTTCTCGTCCAGAGTAATTTCCCGTGTCGTTGTAATTTCGACGTCACGGCGCTTTTTCAAAGTCTCCAGCGACATTCCCTTCGAAACGCCGGAAATCAGCAACTGCCCGGCTTTGCCTCGATTGAGCAGCTTAACGGCTTCGCTGATGCGGTTGCGTCCGCCGGTTAACACCACAATGGCATCGGTTTCGGTCACCGCATCGGTCTTAAAATGATTGATCGTATAACCAAAGCCGATCAGACCGCCGAACCAGATGCAGACCCCGATAATCAAAGTATGACAAAACGTTTTTTTAAGCATCAGTCTACATCATTTTTTCCAAAGTGCGTTTAACTGTATAATAAGCGGTCTGCATTGCCACCATCATTGAAAACAACGGCAGGCTGAGAATAGCTGCCCAAGCGCCCCATGACAACCGCGCTTCGTTGATAATGCCGCCCTCAATCTGCTGTGCCAAATGAGCAATCACGAAAATCGTCGGAATGGCAAACAACACGCCGACCAGACCGCCCCAGAAACCCAGCACCGCGGTTTTGGCCGCATATTGCTGGGCAATATACGTGTCCTTGGCACCCAGCAGGTGCAAAATTTCAATAATATCGCGATGCAGGCCCAAACTGGTCTGAGTGGTATAAAATATTGCTCCCGAAGTTACGCCGATAACCAAAATCAACACGCTCAGGGCCAGCATTTTCAAACCGCCGGCAAAATTGATCAGTTTGTTCAGCCACAGTTTATGATTGTCAAGTGAAGCCTGCGGCGCCACTGTTGCCAGCTTTTCCGCCAGCGCCAGAAAATTGACTTCCGCATCCGGTTTCAGTTTGACGTCAATCAGACGCGGCATCGGCAGGTTATCGAGATCAACATCGTCTCCCAGCCACGGTTTTAACAACCGTTGCAACTGCACGTCGTTCAGCGGCGTGACTTTAAGGGCTTCGGGCATCGCTTCCAGCAGCGCCACCGCCCTTTGTTCCTGAATCAGGGTTTCGTTTTTGGCCTTAAGTTTATCAACCCCGTTAATCGGAATAATCTGTACCGTCAGCGACCCCAAAATGCTGGAGTTCCAGTTAACCAGCATCGAATTAATCGACAACACACCGGCCAGCGTAACGGCAAACAGAAAGACAGCAATAGAAATCATCACCTTCAAGAACAGATTTGAAGAATCGGTCGAAAGCGGTAACTCCCGATGGCGCATATTATTATATCTCAGCATATTCGTCTCCGTCTTCCGGTTTAATAATCGACAGGCTGCGGTTTTTCAGATGAATGGTCGGATACTTGAATTCCTTAATCAAATTCTCGTTATGGGTGGCAATAACTACCGTGGTGCCCAGCTTGTTCAATTCAACAAAAAGCTTCATCAGCTTCGGCGCGATATCGTTGTCAACATTACCGGTCGGTTCGTCGGCCAGCAAGACGTCGGGACGATTGATCACGGCGCGGGCAATCGCCACCCGCTGTTTTTCACCGCCGGACAATGTGGAGGTCAGAGCAGAAGTGCTGCGGTCGATTTCCACCCACTTCAACAATTCGTTAACCCGTTTGCGAATTTCTTTTTCGTTCATGCCGCAAACTCTGAGCGGCAACGCCACGTTATCAAATGCCGACGAATGTTCCAACAATCGAAAGTCCTGAAACACCACACCGATTCGGCGACGAAACATCGCCAGGGCATTACGGTTGGCAAAATTGACATTGTTGCCGAACACGCTTACCGTCCCTCGGCTTGGTTTTTGCGCCAGATACATCATACTGAGAAGCGAAGTCTTGCCGGCACCGCTTTTGCCGGTGAGGTAATGAAAAGATCCCTTCTCCAGCGACAAATTGATATTGCTCAAAATCTCGGGCCCGCGCCCGTAGCGGATTCCGACATTTTCCATCTCAATAATGGGGGTTTTGCTCATTTTCCGCGAATACTCCTTGGTTTTTGACTGACTTAATACTATAATAATATAATCTTTAATAAAATCTTTTTTTTCGTCATAAAAAAGATTTTTTGCCAAACGCCAACCGGAGAGGGAACAAAATGTTTGTCAAATGTCCGCAATGCCACACCGCCTATCGGATCGAAAACAAAACTCTTCCGCCCGAAGGAAGCAAAATGCGCTGTGCAAAATGCCGCTGCGTCTGGCGTGCATTTCCCGACCCCGAAACCGGAACTTCGCCGGATGTGCCCCTGATTGAACCCGAAGCTTTCCGTTTTGCTTTCAGCCGCGACGATCACATTGTCCGCGAACCTGTCAACACCTTTCCGCAACCGCCGCAACGCAATTACTTCGGTACCGTCATGTTTTTCCTGATACTTGCCATAGCCGCCGCCGTTGTTTATTTCGGACGCGGGCCGATTGTCAACGCCTTTCCGCAAACGGCAGCTTTTTACCAAAAACTGGACCGCCTGTACAATCTCGACCGTTCCGTTCAAAATCACCAGTCTGGTTTGGGGTTATGAACAGCAAAACCGGCATCCGGCGATTCGCCTGCGCGGCGAAATCGCCAACCTCGACGAACAACGGCAGCCGATCCCTTCCTTGAGGATCAGTCTTTATGACAACCGGCAAAAGCTGATTCGCAATCTTACCGTTATCCCCACCGCAAAAACAATTGCCCCCGAAAGCAGGATCCGTTTTCAGACTGTTTTTGCCGCCCCTGAAACACCGGTCAGACAGATTTATGCCGTTTTTGACGAATAGCTCAGTTTCCGCTTATTAGACCGGATCAATGCCCAAAAATGATAAATGTTAAATTTGCCCTGAAAAAGAAATGAACTTAACCGCTTTTTACTTGAAAAACCGCTCCCTTCAGGGGCGTTTTTTTTATTTCAGGATTTTTAACCGCCACCTGGAAACCAAACAATAAAACCGGAAGAACAAAGACAATCAAATCAACTTTTGCCGATTTTGCCGCTGCAAAAAAAGGATCATTTTTTTGATACAGACAGATGGTACAGCAAAGAAGAATGAAGATCAAGAAGATTGTGAAAATATCAATAGCTTAGGAGAAAGGATCAAAAGAAGCAAAATGTATCAAAAAAATGATCGTTAAAATTCATTTTTCTAAGGACACAATAAAATGACTAAATATACTTCTTTGGCAATTGCATTAACGGCAACTACTTTTTTGAGTGCACCGGCAATTGCCGCTTCTTTAACTCCGACACTCGGAGAAAACAGCGCGTTTGCGTATTCGGAAGGCTCGGAAAGCGATTATAACTTCACTTTGCAGGAAGCAGATGCTGACGGCAAACTGAGTACCAAATATTATAAAATTGATCTGAAACCGGAACAATTTACCACCTCCAAAAACATCAGTTGGGCAGCGGTCGGCGAAGACCAAAAAGACGCTGCTGGTGTAATAAAAGTGGAACTGCCGAACGATCAGGTCAAATATTTTAAGTATACCTATACCCAACCCGAGGGAAGAACGGTTTATAATGCCAGACAGCAAAAATTAAGCGGTAATATTGATGCTGATTTTGTGGGCAATGTTTCGGATGCTCATGGGGGAGCCATTTATAATGATTATTCTTCTGCGGCCATAGAAAATCTGACGGGTGATTTTGTTAACAATGAAAATGCGCCTCGAACAGTTATGGCATTAGGCGGAGCTATTTATAATTACAATGCCAGTATAAAAAATATATTAGGAGATTTTACTAATAATAGTTTAACTGGATCTTCGGCAGAAGGAGGTGCGTTATATAATCGAGGTACCATTAATGAAATTGAAGGAGACTTCGTTGGTAACTCTGTATCTGGCTCAAACAAAGCTGTAGGCGGTGCTGTTAGTAATGCTAATCAAGGGACAATCAATATTGTAAACGGAAATTTTATTGCTAATCATTTGTCAGGGAAAAATACTTATGGCGGTGCCATATCAATTCAACCGATTTCTGATTCTGGGACAATTCATAATATTACGGGAGATTTTATCGGTAATTATGCCATAGCATCTAATGAAGGAAGCGGCGGAGCACTCCACAACCATGGAGGAGCTATGAAACAAATTGTTGGAGATTTTATTAATAACTATGTTTCAGCAACTTCGCATTCTAAGGGCGGTGCTATTGATATGTTTACTTCTTCAAAAAACCATATAATAGGCGATTTTATAGGTAACCATGCCTTGTCTGTTTCCGGGGGGGCATATGGTGGCGCTTTTTATGGTAACAAAAGTGATATTGAAGGTAACTTTATTACTAATTATGTTCAATCTACTGGTGGAGCTGCTGGCGGCGGTGCTGTTTCTAATGATAACAGTGCAACAGGTTTTTTAAACGGTGATTTTGTTGACAATTTTGTTTTGGCAGGAAAAAATGGCTATGGCGGTGCTATTTACAATTCGGAATATTATAACAAAGATATTACCGGTAATTTTATTGCAAACTATGTTATAGCTTCGGAAAGTGCATCAGGCGGAGCGGTTTATATCGGAAACCGGATTGTGAACAGTGATGCCGGTTCGGCTTTAGGGCGTTTGTCAGGAAGTCTGCTTAATAATTATGCCAAGTCGACTTCGGCTAATGCTTTGGCACTGGGCGGAGCTGTGATGATTAATAATGGTTTTGTTTTTGTAGCGGATGATCAGACGCATTTTATGTCAGGTAACTATACACAAGATAATGTTCGTGGTAAACTTTATAATTCTGTTTTCCTTTATAAAGATACCTCTAATCTTCAAATGAAAACATCTTTTTCAACAGTTAATGGCGGCATTTGGGTGATCAATGACAATATTGAAGGAAATGGTGTTTCAAATGGAGCTGTCAATTATTCAAGACAATACAATATTTCTTTCACCGGCAACGATGCCATTGATGCCGATACCGGCACGACAACGCAGTATATTGTAATGAACAATGATATTATCAATGCCGGAGAAGTGACGGTAAGCGGCACCACGTTG
>UQCS01000025.1 GCA_900539605.1 uncultured Azospirillum sp. | reverse complement strand
TGTTTGCTTTTTTAATTATCATCAACTAGACTTAAGGCGTATCAAAAAAACGATCCTTTTTTTGATGCAGTTAAATACAAAAAAACTCCCCGGAAATCGGGGAGTTTTTTTAGCAAAAGCCGTACGTTTACTGGCGCAAAACCGCATCGGTCTTTTTACCGACTTCCAGAATGACCTTTTTCATCAAGGCATCGATTTCGGCATCGGTAAAGGTTTTTTCCTTCGGTTGGAAAGTCAGGCCCAGTGCAATCGATTTCTTGCCTTCCGGCAAGTTGGCGCCTTCATAAACGTCAAAGATGCGAACATCGGTAATATGTTCTTTGTCGGCATTGCGCGCCGCCGCCACGATATGAGCTGCCGGCACATCTTTATTGACGACAAAGGCCAGATCCTTGTCCACCGACTGAAACGCCGACAGTTCAAGTTTCTTCTTCGATTTTCCGGCATTACCGCGCGGCAGCGGAATATTGTCGAGATAAACTTCAAACGCCACTGCTCTGCCCTTGATATCAAAAGCCTTCAGCACCGAAGGGTGCAACTCGCCGAAATAAGCCAACACGTTTTTGCCAAGACGAAGGGCACCGCTGCGGCCAGGATGATAATAGGCCGGTGCATCAGTTGTTACTTGCGCATTGTCATAAGGACCGTTGGCCGCCGCAATTGCCGCCAAAGCATCCGCTTTGGCATCAAAAACGTCATAAGCGCGCTCATTGCCCAGCCAATGTTTTTTGGAAGTATTTCCCCAACGAACGCCCGCTGCCGCCAGTTTTTGTTCTCCGGGTTTGCAACCGCAAAACTCCGGACCAACTTCAAACAGACTGACGCTGCCGGCGCCGCGGGCAATATTATTGCGAGTACCGATCAATAAATTAGGCAAAACCGACGGACGCATTTCATCCAACTCGGAAGCGATCGGGTTGGCCAGTTTGACCCCCGATCCCGATTTGCGAAAATGAACCGCCAGTTTGGAATCGGTAAAACTCCAGGTCACGGTTTCAAACATGCCGCGCGAGGCCAGTTCGTGCTTAACGGTTACGGTACGGCGTTGCGCCGGGTTCAGGGTTTGTTTGGGGAATTCGTCACACGGCATCGACAGCGCCGGAATATTGTCCAGCCCTGCCATACGAACCACTTCTTCTACCAGATCCGCTTCGCATTCAATATCGCCGCGCCAAGTTGGAGAGACAGCCTTCAACCGGCCGTTTTCTTCACCGACTTCAAAACCGAGTGCAGTCAGAATACGAACGATTTCGGCCTGCCCGATTTCGATACCGGCCAGAGTTTTAACCCGTTCGGGACGCAAATATACTGGCGCCGCACGATAATTCTCTTCGCCGCAAACCGTCAGTTCCGAAGCCTCGCCGCCGCAAATTTCCAAAATCAGTTGGGTCGCGTAATCGGAGCCCGTAATGTTGGAGTTGGGATCGACCCAGCGTTCGTAACGATAGCGGGAATCGGACTCAATTTGAAAGTGACGACCGGTGCGGGCAATTCCGCCGGGGGTAAAATAGGCGCTTTCCAGCAACACATTCACCGTATCAGGACAACATCCTTTGGCCGCACCGCCCATAATGCCGCCCAGACATTGTACGCCATCATCGTCGCAGATACCCAGGCTTTTATCGTCTAAAGCATATTCTTTGTCTTCCAACGACACAAACTTTTCACCTTCGCGGGCTTCGCGAATAACCAGACCACCGGTCAGTTTATCGGCATCAAAAACATGCAACGGACGCGCCAGGTCATAATTGATGTAGTTGGTGATATCAACCAAAGGCGAAATCGGGCGCAGTCCGATCGCCGCCAAACGATCTTTCATCCACTTGGGCGTTTCAGCTTTGTTGTTGACGCCGCGGATATAGCGGCCGGTATAAACCGGACAGGCTGCCGCATTTTCAACCCGAATATTGACCGGGTTGGCAAAACTGCCTGCCGTTTTTTGAATTTTCAACGGCTTGAGACTTCCCAGCCCCGATGCAGCCAGATCACGCGCCACCCCTCGAACACCCAGACATTCGGCGCGGTTGGGCGTAATCGAAATTTCAATTACCGGATCAATATTCAGCATTTTGGCTGCTGCAACGCCGATCGGAGTTTCCGCCGGCAGCGAAATAATGCCGTCATGATCTTCACCAATGCCCAGTTCTTTTTCGGAACACAGCATACCAAAACTTTCAACTCCGCGGATTTTGCCAACTGTCAGTTTTTCATTATAACAAGGGATAACCACCCCGACCGGCGCAAAAATGCCGACAGTGCCTTTTTGGACGTTGGGCGCACCGCAGACAACCTGAAGCATCTCTTTGCCGGTGTTGACTTTCAGAAGATGCAGGTGATCTGAATCGGGATGCATTTCACATTCTTCCACCCGGGCAGTGACAAAACCCTCCAAGCCGGCCGCAGGATTGAAGACTTCTTCGACTTCTAGGCCGATGCGGGTCAGATTTTCGGCAATTTGCTCAACCGTTGCTTCGGTATCCAAATGTTCTTTTAACCATGATAATGTAAATTTCATCGTGCCAACCCTCCGTTGTTGCTCAAACCGCCGGTCATCGAAGACTCGTCAAGCGGTACAAATCCATAATGCTTCAGCCAGCGCAAATCCGATTCAAAGAAGGTGCGCAGATCGGGAATACCGTATTTCAGCATCGCCAGACGGTCGATACCGACACCGAACGCAAAGCCCTGATACTGATCGGGATCAATGCCGCCGGCAGCCAAAACCTTGGGGTGAACCATGCCGCAGCCGAGAATTTCCAACCAGTCGTCGCCCTCGCCGATTTTCAGCTCATCTTTACTTTTGCGGCATCCGATATCCATTTCCGCCGACGGTTCGGTAAACGGAAAATAAGACGGACGGTAACGCACTTTGACGTCGTCAATTTCAAAAAAGGCGCGCACAAAATCATACAGACAGCCTTTCAAATGCGCCATTGTGGTGGTTTTATCAATAACCAGCCCTTCCACCTGGTGGAACATCGGCGTATGGGTAGCGTCGTAGTCACTCCGGTAAGTACGACCGGGCGCAATAATGCGAATCGGCGGTTTTTTGTTTTCCATCGTCCGAATTTGGACCGGAGAAGTGTGAGTGCGCACCACATAACTGTCGTCAAAATCCGCACTGTCCGGGTTGGGGATATAGAAAGTGTCCTGCATCTGCCGCGCCGGATGATCGGCCGGCATATTCAAGGCATTGAAATTGTGGAACTGGTCTTCAATATCCGGTCCCTCCGCCACTTCAAAACCCATTTCGCCGAAAATGGCAACCACTTCTTCATAGATTTTAGACACCGGATGAAGCCGGCCCTGAATTTCCGGACGGACTGGGAGAGTGACGTCAACGCTTTCTCCGGCCAGACGGCGGTTCAGTTCTTCGGTCTCCAGGTGCCGGCGCCGGTCTTCCAATGCTTTTTCCACCACTGATTTCAGCTGGTTGAGCATTTTGCCGGCTGCAATTTTTTCTTCCGTCGGCAAAGCGGCCAGAGATTTCATTTTTTCGGTAATGCAGCCCTTTTTGCCCAGCACCGATACCCGTAGTTCGTCAAGCTGTTTCAATCCGGCAGCCGCACTGATCTCCGCCTGCAGTCTTTCCTGCAATTCTTCTAAATTTTCCATTATTTTCCCCGTATATAAATAAAAAGAGCCGGTCCCGATTGCTCGAGGCAGACTCTTTTTGATTTTTTCGCATTATAAAAATTATTTCAAAGCGTCCTTAGCCTCAGCGACTAACTTGGCAAATGCCTCGGGCTCTTTTAATGCGATATCAGCCAGTACTTTACGATCAAGCTCAATACCTGCTTTGTTGAGCCCGTTCATAAATCGGGAATATGTCATTTCATTAAGTCTTGCAGCAGCGCCAATTCTTTGAATCCACAGCGAGCGGAAATTTCTCTTTTTAGCTCTTCTGTCGCGATAAGCATATTGTAAAGCTTTTTCAACCTTTTCAACAGCTACTCTGAATACGTTTTTCGAACGACCTCTGTAGCCCTTTGCCAAAGCAAAAATCTTTTTGTGGCGGGCCCGAGCCGTTACACCTCTTTTAACACGAGACATCTATACATCCTCCTACAAATACGGTAAAAACTGTTTGACGATCTGAACATCGCACTCTGCAACCAAAGTGGTTCCTCTGGCCTGTCTTTTCATTTTCTGGTTTTTGCAGAAGAGGCAGTGTCTCTTTTTGGCAAAGTTTCTTTTCAACTTGCCGGTGCCGGTTACGCTGAAGCGTTTTTTAACCGAACTTCTGGTTTTCATTTTGGGCATTTTATTTCCTTTCTAAAAGCTTAGATGGGTTTAACAAACGATACACAGGCATGCCTTTTAGCCCGGGCATCTTTCAAAATCGATTTGGGTATATACCATAAATTGCCGCTTTGCAAGAGTTTTTTCGACAAATATCGGCAAACACTGCAATTTGTATTGCATTTTATACGTCCCGACGATATAACCTTGAAAATAATAAGGAGAACCTGTTCATGATCTTTAACCAGTTTGAAAGACTGCTGGCCCGCCGTTATCTCCGGGCCAAACGCAAAGAAGGCTTTATTTCCGTTATTACCGGTTTTGCTTTTACCGGAATTGCGCTCGGAGTGGCCACTCTGATTATCGTGATGTCGGTGATGAACGGCTTTCGGGCCGAGCTGCTGTCACGTATTTTAGGCATCAACAGCCACATCGGCATCATCTCCACCACCGGACAGCCGTTTAATAATTATGCCCGCGCGATAGACGATATCGAAAAATTTGACAATGTCGAAACGGCCTTCCCGCTGATCGAAAAACAGCTGCTGGCTTCTTCGGGACGCGCCGCCGAAGGCGCCATGGTTCGCGGTATGCGCAAAGAAGATATTTTGCGTAAAACGACGCTCAAAAACGGCATGGCCGGCGTGAACATGGACGAATTCGAAGGCGACAATGTCATCATCGGTTATCGTCTGGCAATGAAAATGGGCCTGATCCCCGGAGACGAAATTACCCTCATCTCGCCCAACGGCAAGATCACGGCTTTCGGCACCGTACCGCGGATGAAATCTTATCATGTTATCGGCACCTTTGAACTCGGTATGTTTGAATACGACTCCAACTTCGTTTTTATGCCGCTGGCTGCCGCGCAAAAATTCTTCGGAATCGGAGATGCCGTCAGCAACATCGATGTCACCCTTAAAGACGAAAAACAGCTGGAGCAAACCCGCACCGCCATTTCCAAAAGCGTCGATCCGACGGCTTATCTATATGACTGGCGCCAATCCAACGCCGCTTTTTTCAATGCCATTGACGTCGAACGCAACGTTATGTTTCTGATCCTTACTCTGATTATTCTGGTGGCAGCGTTTAACATCATTACCGGCCTGATTATGCTGGTCAAGGACAAAGGACGCGACGTGGCGGTTTTGCGCACGATGGGCGCCACCAAAGGCATGATCATGCGCGTTTTCTTTATGGACGGTGCTTTTATCGGCGTGGTGGGAACGGCTCTCGGCCTGATTTTGGGGATTCTGTTCTGCGAAAATATCGAATCGATCCGCCAACTGTTGCAAGATTTGTCGGGAAGAGAGCTTTTCTCGGCAGAAATCTACTTTTTATCAAAACTGCCGGCAAAAATCGATTTTACCGAAGTGACAGCTATCGCGGGGATTGCTTTGCTGCTGTCATTTCTGGCGACAATCTATCCGGCGTACCGGGCGGCAAAAATGGATCCAGTGGAGGCTTTGCGTTATGAATAACACCGAAACCATTTTACAATTGAAGCAAATTGGCAAAAGCTTCAAACAAGGGACTCAGAAACTGGACGTCTTAAACGGCGTTGATTTCGAAATCAAAAGCGGCGAAATTGTTGCTTTGATCGGTCCGTCAGGATCGGGCAAATCGACTTTGCTGCAAATTTCCGGCTTGTTGGAACCGCCCACCACCGGCGAAATTTTTCTCAACAACCAAAATTGTTCCAAACTGGGAGACGGTTTGCGCACTCTGCTCCGCCGCGACTTTTTGGGCTTTGTTTATCAATATCACAACCTGCTGCCCGATTTTAACGCCATCGAAAATGTGATGCTGCCGCAACTGATTGCCGGACGAAAGCTGAAAGCCGCCCGCGAACGCGCCGAATGGTTGTTAGAACGACTTAACCTTGCCAACCGGCTCAAACACCGTCCTGCCGAAATGTCGGGGGGCGAACAGCAGCGTGTTGCCATTGCCCGAGCCCTTGCCAACACACCGAAACTGTTGCTCGCCGATGAACCGACCGGCAACCTTGATCCGAAAACTTCCGACATCGTATTTTCAGAACTGTTGAACATCGTCAAAGAAACCGGTCTCTCGGCGCTGATCGCTACCCACAATATGGAACTGGCGGCACAAATGGACCGCAAAGTTCGCCTCGAAGACGGAAAGCTGGTCAATACCGGCATTTCCGGACTTATCCCGGGCCAAAACTTTTATTGACCGGCAGCCGCCGTTTTTCAACGACGGCTGCACGGACGACCGGCGGAACTACAAAAAAGCAGTTCCTAACTGTTAAAACACATCTTGCATAAAAAATTTTATTTGTTAATGTAAAATAAAATTAACTACAGGATACTATTTTATTATGCAAATAAGTTTTTCAAAAGCTCTGTTGCTGGCCACAACCTCTTTTTCGATGATAACGGTCTCAACCGCCAATGCCTACCTTTCTCCGCTCAGCTTTCAGGAAATGTATGCCCACGCTTCAAAAGGGAATGTGAGTATCCTTAACAACGCCATTTTACGCGGCATGAACATCAATGCCGTCAACAGTGACGGCGATACCGGAATTTGCGTTGCCATTCGGCGTAACGACCATATTGCCTATCAGTCTCTGCGCAATGCCGGTGCCCATCCGCATCCGCCGTGTGTTAACGGTATCAGTCAAAAACAATATAAAAAATTCATGGTTGACCACCGGCCTTATGAACCGGTTTACACCACCAAACGCAGCAACCTTTGGTGGTGGATCGGCGGTGCTGCCGCCGTGGGAGGAATTGCGGCACTCGCCGGCGGTGGCGGCGGAGGAGGAGGCGGTGGCGGCAGCACAAGTACCGAACCGTCCCCAAAACCAGAAGATCCTAATTTTCACACCGACAAAGGCCTGAGTTACATTGTCGGCACCACTTCGCCTTCCGAACCCGAAGGCGAAACCTACTCTGCCGTTCTGGTGGCAGCAAATAACGACGTCACCCAAGTCAACCGCGAAGCTATGAACGTTTCCAACGACGCCAAAATGTGGGTTTACAATGCCGACACTTTTGCTTACGACACCATTGCACTGGCCGATCTGATTAATTTTGACGCCGATGTCAACCTCTATACAAAATATATTCAGGTCGGAATGAAAGCCTACAAAAAATCGGTCGTCATCAATGACAACGATCAAACGATCAACCTCGGCAATAATACGGTTGCCCTTGACGCTTCGCTTTACAGTTTCGCTTCCAACCTCGGCACCATTGAAGTCAAGGCCCAAAACGGTACGATCGCCATGGTCGCCGGCGATTATTCCTCGGCCGGCAACCGCGACAAAATCTCAATGGAGTTCTCAGGCAAAACAACCGGCGATCAAATTATGGGGATGTATGCCGACACCAACTCTTCGATTACCAACAGCGGCACTATTTCCGCCAAAGCCGATAATGCCTCCGGCAAAGTAACCGGCATGCAGGCCCGGTTGACCGGTTATTATGCCGACTTCGTCAACACGGCATCCAACGACGGAGAAATCAATCTTGCAGGCAGCAGCAACGACGGCAGTGCCCTAAGTTTGTGGGGGATGAGCAGTTGGCTTGACAAAGCGTTCGTAAAAAGCAACCAGTCGGCAGAAAAGCTTGACAAAGCAACCCTGATCAATAACGGTACCGTTACGTTGTCACTTGCCCTGCAAAAAAATGATGAGGAAGGCGCCACCGTTGATAATCCGCTCTCCTTAGCTGACGGCACCGGCGGCGTCGTCGGTATTCACGCCGATGCCCGTACTGATGCCGCCAACAACGGCCTTATTTCAATTACCGTCAGCGGCGACGGCGGCGAAAGCATAGCCGCCGGAATGCAAGCAGTGCGCGGCGGCAATATTGTTAACGGCAAAAACATTGAGATAACCAGTGAGGGAAGCGCATACGGAATGATGGCTGTTAGCGGTGCCAACAGCGGCAGCAACTTCACCACTGTAGAAAGTTCGGTTATCAACAAGGGCAATATCATTATAACCGCAGCCGATACCGGCTACGGCATATCTTCCGCAGTCCGCGGCAACGTCAGCAGCAGCGGTAATATTCAAATAAACGGCGCCGGTTACGGCATTTTCAATCAAAACGGCAACACCGAAACCGCCGGCAGCATTACGATTGCCGGTACCGGCGAGAAAAAGAGTTACGGCATTTACGCTCAGGCCACTGCTGATGAAGGATACGGCATAAAAAACGCCGCCGATATTACGATGACATTTGTTCCCGAAGAAAAGGAAGATGGCAGCGACGAGGAAGAAACACCGCCGACACCGCCTTCCAACTACGGCATTTACGGCTGGAACGTCGATATTGACAACTCTGGAAAAATCATCATCAGCCAATTTAACGAAAATGCGGCCGACGTTTTCGGCATTTTATCAGAAGAAGCAGCGATCAACAATCGCGGCGAAATTATCGTTAACGGTAACGGAGGCGCCGTCTACGCCACCGGTGCCGACCTCGTCAACAGCGGTGCCGCAACGCTTAACGGCAATGGTTACGTCCTGATTGCCGAAGACGGCAACCTTACCAACAGCGCATCCGTAACCCTGAACGGTTATGGTTACGGGATGATAGCATCCGGCGGCAATCTGATCAACAGCGGTACCGTTAATCTGAACGGCAGCGGTTGGGGCATCATGGTTGAAAACGGTAATCTGACTAACGACAAAGGCAGCAATGTGCTGATCAACGCCGACGATCAGGCACCGGTTTACGGACTGACCCTGACAGAGAGCGGATATCAGTTAGACAACCGGGCCGACATCACTCTGACTTCGGCAGCAGCAACCGTTACCAAGGTCGGCATCGGCATCAACGGCAATGCCAATACGGTAACCAACACCGGCAATATCCGCATCGGCGGTGCCGGAACCATATTCAACACGGCAACCGGAATTTACAGCAACGGCGGCACGGTTAACAACAGCGGCGCCGTCAGCCTCTACGGCGGCGGCAGCGGCATTTATGTCAGCGACGGAACCCTGACCAATGCGGTCGGCGGCAATATCGCCGTCTATGCCGAAAGCAACACGTCGGTATACGGCATTCAGGGATTGAACAACTCTACGGTCAACAATCAGGCGCAAATCGACATATCGTCAACCGCCGCTTCCACCGTGATACCGGCTTACGGAATCTTTGGCAACACAACGCACATTACCAACGGTGGTGATATCAAAATCGGCGACAACGGCAATATGTTTACCCGAGCCAACGGAATTTTTGCCCAGACCGGAAACGTTTCTAATGCGGGAACAATCCGCATTTACGGTGCAGGAAACGGCATTGCCGTCAACGGCGGCAACGCCGACAACCAGTCCGGCGGCAATATCACCATGGTTTTAAACGGCAGTGCCGACAGTTACGGCCTTCGTTTGAACGGTACTGCCGGTGCCGGACACACTCTGACGAACCGGGCGATTGTCAAACTTAACCGTTCTTCAACTTTCAATGACGGTAAAAAAATCGGCGGCCTTTTTGCACAAAATGCCGATATCAATAATTTCGGCAGTGTGGAAATCGGTACCGCCGCCGCCGCAATTCACGGCGCTTCGGGGTTGGAGACCGCCAACGGAAACATCGGCAATCAGGGTGCTGTCATGGTATACGGAAACGGAGCAGCATTAAAAGCCGTCAACGGCAATATTGCAAACAACCGCGGCGGCAATTTGAATGTTTATACCGACGGCAAAGCCTTTACTTACGGCATTTATGCTGACGGTACGGTTTCAAATACCGTTAACAATCAGGCATCAATCATGATCGGACAACTCAGCGGGTATGCCCAGGCAGCCGAAGGAACGGCGTCTTCTTACGGGATTTGGACCGATAACGCAAAAATAATCAATTCGGGAGACGTGTCACTCGGCAACTCATCGGGCTCACTGACCGACATTTACGGACTGTATGCTTCTGCAAACGGCAGCGTTGAAAACAGCGGCGTGATTAACCTTTATAACGCCGGCACCGCCATTTATACTCAAAACGGCACTATCCGTAATTTGAGCACCAGCGGCATTATCAATATCGTAACTGACGGCAGCAAAGACAGTTACGGTATTCGCACTACCCTCACCAACAACAATGAAATCAATAACCAAAACCGTATTTCAATAACGGCGAAAGGCTCTGCCTACAGTTCTTCGCACAAAAATACCGGAATTTACGGCAACAAAGTTCGCAACTCCGGCAATATTCAAATCGGATCAGCTCTGACAAGCATGTCGGGGGCTTACGGGATTTTTGCCAACAACATTGTCAATAGCGGCAACCTGTTGCTGTTCGGCAACGGCAACATCGGCATCTACTCAGAAAGTACCGCGGCCGACATCAGCAACGACGGCGCGGTCTCTGTTACCTCTTCCGGCGCTGCCTACGGCATTCGTGCCGACAAAGGGAAAGTTGTCAACCGCGGCGTAATTACCATGAATTCTTCCTCCAGTTACGGCATCCTTGCCAAGACAATTGAAAACCATGCCGCTATCAATATCAACCAGGCCACCGGATACGGATTGGCGGCTACTGACGGCGGGTCGGTTACCAACTACGGCAAGATTACGGCAAGCGGCAGCCAAAACGACGGTATTTACGGCAAAGGCGTTTCGACTTTTCATAACGAAGGCGATATCGAAATCAGCGGCAACAACAGCTGGGGACTACGCTCATCCAACAACGCCGCCACTTATAACAGCGGTTCCATTGTGATGAACAACACCGGCAGCTATGGCCTGCTGCTTACCAAAGGCACGGTTGACAATCTGGGCGATATCACGGTCAAAGGCAACAACAGTTATGCGATCAGGGTCAATAACGTTACCCGTCTGACCAACAGCGGTACCCTTACCATAGACGGCAAAGAAAGTTACGGTATTTATGCCGAAGGAAGCTCCGTGGTTGACAACAACGGTCAAATCAATGTCAACGACACCGGCAGCTATGGTATTTACGCCGTCGGTACCGCACAGATCACCAACCGCGGCAATATTTACCTTAACCCGTTGACTGCCGAAACCAAAACGGCAGCCCTCTATGCCGGCGGCAATGCCAACATTGTCAACAGCGGAAAACTGTACATTAAGGGCAGCGGCGATGCCGACATTTTTGCCGCTTATACCGAAGATAACGGAAAAATCATCAATAACGGCACCGTTTATGTTGCGGCTGAAGCTGATAAAAACACGGTTTTCAGCGGTGATGTCACCAACAACGGCACCATTGCGGTCGGCGTCGGGACGCTGAGTCTTAACCGGCAGGTCAAGTTTAATGCCGGCAGCCGCTTTGTGGCATCAAAAATTGACGGCGAAGCAACAGTATCGGTGCAAACGGTTCAGCAAAGTAACCAGACCCGTTTTACCCTGAACAACAATTTTGAGGGTGATACCGCAGGTTTAACAAACGTCAATTCAGAATCTTATTTGTTTGACGCCGACTTTGACGGTAAGACGACAACACTGACCATGAAAACGTTTGATGAGGTGGAGAACAACGCATCCATTGCCGGCTTTTTAAGTGACAATTACGGCAAAAACAACAATACCGCCCTGTATGATGCCTTAAAATCCGCCACTTCACAAACGGCTTTAACAGGTGAAATCAATCGCCGCACCGGCCGAGACTTCATCCCGGCTTTGGCCGCCCGCGACATTGAAATGATGAAAGACGTCGGCCGCCAGCTTGACAACACCTGGTTTAACGCGGCTGAAAACGACGGCTTTATCACCGGCCTAAACTATTATAACCGCCGTTTTGACCGTAACCGCCTTCTGAGCGGCAGCGATAACAAGGCGGTATCGTTGTTCGGCTTGCTCCGAAACACCGCCGATAACCGTTTCAGCTACGGTTTGGGATGGAATTTTATTCACACCGACAGCAAGTTTGACAACCACAGCCGCAAAGAAGAAACGATTGCCCGGCTGATGCTGCCGTTCGGTTTTGCTGGAAACGGCTATGGTTGGTTCGGCAATCTTTACGGCGCTTACGGCAGCGGCGATTATAAGCGTTATGCCGGCGGACAGCGTTATAAAGGCGACCTGACAAACTACTATTACGGCGTTAATAACGAACTGCGCGGAGAAACCGAACTCGGTTGCGGCTTTGCACTGCAACCGACTGCCGAGTTCAACCTCACCGGCTTATATCAAAGCGGTATTGATGACGGCGAATTGAACATCCGCCACACCAACAGCCTGTCGGTTGAAAGCGGCCTGGGCTTGTATTTGCAGAAACAAATCAGCTTTAATGACCAAAATCTGCTGCAAATCCGTTTCGGCGGCAGTTGGTACCATGAATTCAACAACGAATATCAAACGGTAAAAGCTCGAATCAACAACATGGACGGCGAATTTGCCATGGATCGCTACCAAACGGAAAAAGATCACGGGTTATTCAGTTTGAACGGCGAATACCGTAGCAGCAACTTCAGCCTGTACGGCGAAGCGGCCTATGACCTCAGCACCGACAACAACTGGATATTCAACGGCGGATTGAAATATGCCTTTTAACGCCCAAATAAAATTTTATCCCGTTGTTTCTGTATTGACGAAGGATAATTGTAAATTGTATTTAATGAGGAGAAAAAAATGTTGAAATCCTGCTTAACTGCGCTGCTGGCGGCGCTCATGCTTCCGGTTTCGGCTGCCGAAACCAAATATAATCCACCGAAAGACGTTCCGCAGGTATCCTACGCCCAAAAAATTGCCGTCAGCGAGATGAATCGCCTGGATAAGGACGGCGACGGTAAGTTGAGCCCTGAGGAATTTGGCGCCAAAATCCGTACTTATACCCGCACCGAAGAAAAAAATGTGCGTCGGGCCCGCAAAAAAGGACTTTATCAAACGCCCGAACAGCAATTTGAAGCGGCCGATGCCGACGGTGACGGTTTTCTGACTTTCGGCGAGCTTTCCGACTATATCGAAAAATACCAAAGGCAGGATAAAGGCCGGGCCCGTTACTATTAAAGGATAGTCTTTCGGACAGCTAAAAAAAACGGCAACAGCGCTTATCTTATTCTTTGTAAAATTTAATTTTAGGGAGAATCGACGATGAAAAACGCTGTAAGCAAACAAACTCAGGAGTACGATACCCCGTCCCGCTCGGCAGGAGAATTTCGTAATTTCCTGTCTCATTTCTGGAATTTGTTCGAAACCAACGGCGAAAACGAAAACCGGTCACTGGAACCGAAAATTGAGTTTTCGGAAACTAAGAATGCGGTTAACGTTTCGGCCGAAGTACCGGGGATGGACGAAAAAGATCTCAATGTGGAAATATCTTCCGACGGTTATCTGACCATCAGCGGCGAAAAGAAGAATCAGGTTGAGCATAACCAGAACGATCACTACTTTTCGGAAGTCCGTTACGGCATGTTTCGCCGTACTGTTCCGTTGCCGTGGGATCTCGACTTTGCCAAAACCGAAGCTGATTATGAAGACGGCGTGCTGAAAATAAGAATTCCCAAAAGCGCCGACGGAAAAAGAAAAAAACAACGACTGCCTATCAATAAAAAACAATCCCAAAATCAGCAACAGTTCCAGCCGCAGCAGTCGCAATCGCAATCACAATCGCGGCAGCAACGGTCTCAGCCGTCACAACAATCTCAGCAGCAACAACCACGGCAATCATAAACAATAACAAAGGCACGTTTTAAGCCTCCGTCCCCACGGAGGCTTTTTATCGTCCCTGCGACAAGAACCGCGGCAGCGGAGAATTTCTTTTAAGCCGCCGCCTCCGATCCTGTTCTTGACAATACCGGAAAAATTTTATCCCCTCCCCGGCACTTCCCAATATCGTCACCATATTACAATACATTTTTTGTTTGATTTTTAACAAAAAATGTATTGTAATATTAGTGTTATCAAAACAACAAAGGAATTTATCATGTCAGGAAGCTTTAAAAACATTGCCCTCACGGCAGCACGTACGGCAACCAAAAGTACGGTTAATGAAGTTGCAAAAAAATTAATTCCGCCTTATGGAGAATTGTCCGAAATGGCTTATGGAATTAAACCATTGAACGAAGGGGAAGACGAGTATCTTGCTCAGATGTATGCCATATGCAAACGCGGTTACTCCAATTATATTCCACAACGGGTAAAATATAACCAGCTGAGCCTCGACGATATTGAAATGTTGGT
This sequence comes from uncultured Azospirillum sp., assembly GCA_900539605.1. Lineage (GTDB taxonomy): Bacteria > Pseudomonadota > Alphaproteobacteria > RF32 > CAG-239 > JAFUYI01. Next base: position 9,435 of record UQCS01000025.1, on the reverse strand, counting down.
TCAGTCTGCCGAATTTCAGCGTGATCCGCTCTTGCAAAAACGTCTGCAAAATTATATACTTGAAAAATGCGTCTATCCCTCACAATGGCACTGGTAATGAAAAGACAACTTAAAAACATTCTGCTCTTTACGTTTCTGGTATTGACTGTTCCGTTGGCAGCCAGTCTGCTGTTCGGCTTCTGGACAGAGGAAGATTTTATGCTCTTTTACCCTAATGCCCGCTCTCTTTTCATCATTTGCTATGTGCTCAAAAGTCCTATTTTAAAACGAACTTTCAAACCATGCGGAAAGTTGGAATATTGGATTGCATTTACGGCTTTTTATTTTTCATCGTTTTATATATGGGGTCTGATTTCCATCATTTTGTTCTGAAATTTATAATTCCGTTTCAAAAAATTCACAATTGTCAAAACGACGGCTTTGTCCGAAAAAATGATAATAAAGATTAAACATAAGAGAGCCGTGTGTCACCACGCCGACAAGCGGAAAAGAAGAAGTCCGGGCAATTTTTTCCAAAGCCCGCAATGCCCGGGCGGTACTTTGGTTAATGCTTTCTCCGCCGGGAACATGCACCTGTCGCCAGTCGGGCTCGCATTGACTGTCAATGCGATCAAAAACGTCCTTATAACGGCAGCGCGCTTCTGCCGAAAGCATTCCTTCCGCCTCACCAAAGTGCACTTCTTCCAGCCCCGGCATTTCAATGACCGGACAACCGAGACGGCCGCCGATAATTTCGGCCGTTTGACGTGCCCGCAACATCGTTGAACAATATACAACCGGCAGAGCAAATGGCAAAAGACGTTCAGCAGCAGCTTCTGCCTGACCGCGGCCGACAAGGTTAAGCGGAAAATCGAGACCCGCTCCCTGCACCAGATGCTGTGCATTCGCATCGGTTTGTCCGTGTCGGATAATAACTAATTTCATCTACTGCTCCTAGGCCAAAAATTTTGCCGCATGGTAGCAACGTTTGAAGTAGAGCCGGCAGATTAACGCCTTTTTCCACCCCAGCAACGGCGGTTTAAGCGCACCATTTTGTAAAAACGCCGCCGCAAGCTCGCGCGAAGTTTCCAGCCGACGTGGTCGGTCAGGGCCGGAAATGAGGCGCAACGGCTGAGATATCAACGACTTGAAAATGAAACGTGAAAGATAAAAGTCGAGACGGCGGCTCAGCCATTGATCGTGCAAAGACAAACCGTCAATGAAACGTTTTATCTCTCCGGCGGCCAGGGCATGGGAACGGACATATTTTTCAGTAATTCCCTGTTTGGTCACCGAAGCCTCGTTATTGCGATAATAAAGCAGCTGTAGATCGGTTGACGCCAGTGTTTTAACCGTCAGCAACATTTTCAAAGTAAACACCGTGTCTTCGGCCGGCTGCACGCCGGGCGGAAATTCTACGGCGCCTAGAGCAGCACGACGATACAGTTTGTTCCAGATATAAATCGGACCGCCTTTGGGCGTTTGGAAAAAGTCTGTGATCGGAGAACGGCTCAAATGTGCCGCAGCGGCCGCCTCAGCGACATTAAAATGCTGCGGCTGCGAATCACCGGCAAAATCATCCGGGACCAAACGGATTCGAAATGCCGAAACATCGGCGGCGGTAGTTTCCGCCATTTGATACAAAATTTCCAGAGCCTGAGGATGCAGAAGATCATCTTGATCAAGAAATGCGATAAACGGTGCCCGGCTTTCCGCCATTCCACGGTTACGTGCCACTGAAACACCGCCGTTTTCCTGATTTATCAAACGAAAATGAGGATATCGACGACAATATTCTTTGACGATTTCCACGGTTCCGTCGGTGGAACCGTCGTTGACCAGTATGACTTCAAAATCGGCAAAGCTCTGCCTTGTCACCGAATCTAGACAGGATCTCAGATGACGTACGGCATTATATAACGGAATAATCAGGGAAATTTTCGGCATGATGATCTCTAAAATATATTTTTATGATTATTTTTAGTAGCATTTCCATCTTGATTACGCAATGATTATTTTTATAAATTGACATCGTTTTGAAAGCGGCAAATAATAAAAAATAAATAAATTAAAACTTGCGGAGCTGTAAATGCGGAATTGTTACTGTTTTGATTCGCCGATCGGCAAACTGACCGTTTACGGTGACGACAATGTTCTCACCCGGCTTGAATTCGGTGCCGCCGAAAGCGACACTCCGACCCCGCTTTTACGTTGCGCTGCCCGGCAGCTGGAACAATATTTTGCCGGAGAACGGCGTTTTTTCGAACTGCCGCTGCAACCACGCGGAACCGATTTTCAACTGAAAGTATGGAAATGCCTGCAACAGATTCCTTACGGCGAGACCCGTAGTTACAAACAGCTGTCCGAAATGGCCGGCAATCCCCGCGCCTGCCGGGCTGTCGGCGGTGCCAACCATTGCAACCCGCTGCCGGTTTTCATCCCCTGCCACCGCGCAATCGGCAGCAACGGCCGCCTGGTCGGGTTCGGCGGAGGCCTGCATATCAAAAAACACCTCTTGGAGTTGGAACAACAATGCCGCTAATTATCCTCTTTTCGCTGTTGATTATTGCTGTTTTCTGGTTGGACAGCTTTCCGGTCTACCGAATTTTATATGTCATCGCCAATTTGTCGGTCTTGGTTATCCTGTTCACGGCCGCCGAAATTTTGTCTTCTTTTCTGCCGTTTATGCCGTGGTATCAGGTAAACGCTCTTTCTCCGGTCGTCATCATTTATCTGGCGGTATGGTTGGGCATTTTCGGGGTTATACAATCTGCCTTATCAAAATATCTTAAAATCAGCCGCCTGCTCAAATATCTGCCGTTTGTCGGTGCTGCTGTCCTCAGCCTGAGCATTGGTCTGCCCGCTGATTTCAGTCCCGCAATTCAAATTTTCGGCAGTGTTGCGGCACTGGTTCTGACAATTATACAAGTCATCTTATTTGCACTTAATTTCAAGAACGTCTTTAAATAAGCTAAAACCATCCGTTTTTCAGAACATCGCGGCCGAATTTGTTTTCTAACAGATCCCATGCCTCCGATAACGGGCTGCTTTTGAACTGCAGACTGTCAAACAGTTCCGGCTGATAGCTTTCGCGGACAACCAAACCGGAAAGGAATACCCCGCTGCTGCGATAGACAATCCCGGGGCGATAAATGTTTTTTAATAAAGGAATTAATGCCGCCGCAATATCCAACTCGGCGTTAGAAGCTACCGAAAGCTTAACGCGGTCGGAAACCACTGCAAAATCTTTAGTACGCAACATGATTCCTGCCATCGTGCAAAAACAGTTGTCCCGGCGCATCCGTCGGCACGCGCGGTGCAAATGGCAACGAAGCTGTGATCGAATTATCTCCGGGTCGGAAGTAAAAACAGGCAACGCCGACGTATCCTGCACCGACTGCGGCGGCGCCGACTGGGTTTCAAGTTTGTGAATATAATACCCCAGCAGTTCATATTTCAAATCAAGTCCGCTCCCCCCCATCCGCCGGCGAATCCATGCATCCGGTTGACTGACATAATCCCAGGCGGTACCGATACCGTTATACCCCATCAGTTTAGAATGGCTGCGGCCGATACCGCAAATATCATTGATGTCGGTTTGTTGCAAAACCGCTTTGATTTGTTCGGAGTCAATGGAAAAAACCCCGCCAGTATTCTTGGCTTTGTCACTGGCAAGTTTGGCCAGCTTTTTGGACGGGGCAAGCCCAATTGAAACCGGAATTCCGACCGCTCGGAGAATCTTTTCGCGTATTTGACGGGCTAAAGAAATATAATCGGTATGATATACCACATCCAGTGAGGTTAAATCGGCGTAGGCTTCGTCAATCGAAACCACTTCCACTTCGGCAACCAACGCCCGCAAATGATTCATCACCTGCATCGAAAAATGACGATAAAGATCATGGCGACCGTTTAGATAAATCACATCGGGAAATTCGCGGCGTGCCATGAACAGCGGCATTCCCATTTTCACGCCGGCTTTCTTGGCTTCCCGGGAACGGGACACCACGCAGCCGTTTTCGCCGGTAACCACACATACCGGTCGGCCGCGCAACGCCGGTTTTTTTACTTGTTCGCAACTGACAAAAAAGCTGTCACAATCGACCAACGCAATCATATGCTGCATCATACTTTTTCCTTTGTTCTTGTTTTGTTCTTTAAACAAACCGGATGCAACTGTCAATACAACTTATAATTTATTATTTGCAAAAAAAGGAAAAACTTATTTTTCATCTGCAGCTATCGCGACAGAATACAACAAATATTCGGACCTTCCGTAGCATCAACAATGTTCATTGCCCCAAAAAAGTTCTTGCATTTAAACCACGATCGTTTTATATAAGTTTTGTTGTGTCATTCGGGACGTAGTTCAGCCTGGTAGAGCGCTTGCATGGGGTGCAAGATGTCGGAGGTTCGAATCCTCTCGTCCCGACCAAAACAAAAAGGTGCCTTTATGGTGCTTTTTGTTTTAAAACGGGTGGAATTAAAAAGAAGGCTCGACCACCAGAGAGATAGTACGAAGTACCGGAGTATTTTTTTTAATAATTACAATTTTTCTGCTGCAGATATCCATTCTTTTGTTGTTTTGATATCTTTTTTACCAAGCATCGGATATTGATCTTTATATTCACTTTGGCGCTGTGATTCCATATATTCATCAATTACATCAAGATGTTTATAAAAATCTTTTAATGCAGAATCTTTATCTCCTATATTATAATAACAAATTCCTCTGTATAGGTAGGCTGAGGTTGAATAGGTTTTCTTTGCATTATTAATTAAAAGAGTATAGCCTTCTATTGCATCATCATAGCGCTCTAATTTAAATGCCGTTTCACTAAGATACATATATAATGAAAGCGAAATTGCCCCATTGTCTAAAAATCTATAACCTTTTGCTTTGTTGTAAGCAGATTTGTTTGATAAACATTCGACTCCTTTTCTAGCGGCATTATAAGCTTCTTCATATCGTTTTTCTGATTGGAGTTTTCCTGCTATAAAAGCATATAATTCAGGGTCATCATCATGTATTTCTAAAGCTTTATCATAATTTTTTTGTTCAATGTATTCCAAATACTGTTTGTCAGTTGGACTTACTATATTAGGAAAATTCATATAAGAAAAGGAAAGCACAAAAAAAATAAAACCGAGAAATGATATTGAAAGGAAGAATTTTGCGGTGGCCGGTATGGTTAAAAACCAAGCCCAAATCCTGCATATGACAGGCAATCTCTTTTTATGTTTTTCGAAATATTTAATATCTCTTTTTGCAAAATCATCTCTTAAACAAAGTACGCGATAGTGGAAATTTGGTATATATTGAGATACTTTTAATAATCGCAGCAAGAATCCATATTTACAGGAACTAAAGCCTTCGGTTGGACTTTCTGAAAACTTAATTGTCTCATTATGGCAAGTTGTTATTGTAACATCAGTTTTTGTGTCCGAACCGGCTATTTTTGTATGAGCATAAAACTTTTTAATTTCATTGAGCGGAATATCATAGTATCTGACATTTTTGTCCAGTTTATAAACAACAGTTAATGTTTCTTGTGTTAAGATTAAATCTGATACATATTCTTGCTTATATTTTACTGTTTTTAAAAGATCGAAAGCATACAAAATGCCAAATGCAAGAGAGGATAGCAGATATCCGCGGCGGCGGCTCACATATCCTTCATCAAAGCTAATGTATAGAATGGGCAGCATGAGCAATATTATCGGCAATACAACTATTGCACAATTTTTTTTATCAAACTCCCTGTTAACAATAATGTTCTTTTTCATAAATCTCTAATAGGCAATATTATATAATGTGTGTATAATACTTTATACAAACTTAATTTTAAACTAAAATTTTATGTTTTGAATCGCACCCTGCCTGATCATCAGATATATTGTTAAAAATACTCAAATCGGCTGTTGCGGACAGTTTGCGCACATACGCTTTTGCAGATGCTTTCAATAAACGGTTCGTTACGGCATACTGTTATAACAGACAAAAGATTTTGCAGCAATCCCTTTATTTTGCTAAACGGCAGACAATCAGCCCTCCAACAAAGCAGTTATGCCAAGTTGGTCACGATACAGAAAAGCAACTGCCGTTATCACTGCCAAAACCAGGAAAGCAACCAGCGCACTGAGGCCTTTTGAAGACGTTTGCGGTAAACTGATCGAAATCCCCTGTTCCCGGATATAATAAGCATATATATGACAGGAAGAAATAATATAGATCGGACGAAAAATCAGCATAATAAAAGTCAGAACCACCAGCATCGGAAAACCGGCCAAAAAATAAAAATTATACACTTTATGCCCGGTTTCCATACCCGATGCCAAAAAGGGAAAGACAAAAATCATCACAAAAAACCCGACATACGCGGCAATGCCGAAAAACCAGCAAATGACCGAATAACCGATTCTCAATTTGGCCATAGCGGAGAAACGTTCCTTTAACAGTGCTAACGAATCTTTTGCGGCATCAACCACGCAGCGGCCGCACAAAAGCGCCGGCAAAAACCCCATTGAAGAAATTTTCCAAGCCTGATAAACCGCCTCATTGGCCAGTTTAACCGAAAGCGGCATACGATCGTTTTTCTTCGGCAACCGTTCCAAAATGCGTTCCATCGTCCACCAGCCGTCCAGCCAGCTGAAGATCCACAAAGTCCACGATTTCGGCAGTACTATTTTCAGACATTCGGCAATGGTGGAAGGACGACCGCAAAAACGCAGAATGTAAGAAGCGCCCATGCAGGCTGTTAACAATCCCAGCGGATAGGCGACCAAGCCGACACAAAAAAAAGACCAGACAAGTATGATAAAAGCCGCTGCATCGTTGGAATCCGAGCTGTCGGACTTTTCCCACACCTCTTCGGGAACGACGGCCAGCCCTTCAACCCAAACATAATAACCCAGCCCGATAACCGCCAACTGCAACAGAGCAAACAGGATGTTTTCCTTTTCGCTGAAAATAAACCGCAACGACCGACCGCCGTCGGCAAAAAAGTTGCCAACCGACTCAAGCCGGGACGGTTTTGCCTTGTTTTTGGAAGACTGATAGGCGTTTTGTTTAAGCAGGGTGAGATTTTTTTTGAGAGATTTCAGTTCAGGCATAGACGTATCCTTTGAATTTTGGCTTTATTATAAACATTCGGCCAACGTGATGTAAATAATTTATTTGACTTTTGGCATGAAAAGTGATCTGCCTTGAAACACAATATAAGGAGAATCCGATATGAAAAAACAGCCTTCCCATTCCACCGTTTCACAAAAGCTGATGCTGGCGTTTCAAAAAGACGAAATCACCAGTTCATGTATTTACAAGCGTTTCGCCAAGCATATGAAAGATCAGAAAAACCGAAACATGATTGAGAAGATTGCCGCTGACGAATTAAAACATGCCGAAATATGGAAACAATACACCAAACAAAACGTCGGTCCCGACCGGTTGAAAATCTTCTGGTACGGTTTGCTTACTTATCTGCTCGGCTACACTTTTGTTATCAAACTGCTGGAGCTCAACGAGTTCTCCGGCATCAAGGGATTGCAGCAGCTTAAGGAGGAAATTCCGGAAGTCGGCCGCATTATTGCACAGGAAGAAGAACACGAAAATTTTCTGATCTCTTTGTTGGATGAGGAAAGACTGAACTATGTCGGTGCAATGGTGCTGGGCTTGAACGATGCTTTGGTGGAACTGACCGGAACCATCGCCGGGCTGACTTTTGTGCTTACCAACACCACCCTGATCGCCATGGCCGGTATCATCACCGGCATTGCCGCAACGCTGTCGATGGCCGCTTCCAACTATCTGGCCGAACGCGCGGACGGTAATCCGAACGCCCTGAAAGCAAGCGTTTATACCGGTTTCACCTACTTGTTCACGGTAGTTTTTCTGGTTTTGCCGTATCTGCTGTTTCCCGAGCAAATGTTTGTTCCGGCATTGATCTGCATGATCGGGGTAGTGATTGTTTTGATCGCTGTTTTCAATTTTTATATCGCGGTGGTCAAATCGGAACCTTTTTTACCGAAATTTTTCGAAATGTCGGGTATCAGCCTTTCGGTTGCCCTGATCTCGTTCCTGATCGGACTGGGCGCCAAAATGTGCTTCGGCATTGACGTCGGATAGCCGGAATTTCAGGCTTCCCAGTCTTTGCAAACGTTTACCCATCCTACACAGCCGGCATATTGTTCCAGCTCGGCAACGGTCAGTTCAATTGCACTGTTGGAACTGCCGCAAGCCGGAAAAACGGTGGCAAAACGTTTGAGCGAACAATCGAGATAAACCTTTACCCGGTCGCCGACCGCAAACGGGCAGACACCGCCGACGGCATGGCCGGTAAACTGCTCAACTTCCGCCGCCGTCAACATTTTGGCTTTGAGCCCGAAACAATCTTTATATTTGCGGTTATCGATGCGGGCATCTCCGGCGGCAACAATCAAAATCGGACCGTCAGCAGCGGCAAAAGAAAGGGTTTTGGCAATCCGTTGCGGCAGGCAATTAAGCGCTTGCGCCGCTAATTCGACAGTCGCGCTGGAAACATCAAACTCCAGCACCCGGTTCTCAATTCCGTATTTTTTAAAATAAGCCCTGACTTTTTCAAGCGACATTTTTTTTCTCCCGTTTTTTTCAATCTTTTTATCATACAAAAAACGAAACGCTTTGTCATTGCTGTTTTTTTTTAAGACTCAATTGTATAAAGTTGTTTTTTTTGATTGTTTTTACGAAAAAACTATTTTACCTTAAAGCAAAACGACTACAAGGAGCGGCACAATGGATACGTTGGCATGGTTGATACTGATTATTTTATTCTTCATGATTTTAGGTGCAAAATCGGATATTCGAAGACTGGAATGGCAGTTGGAACAGTTATCAAAGCCAAAGCCAAAACCGCAACTTCAAACATCGGCCGAAACTGAACCGGACGTTGTTCAGGCAACCGATTGTCACCAATCGCTGCCAAACAAACCGGAAATTCCGCCTGCCAGACTCCCTTCCGCCGAAAAAATACCGGTTGAACAGGAACCGGCACCGGCGCCGCAACCTCAAAGCGAAAACGGCATTACCTTCCTAGGACAGAAGCTGATCACCTGGATTGCAGGTTTTGCCGCTGTCCTCGGCTTTTTTTACTTTGTACGCTATTCGATCGAAAACGGTCTTCTCGGCCCGGCTGCCCGTTTGAGTCTGGCAACGGCGGGCGGATTACTGTCCGTTGCCGCCGGTTGCTGGTTGCATTTTCACCATAAAATCGCCAACCACCAACGGATCGGCGAAGCGCTGACCGGCGCCGGCATTGCGGCATTGTATTTTTCCGCTTATGCCCTCTCCAAAATCTATGCCCTCGCCCCAGTTTCGGTTTCTTTCGCCCTGATGTGCCTTGTCACCGGCGGTGCCATTCTTCTCACCTTGTCCTGCGGCGGCGTAGCGGCAGCGACGCTGGCCCTGATCGGCGGTTTTCT
>UQCS01000024.1 GCA_900539605.1 uncultured Azospirillum sp. | reverse complement strand
AAAAGACAAGAGCTATTTTTCATAAATCCTGCACAATTTTAATAAAATGATTGCCTCTTTCAACAAAATTCTTATAAAACCCGAAACTCGGACTGGTCGGCGAAAACAAAATTGTTCCGCCGCCCAGCTTCTTTAACTTCGCATAGGCCGTTTTCACCGCATTTTCCAGCGTATCGGTTTCCGCCAATTCAAAATCAGTTCGTTTTACCCCTTTCCTTAAAACGGCGGCAATTTTCGGTCCGGTTTGATACAATGTCACCACCATTTTTACCTGCAAATTGTTCTCAATGGTTTCCGCATACGGACCGTAATCCTGACAGTTATCCTGTCCCCCGGAAATCAGTGCCAGATTCCCGGCAAAACTGCCGACTGCGCCGATAGCGGCTTCCGGTGCCGTTGAAATGCTGTCATTGATAAAGGTAACGCCGTCTTTCACCGCTACCTTCTGCAACCGGTGCGGCAACGGTTCGAAACTCTTCAAAATTTCAGCCGCATGATGCAAATCTATCTCCAAATAATCCAAAATCGAGAACACGCCGGCCAGATTATCCATATTATGATTGCCGTTCAATTTAAGTTCGCCGATTTCCGCCAGTTTTTCTTCTCCGTGGTACAACACGCCGTTTTCGGCATGAAAAAGCGCTGTTTCGTTATACCACCGACGATTTTCGGCATAAGCCTCCGTATATTCGACCGACTGCGGATTACGTCGGTTGGCAAAATAAACATCGCCTGGTTGTTGGTTGGCAATCAGATGAATCTTGTCACGGCAATAATTTTCATGCCCGCGGTGCCAATCGGTATGAACATAAAACAGGTTGGTAAACATGGCAATTTGCGGCGCTGCCGTCAGATCGGAGGCCTGATAACTGGAAAACTCTTCGACAATAAAATCATAATCCTGATCAAGCAACTCAATCATCGGTTTTCCTATGTTACCGCCCAACCCGACTTTATACCCGCTTTTTTGTAAGATATAAGCCAGCACGCTGACACTGGTGCTTTTGCCTTTCGATCCGCTAACGCCGATCACCCGGCAACCAGGACGGGACAAAAACTCGTTCAGACATAGATCGGTTACCGAAGTGACGGCGATTCCGCGTCGTTTGGCCTCCGTCAGTTCTTCGCGATAAATACTTACCCCCGGCGAACGGATAATCACTTCCGCCCGGTTGAGCGCTGCCGCAATTTGATCGCCGCAAACCAAGTCAAAATCCAGACAGCCTTCCGGTTTTTCGATCACGGTGTCATTAAACAGGATAATCTGTCCGGCAATTCCGTGAGCGGTCAAATATTTTACCGCCTGTTGTCCTTCAGCCCCCAGCCCCCAAACCGCAATTTTTTTGTTACGCAAATCATTTATCCGCATTTTTGCCATCCTTCCACGCTGCCGTTGCTTTAGCACCTTTTTCATCTTTATTTCCCGCATCTTCCGGCAATACCGGCGCTGCCGTTTTTTGCGCCTGTTTTCGCGCATAGAACTGCGTTTGCGCTTCTTCGCTGATTTCGCCGCCACGGTGAACCACCAACTGATTAAACGGAATTTCAATTCCTTCTTCACGGAAGCGGCGGTCAATTTCATAGCGCAAGTCGCTCGGTATTGTCCAACCGTTCCAAATATCGTTGGTATAGCAACGCAGTTCAAAATCAAGGCTGCTGGAACCAAAATCCTTAAAAATCACATACGGTGCCGGATTTTTCATCACCTTTTTATTGCTTTTGGCGCATTCAAGCAAAATATCAGTTACCTTATGGGGATCGGTACCATAGGCCACTCCGACTGTCACCGACTGCCGCGACCAGTTGTTGCTGTGCGTCAGGTTGGTCACCGAAGTTGACAATAAAGTGGCATTGGGAATAATCACGCTCGACTTCTTAAAAGTTTCTACTTCGGTCGAACGGATATTTATCTGCTTGATTCGCCCTTCCTCACCGTTAATAATCACCCAGTCGCCCACTTTGACCGGCCGTTCAAACAACAGGATAATTCCCGACACAAAGTTATTGACGATATTTTGTAAACCAAGACCTATACCGACCGAAAGAGCACCGGCAACCAGAGCAACATTGCTCAAATCGCCACCCATCACCGCAATTGCCAGAAAAGTTGCCAGAACAAAGCCCACAAAACCAAAACCGGAAGCCAGCGAATGGCGGATACCGTCATCCATCTCCACATGCGACAAAATATTGTCAAACAGTTTGCGGCGCAAAATCTTGATCACGCTGAGAGAAGCAAAAAAGACACCGATGCCGAGCAGAATTGACAGCAGCGAAATCTCCATCCCCCCCACTTTAAAACCGAATAAAATCTTACGCATACTTTGCAGCAGCAAATCAGTCGATACCCCCCACAGCGAAAGCAGCGACAAAATCGCCAACACTCCGAAAATCGGATTGAGAACCACGCCCAGCCAAAAATCCACTTTATCAATCAGCTGGCGGCGCACCCTCAGGGTCTTCACCCAGAAATTAAACAGCAACACCCGCTTCAGCAGTTCAAACACCACATTGCGGAAAATCAAAAAACCGCCGATGACCAGCATCGAAAGCAGAAAACGGTTAATGATGAATTCCGAAAGCCGCGGATAACCAAACAGCGAAATACTGACGACCGCCACCGCAAAAAGCGCTGCCAGAAAAATAACCCGAAACGCCGTACGTGTTTTGGCATCAACAAAATCTTCATCGTCCCCGTTTTCTTCGTTGAGGTCAACCGAAGTTTCGTCTTCCCAGAAATAGCGCTTGGCAATCAAAACCACGCAAAAAGCTTTAACCGCGCTATTAACCAACGAAAGGAAATAAATCAGTTCCACCGTATAATTTGCCTCGCTGGCAATATGAAATAACATGCTGCTCAAGCCGATGACAAAGAAACTGAAATAAAAGGCCGCCGTCATCCGTTTGGCTTTGGCGTCATCCATGTTAACCAACCGCCACATTCCGTTATAAGGCGCAAACACCACCCGGGTAATCGCATTGGCCAGAAAGATGTACAACGTGTAGTACAGAACGCTGGAAAGCACCAGTCCGAAAAAGCCCAAAATCAAAATTTTGGTATGAATGATCCATACCAGAAAACCACCCAGCAACACTGCCGGAATCACCCCATAGGCACAGGCAACAAAAAACGCGGCCAACACTTTGGTAAAATACGGCGGCGCTTCGGTCAGATTCTTCTTATACCCCAAATGACGAATAATCAGTATTCGCAACATATAACCGACCATGCCCGCAGCACCGATAGCCAACAACACCGTAAAAAGATTGGAATCGACGGCATCTTTCTGTTCTTCGGTCAAGTCGCGGTACCAGTCAACCGGCGACTTGATAATATTGAAACTGAAATCAAGAAATTGAGCGGTTGCTTTCAAAAAACTGCTCGGATAGACCAACGGTTCCTGATAAACCAAAAGATTGCCGATCAAAGCTTGTTTACGAACCGCCACAATCAACGCCGTCAATTCGTCAATCCGGTTAATCAGCAGGTCGTTCTCAGCAATTCTGCCTTTCTGATAAACCGCCTCTTCATTATATTCTTTGCGTTTTTCAGCAATGATCGGCAGTTCTTCTTCGCCTTCCTTGGGCATTTCTCCCAGCGAATCAAGACGGCGGTTGATGTTTCGCAATTCTTCATCCAGCTGTTTTTTGCTTTCCAAGAGCTGTGAGCGGGTATCGCCAAGAAAAGAAACGTATTTGCTGCTGGTTGCACTCGGTACATTGCCCGATTTCAGCACATCTTCAATATTATTCAGTTCTTTGGTAACGGTCGAATAGTCAATCGTGATGTATTTTGCAGAACTGACGACAAAAGTGCGGGCGTCAACTTCCTTTGTTTTTTCCGATGTTTGTCCTGCCACCGGCATCATTACCATCAACAGTCCCAAACAAAAATACAGCCATTTTTTCATATTCGTCTCCCGTCCGCAGTCCCGATTCCGGCCGTCTAAGCCTGTTTCAGCCACTCTTTCATGATTTTATAAGCGTTTCCGGCCACTCCAAAGCGCAGATTATCCGCCGCCGACCAGAAGCTGAAACCGTTCTCGGTCGAAGCGTCCTGACGCAAACGGCTCACATAAACCTCAATTTCGCCCTGCACATCATTCAAAGTGACATAACCGCCGCGAACGTTCTTGTCAAAAACAATCACCCCCGGCGTTTTCTTCATCATTTCGCGAACATCGTCAACATCGGTTTCCGCCGCACACTCCACATTTACATAAGCGGCGTTGCCGATAAAGGCCGGTACAAAAGCACAGTTGGCATGAACTTTCACATCTCGTCCCAAAACCTTTTTGGTCTCGGCATTGATACGCCATTCGCATTTGGTTTCCTCTCCGATAAACTCTTCCACCTGCGGAATCACGTTAAACGCAATTTGCTTGTCAAAAACTTTCTGATGATCGGCCAAACTCTCGTTCATAAAAATCTTGCGCGTCTGATTAAACAATTCGTCCATTCCCTCTTTGCCGTAAACCGATGTGGACGTATAGGTCGAGACAACCATCCGGCTGATCCGGCATTTTTGGTCCACCGCACTCAAAGGCAGCAAAATCTGAGTCACGGCCGCCGAGGGAACACTGACAATATTTTTGGCAGCATCTTCCAACTTCTGGTCATTCACCCCGGCCACAATCATCGGCACTTCGGGATCGGCAAAGAACTGGGTTGTACAGTCAATAACTTTGCAGCCTTTTTCCGTCGCCTTAACCGCATAGCGTTTGGAAACTTCTTCCGAAGCAGCGAAAATTGCAACTTCAATACCCGAAAAGTCAAACTTGTCCAGGCTTTCGACGTCAATGTCGTCTTCTTCACCAAAAGATGCCTGTGTTCCAAGCGGCACTTTCATTTCCAATGCCGCCACCTGGTCCGGCTTATATCCGCCGTCGGCCAAAAAAGCCAAAACTTCGCGCCCGATGTTTTCGGTAACGCCGATAACCGCAATTTTCTTCATCATAACCTCTTTTCAAAATGTTTTTTACACTATACGTCTCAAGTTATTTAAAAAATGATAATTTTTTGCTCAATTTCACTATTCAAGTTCGGCCAGCCGGCGTGCCTGATCCTCTGCAATCAGCGCGTCAACGATCTCGTCGAGGGCATCGCCCGAAACCACTTCGTCCAGCTTATAAAGGGTCAGATTGATGCGATGATCGGTGACCCGGCCTTGGGGATAATTGTAAGTACGGATGCGTTCCGAACGATCGCCGCTGCCCACCTGCAGTTTGCGGCGTTCCGAATATTCGGCGTCAATGGCCGATTTTTGCTGGTCATATAAACGTGCCCGCAGATGGTTCATCGCTTTTTCCTTGTTTTTGAACTGCGAACGGTCATCTTGGCACTGAACCACAATTCCGGTCGGAATATGAGTAATCCGCACCGCCGATTCGGTACGGTTAACGTGCTGACCGCCGGCGCCCGAAGCCCGATAAACGTCAATTTTCAGATCCGACGGATTGATGTACATATCCACTTCCTCAATTTCCGGCAACACCGCCACTGTCGCTGCCGAGGTATGTACCCGCCCCTGAGATTCGGTAACCGGAACCCGCTGCACCCGATGGGCACCCGACTCGAATTTCAGTTTGGAGAAAACATCCTTACCGGTAATTTTGGCCGAAGCTTCTTTATATCCTCCCAGTCCGTTTTCGTCAGCATCAAGAATTTCAAATTTCCAGCCCTGTTTTTGCGAATAGCGCTGATACATTTCAAACAAAACCGCCGCAAACAAGGCAGCCTCATCGCCGCCGGTACCGGCGCGCACTTCCAAAATGGCGTTTTTTTCGTCTTCTTCATTTTTTGGCAGCAGCAAAATCTTAATTTCTTTCTCCAGCTTCGGAAGCTGTTCCTTCAGTTCATAATACTCGCTTTCGGCCATCTCCCGCATTTCTTTGTCGATGTCGTCGTCATCCATCATCGACTTGGCGTCGTTCATGTCCCGCTCCGCTTTGTGATAGTGGTTAATTGCCTCGACAACCGGTCCCAGCTCGGCCAGTTCCTTGTTCATTTTCACCAGATTTTCCGGCGTAACGTCCGGTGACGACAACAAAGACGAGATTTCGTCATACCGATTGACCACGTTATCTAAATTTTCTGCAAAACTCATTATTTATTTCCCTAATTTTCTAAATCCGTTAACTTGCCGCAATCTTTTCCGCTCCCGAAAACACGAAGAAAATAGCAAGCGGCAACCTGCTATTTTCCGGTCAAAATTCCTGACGGCAGCTAATGTTCCGCCGGTTTCAAAAACTCATCAAGAGAAATGTTCATTTTCTTATTGGGCGAAATAACCTCTGTCAGCTTGCCGCCGACATAAACTTCCACCCCTTTATATTTGCCGGCCGACAGCATCATTCCGGTGCCGTCGGGGATCACATAATTCTCTCCCGGACGCATGATCTTGTTAAAATAAACCTTATTGCGATCCCGTACTTCAACCCAGGTGTCTTCCTTGATAATTCTGATTTCAACCTGACGCCCACGGTCGGCAGCCGTCACTTTTTCCGCGGCCGCACCGGTGGTTGCTGCCGCGGCTCCGGCTTGCGGTTCAATAAAGCTTTCTTCTTTCATGATCACCTGCTCGGTCGGCACGCTTTCCGCAGAAACGGAAACTTCTGCCGTCGATTCCGTTTCTTCGGCAACTACGTTTGTTCCCGCAGTTGCTACCGCCGACACGTCTTCGCTTTCATCCGCAGAAGGTGAAAAATACTCTATTTTCCCGGCTTCATTTTCCAAAATTGCTTCCTCAATCACATTTTCGGTTACCGTTTTGTTTTGCCGTCCGTGCCACAAAGACCACAAGAGGCTGATCAGTACCAACGCCGCGATTCCGGCAATAATATAACGCTTATCGGGAAGACTGGCTTCGGCGGTCGGTTCTTCCGTCATGAAAATTCTTTTTTCCCTCGGTTTGGCATTCAGTTCTTCCCGAAACAACTGAGTAATCCGCGTATTGTTCAGCCCCAGATATTTAGCGTACGAATTAACAAAACCGGCAGAATAAGGCAGCGGCGGCAGTTCGACATAATTGCCGTTTTCAATCGCTTCCAGATAGACACGGCGGATGCAAAGCACTTGAGAAATATCTTCCAGTTCCCATCCCTTTTTGAGCCGTTCATGACACAAAAGATTACCGATCCGATCGGTATCTTCAACCAGTTCCGGTTTCAGCGGCTCGGCCACCTGTTCGTTTTTCCTGATATTTTTTGCCTTTTTATCTGCTTCTGTTTCCTTAATCACAACTTTGATCCTTAATCATAAACCTTACAAAACCGCCTTATTCAAACACACTTTTTAATAAATTTCAATACCGTGATCATAAGCATACGCAATTAATTGCGGCCGCAGGGTATTGCGGGTCGATTTCAACAGCAGTTTCATATAATCCGCAATTTCTTCGGTATTAACCGAACGCACCATACTTTTGATCCGGCCGAACGACGCCCCGCTGCTTGACAAATTGCGATAACCGAGGCCGATCAACGCCAGAGCTTCGATCGGATTACTCGCCATCTCGCCACAGACAGAACAATAAACGCCGGCAGCATCTGCTTTGTCCACAATCGTTTTCATAACGTTTAAGAACGGTGCCGACAAAACGTCATAACGCTCCGAAAGCTTCGGATTTCCGCGGTCGCATGCAAAAATAAACTGTGCCAGATCATTGGTGCCGACCGACACAAAATCGGCTCGCGGCAAGATGTCATCCAACTGAAACACCACTGACGGCACTTCAATCATCAATCCGATATTGACTTTTTTCGGAACCGGCACCCCTCGGCTTTTGTCTTTTTCCAACTCGATCAACAGCGTTTCCTTGGCATCTTCAAATTCTGCCAGATCCGAAATCATCGGAAACATCACGTTCAGTTCTTTGCCGGCCGCCGACAGCAGAAAAGCGCGAATCTGCTGCCGTAAAATCGCCCGCCGGTCAAGCGTAATCCTAATCGAACGCCAGCCGATCGCCGGGTTGGCTTCGCCCGAATAAGCCCAATACGGCAACAACTTGTCCGAACCGACGTCCAGACTGCGAAAAACGACTCTTTTGTCCCCGCAACGATCCATCAGGTCCTTGTAATAAGAAACCTGTTTTCCGACATCGGGCATCGCCTCTGAAGCCATAAACGGAATTTCGGTCCGATACAAGCCGACGCCGTCACAATTCGTGGTTTCGATATAGTCAAAATCCATCGGCAACCCGACATTGATATAAAGTCCGATATCCACTCCGTTCAGCGTCCGGGCAGGCAAATTCCGCAACGCCGCCAGCCTCTTTTGCAACTCTTCCCGTTCAGCGATTCTTTTGCGAAATTCCGTTTCCACCTGCGGGGACGGGTTAACATACACAAATCCTTCATTACCGTCCAGCGCCACCGTCTGTCCGTTCTGAATCTCGCCGAAAATTCCCTTCAGCTTTGCCAGTACCGGAATATTCAAAGCCTTGGCCACAATCGCCACATGCATGGTCGGCGTACCGTCTTCAATGATCAGTCCGCGGATCCGGCTGTAGTCATAATCCATCAGCTCCGCCGGTCCCATGGTTTGGGCGACAATCACGATGTCTTTGGCCGAGATATCCGGCGCCTGCTTATAATCGCCGCTCAGATAAGACTGCAAACGGTCGGCCACATCTCGCAAATCATGCAAACGTTCGCGCAAATAGCTGTCGCTGCTTTGCGACAAACGGTTCCACATGTCTTCATACGCGCGTTCTACCGCTGCTTCCGCCGCCAAACCGCCGCGAATATTGCCGGCGATTTTGCCGTACCAGCCCTTATCTTTGGCAAACATCCGGTAGGCGTCCAAAATATCAATATGCTCGCCGAGACCGAGTTTGGTCGAATTAAATTTGGCGTCCAAATCTTCGTTCATTTGATGGTGCGCAATTTCTAACCGGCGCAGTTCTTTTTCCTTGTCTTCGGCAAAAATGTTGGTTACCGATTGACGGCGTCGGTGCACCACCGCGTCGCCGATACCGTAGCCTTTGTTCAGACTGAGCCCTTTCACCCGTTCCTTGGTGCTCATCCCGCGCGACTTGATCAGCGATTTCTTATATTGGGTCATTTCTTCGGAAGCCAAAATCTCGGCCAAAACCATCGCAATGGTTTCCAACAATTCAATGTCAACTTCCGAACGGTCGATTTCGCGCGCGTTATACAAAGCCAGCACGCCGATCGTACGGTTCCATTGCAAAACCGGCACCCCAATAAAAGACTGAAAATCTTTTTCTTCCAGCAGCTCGGGCTTGGAAACAAATTTCGGATACATCCAGATGTTGTTGATTACCAGCGAGCGCCGGCCTTCCGCCACTTCGCCGGCCATTCCTTCGTTATAACGCAGCCGCAGCCGATGCGACGACGCTTTTTTAAAACCGCAGGCGGCAAACAACTCGAGATAATTATCGTCAACCGCCACATAACAGGTAGCGGCATCCGCCTGCATTTTGGCAGAAATGGTCTCGAGAATACGGCGCAGTTTTTCCGGTACGCTTTCCGGCGTTTCCATAATCTGTCGCAGCTGTTTCAAAATGCCCAGCGCCTCTTTGATAGCCGTTGACTGCATGATTTTTTCCGTTTAATTAAAATTTTACCGTGGTTTCATTTATATTCTCTATCTTCATTTTCATCAAGTGCAAAATAATTTAATTCGGCATTTTCTTGACCGAAGATAACTGTTGACTCTTTTCGCCTGTCAACGTATCTTTTGAACATAGGCAATTTTTTATTGTATAATTTTAAGGAATCAAAAAACATGGCAAACAATTATGTACGCGGGCAAAAAGACACTCGTCCCTGGGGGACATGGGAAGTTCTTGACTGCGGTGAAACTTTTTGTGTTAAAAGAATTAAAGTTACCCCCGGTTCCAAGCTTTCGCTGCAACTGCACCACCACCGGGCCGAACATTGGATCATCGTCAAAGGCACCGCTTTGGTGACCCTCGGCGACGAAATTCTGACCAAACACACCGACGAACACATCTTCATCCCGGTCGAAACCAAACACCGGATTGAAAACGCCACCGACAGCGATGTCGAGTTTATTGAAGTACAGGCCGGCGACAATCTCGACGAAAACGATATCGTCCGCCTCGAAGACGTTTACGGACGCGTATAACCGTTCCGTATGACTTGCCCCTCAAGCCGCAGAAAAATCTGCGGCTTGTTTTTTGTTAAAGGTTGACTCTTTGGGCAAAAAATAGATAATACCGGCAAGACCAAATTTTTAGCGGAAGAAGTAAAATGAATTTCTTAGATTTAGGATTAAGCGAAAAAACCGTAAAAGCCATCAACGAATGCGGAATCGAAAAACCGACCACGGTGCAGATTGACGTTATCCCCGCCATTCTGCAGGGAAAAGACATTTTCACGATTGCACCCGGCGGCTGCGGCAAAACCATCTCGTACGTCCTGCCGTTGATTGACATCATCAGCCGCAACGAAAAACAAAATATTCTGATTATGACTTCGGATTCACAAAAATCAGTCATGATTTCTGACAATTTGGCCATGCTCAACCGCTTTCATGAAGAAACGGAAGAAGACCGCGACGGCGAAAACGACTGTGATGTGATCATCGGCTCGCCGGATCTGCTGGTTGATCTGGTTGAAGAAGGTCAGATAGACCTTTCCAAAATCAATATTTTGGTCGTAGACGACATCAACCTGATCAAGAAAAACAAACAAATTGAAAATATGGAAAAAATCCTTGAGATGATGCCGGCCGACAAACAAAACATCGTTTATACCAACCGCCGTTCGCGCGAAACTCAGAGCATTTTGGACAAGATTTTGAAAGCACCGCAGGAGATCAAAGTCGACAAAACAAAAGAACAGGAAGCCAAACTTTCCGCTCCCGCCGAAAATAACAAGAACACCAACAATACGGCCACAAACTCAAAAGCTTTCCAACCTGACCCCGAAGCGATGGCTCTGTGTAAAAAATATAATTCTTTCCAAGGCAAAACACCCAAGTTTTTGCTCAATAAAGTCGAACTGGCAGAAGCTGAATAATCTTCACCGGTTTACTTGATCAAAACCATATTGTTCAAATATTTCAATCAAAAAGCGGCAATCAAGATTGCCGCTTTTCGTTCTTGTGTTTTCGGTTACCAACTGTAGCTGAGGCCAAGACCGAAGGTCGATGCTTTGTAATCATCACCGAAGGTGTGGTTGGCCCAGCCGTAGGCTGAGAGTTGTTCGGTGAAGCCGTAACGACCACCGAGTTCAATCCGGCCCAAAGTTTGGTCTTCCAGCGTGTTAATTTTTCTCAAGCCGGTGACTTTAACATCATCACCGTTGTTGAGCGTTTGCACAACACTTGGCTTGACATAAACGTTGGCGTAGCCTTCGTCCGCTATAAATGCTTTCGTAAGCTTAACTCCGGCTTCGAGTTCCAACTGGCGCAGCAAATCATACTCGGCAGTTTTACCAGCATTGTCGGTCGCATCTCCATAATTTAACTGGTTATAGAAAGCGCCCAGACTCGGGGTCAGATATACGGTGTTGGTCAGAGCATAGTCATAACCCAGCTCGACACTACCGCCAAACTGTGTGCCGTCCGTATCCGACTTGATACCGTCCTTGGTCTTCAGATCCGCTTTTTGCATGCCGCCGTAGACAGTCGCAAAGCCCCACCAGTTGTTGCGGTCATAACGATAGTACAAACCGGCCAGATAGCTGTCGATATCGATCTCGGAACCGATGGTTGAGTAATAATGCTTGCCTTTGCCGTTCATATCATAGTTACCTTTGCGGTAAGATAAGAACAGCCCCAGTTTGTTGTTTAAGTCATGCTGCAGGTCGCCACCGGCTTCAATACCCCAAACATCGGCATCAACATTAACCAGCGCTTCGTTCTCCGAGGTCTGGTAAACCGCATTTGCCCACAGGGCATTAAACGCCTGACCGTTCCAGTAGCTGTCATAGAAACCGCATCCCGGACAGTAGAAACGGTTGCCCTGAACCTGACGGCTGATGTTGCCGACCATACCCTTGGTCTGCTCAATCGCGGCCACCGGCAAGCCCTGATAGGCAATCACTTCCGGTGCCACTTTGCGATAATCAACCGATGGTGTCGGCACATCAGGAACTTCGTTCGGCTTATCATTCATTTCCAACGACCATTTATTGCTGTTCTCGGCAATCTGATCGTATTTAACATCGAACAGATACGGGCTCTTATAAACGCGCGAGACCACAAACGAACCAGCGTTACCGGTGGTATCGTTCTCCGATTGTGCAAACAGGATTTGCCCGCGGTTACGGATGTCCGCATCAGACGATGCATGAACAATCATCTTGGTCACGCCTTCAACATTGCCGGCAATATGAAGTTCGTCTGCCTTCATATTGTCAACATCAACATCGATATGCAGAAAACTGTCGGTGGCAGAATAGCCTTTCAGTTTTACAATATCCTGATAACCGTTGGCGATGTCAAACACCGCATTGTTGAGTGACAATGAAGTCACCGCGGCAGCATCGTGGTTGGCAGTGCCGTCTTCGTTCAGCGAGGCAACAAAAGTGCCTTTGCCGTTCCAGTTCTTTGCCGTTTGGTCTTCATGCTGATAAGCACCGAAGCGCAAGGTGGTGCCGCTTACGGTTACTTCGGCAGCATTAATGATATTGTTATTTATCGCCACATATTGCGTTGTTGTACCGGTATCTGTATCAATTGTATCATTGCCGGTAAAGCTGTATTTACCACCTTCCATGTTGTCATTGATTACCCAGGCACCGCCGCCGGTGGTATTAAAGGTAATAACCGGCGCATTTACACCATATACTGCATTGTAAATTTTGCCGCGTTTATCTTTTGTATAGTTGCCGGACATGAAATGTGTTTCAGAGCCGGATGTGAAAGTCATAGCTTTATTCGTATGCACAGCGCCGCCTTGAGCAAGCCTAGTGTCCGAAGTGTTTTGAGCATAGTTGCCGATAAAGTCTCCGCTAATATTACCAATGGTACCTGTATTATAAATCGCTCCGCCGTAAGCATTGCCACCTGATACATAATTGCCGATAAAGTCTCCGCTGATATTACCGATGGTGCCTATATTAAAAATCGCTCCGCCGTAAGCATTGCTACCTGATGCATAGTTGCCGATAAAGTCTCCGCTGATATTACCAATGGTACTTGTATTATAAATCGCTCCGCCGGGAGTACTAGCACTGCTACCTGATGCATAATTGCCGATGAAATCTCCGCTGATATTACCGATGTTCCCTATACTATTAAAAATCGCTCCGCCGTAAGCATCTTTACCTGATACATAATTACCAACAAAGTCACCGTTAATATTACCAATAGTAGCTGTATTACCAATAATACCTATATTATAAATCGCTCCGCCGTTAGCATAGCTACCGCTACTTGATGCATGGTTGCCGATAAAGTCTCCGCTAATATCACCGATGGTGCCTCTATTATCAATCGCTCCGCCGTAAGCAATGCCACTGTTACTTGATGCATAATTGCCGATAAAGTCTCCGCTGATATTACCAATGGCGGCATTCTCACTATTATAAATCGCTCCGCCGCGAGAATCTCCATTATTACCGATAAAGTCGGCAACAATGTTTATATCACCATGGTCTTGTGTATTATAAATTGCGCCGCCGTTAGATGATGATATATTTTTAAAAACAACATTAGTGACTCTGTCCGGGCTCAGTGTATTATTAATACGGGTGTTGGTTTCCGTGTAATTTTCCGGCTGAATATAAGTATATTTGAAATACTTGCTCTGATCATTCGGCAGTTTGACTTCTACTACGTCAGCAGCATCTTTCTGGTCTTCCCCGACCTCTGCCCAACTGATGCTTTTGGAGGTCGCGAATTGCTCCGGCTTGAGGTTGATTTTGTAATATTTGGTGGTCAGTTTGCCGTCAGCGTCCGCTTCCTGCAAAGTGAAGTTATAATCACTTTCAGAACCCTCCAAATACGAAAATGCACTCGATGGTATTGCCGCCACATCAAAAGCGTATTTTACGCCATCAACTTCAAACAAACCATTAGCATCCTCTTTCAGCATTCCGGCGGAAGTTCCCGCCAGAGTAGTCAACAGACCGGCATTGTCGCCGCTGGGTGTAAAGTAGTAGTTTTTATCGTCGATCTCAACCTTAACCGCGCCTTCCGGCAAATTTCCGCTCAGTTCGGTCAGGGTATAAGTTTCGCTGATTGAAGGAAGAACAGATCCTGCTTCCGATTTCAAAGCATCTAAAGTCGGGGTTAAAGAAGCGGCAATTGCCGGCGCACTCAAAAAAGTGGTGGCCGTTAAGGCTATTGCCCAAGAGGTATGTTTAGTCATTGTGTATAATCCTTATCAAAATGCATTTAAATGATCATTTTTTTGATACTCTGTCAGCATACACTAAATTTTACTCTGAAATCAATTGTAAGCCATTTGAAATCAACAATTTTATTTATTTTTTGCAAAATTTCTTATCAGCATTAGACCATAGCAAAAAAATGATCCTTTTTTTGAGGCAGTTTCAATCTCTGTGATCCCAACCCCCGACATGCCATCTGCCGTCCCTTCTTTTTATACCGATTGTTCAGGCTTTATCATACAAAAAACCGCCGCCCGCTTGCCCTATTTATTAACAACCACAAAAAAACCTCTCCGTAACGGAGAGGTTTTTTCATAATAAACGACAGTTGCCGTCTTTATTTCTCGGAAGCGGCAGCAGCAGCTTCTTTTGCCTTCTGAGCGGCACGCAAATCGTCGGCAATACGAGCCGAACGACCGCGCAAAGCGCGCAGGAAATACAGTTTTGCACGGCGGACACGACCGATACGTGAAACTTCAATCTTAGCAATATTCGGAGAATACAGCGGAAATACACGTTCGACACCTTCACCGAAAGAAATTTTTCTAACGGTAAAAGAAGAATTCAGTCCGTCGTTCTTACGGGCAATGCAGACACCTTCATAAACCTGAATACGTTCACGATCACCTTCTTTAACCTTGGTGTGAACTTTCAAAGTATCGCCCGGCTTAAATGTCGGAAGGTTTTTGCCTTCGCTGAGCTTTGCAATCTGCTCTTTTTCTACTTCTTTTAAAATGTTCATTAGAGTTACCTTTACTTAAAATATTTTGTTACTTTCTATGCCTAAACCCTTTTTGAGTCAAGATATTTTTTCAACAGATCCGGCCGGCGTTCTCCGGTAATTTTTATTGCCTGCTCTTGGCGCCAATCCTCAATCTTTTTATGATGACCGCTTAAAAGCACTTCGGGAACCTGTCTTCCTTCCCACTCAGTCGGACGGGTATATTGCGGATATTCAAGCAGACAGTCCTCAAAGCTCTCGCTCATCGTCGACTGTGCGTTGCCGAGCACACCCGGCAACAATCGGATAACCGCATCAAACATAATCTGTGCTGCTTGCTCACCGCCGGTCAGGATATAGTCGCCAATGCTGATTTCCTCAATATCAAAAGCTTCCAGCACCCGTTCGTCGATTCCTTCAAAACGGCCACAAACCACACTGATCTCGGCTTCCCGGCTCAATTGATGCACCATTTGTTGCGTCAGCGGACGTCCCTTCGGGCTCATCGCCAAAATGCGACCGCCGCGATGGTTGGCGGCAATCGCACGCCCCAAAACATCGGCACGCATTACCATTCCGGCACCACCGCCGCAAGGCGTGTCATCAACCGAACCATGCTTGTCAAAAGCATAATCGCGGATATTTACGGTTTCAAATGACCAAATGCCGTCTTCCAACGCACGTCCGGTCAGCGAATAGCCGAGAAAACCCGGAAAAATTTCCGGAAAAATGGTATAAATTTTAAAATTTAACGCCATTATTCCCGTCTTCCTCGTCAAACAGCATCGAAACCGAGCTGACAATAATATAACCGTCTTTAATATTAACTTCGGGAACATAAACCCGGTTGAAGGGAATCATTTCCAGCTTTCCGGTCGCGGCAACTTTGATTTCCAAAATTTCCCCGGCACCGAAATTATAAATCCCGGCCACCCGGCCTGCCGACTGCGCACTGTCATTTTGACGAACTTCCAGCCCGATCAGATCGGCCTGATAAAACTCGTCCTCATTCTCGAGCGGCGGCAAAACTTCGCGTTCGGCATACAAACGGCTGCCGATCAGTCCTTCCGCGGTATTACGGTCGTCGATTCCTTTAATCTTCACCCGGAGCAGTTCCTTGGAATGCCCGGACACTTTTACTTCAAAACGGCGCCCGTTCTGGTCTTCGAGCATGCCGTACCGTTCAAGATTGCGATCGGTTTCGGTAAAGCTCTTTACCTTGACCTCACCCTTGATTCCGTGAACGCCGACGATAGCCCCCAGGCAGATTTTACGACCGTTTTCCATAAAAGCGGATCCTCAATTGTTGAAAAATTATTCGGCAGACGAAGCAGCTTCGGCAGCAGCGGCAGCAGCAGCTTCTTTTTCTTTCATTCTTTCCTGAGCCTTGGCTTTCGGAGCCGATTTTTTCGGCTGTTCACGCGTGGCCGGAGCTTTTACCAGACCGAGGTTACCAAACAGCTTTTCCAGTCTGTCTGTCGGCTGAGCGCCGACACCGAGCCAGTATTTGACTCTTTCTTCATTGATTACCAGTCTCTGTTCATGATCCTGCGGCAGCAACGGATTGTAAGTGCCGAGTTTTTCAATAAATCTACCGTCGCGGGGCGCTCTCTGGTCGGCTGCCACAATACGATAGAACGGACGTTTCTTGGAACCGCCGCGAGATAATCTGATACGAACTGCCATTTTTTATTTTCCTTTCTAAAAAGATGTATTCGAGTTAATTCTTTCCGCTTTATGGCTTAAAACGGAAATTTGTTGCCCATTCCTCCCGGAAATTTTCCGAAAGGAGCGTTTTTCATCATTGAAGCAAGACCGGCAAGACCGCCGCCCCTGCCCATTTTTTTCATCATGGTCGCCATCTGCTCATATTGCTTCAAGAGCTTGTTGACGTCCTGAACTTCCACACCCGAGCCCGCAGCAATTCTCTTCTTGCGCGAGGCTTTGATGATATCGGGATTTCTCCTCTCCAACTTCGTCATTGAGAGAATAATCGCCTCTTGCTTTTTAATCAGATTGTCGCCGACACCGGCATTCTCAATCTGATTTTTAAACTTCGACAAACCGGGAATCATTCCCATAATTCCGCCCAGACTGCCCAGCTTCTGTATCTGGCGCAATTGCGCCAGCAAATCGTCCAAATCAAATTTGCCTTTCATCATCCGGGCGGTCATTTTGTCTGCCTCTTCGCGATCCACTGTCTCCAGTGTACGCTCCACCAGCGAAACCACGTCGCCCTGCCCCAGAATCCGCCCGGCAATCCGATCGGCATGAAATTCTTCCAGTTCATCAACCTTTTCGCCGGTCCCTAAAAACTTTAACGGCACCCCGGCAATCATCCGCATCGAAAGCGCTGCGCCGGCACGGGACGAACCGTCAATACGGGTCAGCACAATCCCGCTCAGTCCGAGTTTTTCGTTAAATTCCCGGGCTACGTTGCAAGCATCCTGCCCCATCATCGCATCCGCCACCAACAAAGTTTCTGCCGGCTCCGACAACCTTTTGACCGCTTGCAGTTCTTCCATCAGCGTTTCGTCAATATGCAGTCGCCCGGCCGAGTCGAGAATCAAGACGTCGAAACCACCTTTTTTTGCAACATCCATGGCCCGCCGGGTAATTTCCAACGGTTTCTCGCCTTTCACGATCGGCAGGCTGTGACCGCCGATCTGGACTGCCAGCTGTTCAAGCTGTTCCTGCGCCGCCGGTCGATACACGTCCAGCGATGCCAGCAACACTTTGCGGTTTTTGCCCAACCGTTTTGCCAACTTGGCCGATGTCGTCGTTTTACCCGAGCCTTGGAGGCCTGTCATTAAAATCACCGCCGGCGGCACCACGTTAAAATTGAGTCCGTTTTCTTCCGCACCGAGCAACTTCACCAACTGATCATGAACAATCTTAACCACCAGTTGTCCCGGTTGAATCGAACGCACCAACTTTTCGCCGCGGGCTTCCTCTTTGACTTGGGCAATAAATTCCTTAACCACCGGCAAAGCAACATCGGCTTCAAGCAAAGCAACCCGGATTTCCCGCATTGCTTCGTCAATGTCTTTGTCGCTCAGCACTCCGCGCGAGGTGATCCGCGCAAAAACGCCGCTTAGTTTGTCAGTAAGGTTTTCAAACATACATCATACCTATAAACTATTGCACGCCAGTGTGCGAACCCTCGCTGACTGGCGGCACTCCTTGGAGTGTGGTTACATTACAAAACGCAATGAAAAATCATTGAACTTTTGCTCGACTATATCTGATAAATAACAATAGTCAAGCAAAAAGTTCCTACAAAAAAACAAACCGGCTTTGAGCGCTTTTAACATGCAAAAATCTTGGCAATAATATTTTCAGCAAGCAAAAAGTTGACATTCGGCAAAACTTTCAGCTCCAGTTCCCGCGGTTCCTTCTTGCCGTCAAAACAAGAAAAATCAATTACATATCCTGCATCAATCAATTGGTCGGCCAATCGGTAACAATCCGGACGGACAGTTGGATCAATCTCTGTTTCCCGGCAAATTGCCGTCGGTATACCTGCCGCTGCCGTTTCACAACTGGCAAAAGAATCAAAAGTGTGAACAACCAATGTGTTTTCCAACCCGAGTATACCCGGATAAACATTACCGTATTGTTCTGCCTGAATCCGAAAAAGTTCCTCATATTTTCCCGAATAAATACGCCATTTTTCCGGCAACCGTTCTTCGTCTGTCCGCGCTACCGGTTTGGAGTTAAAAAAGGAAATTCCGCTTCCTGCTGCCAGACTTTTTTCACAAAAATAATCGGTTACATTATTTGGGGTTCGCGGCCCGTTGACCACAATCACATTGCAAACTCTCTTTGCCAACGTTTGTAATCGTTGAAAAATTCTCTCGGCATTGTTCAAAGTAAAACGTATTTCCTGCCCCTCTACCCGGCCGCCAAGCGCAAACACCACATTTGGCCGGCCATTTTGATAAGTCTCAACAATCTCTTTCATTTTCGGCTGCCCGAATTTCTGCCGGATAAACGTTTGTGTCATATTATGAATAATTCCTTCCGAAACAAAAGTTTTTTCCTTCAGCTCAGGGTATATTTTCATCATTCGGCAATCATTTTCATTCATAAGATGGCCACAGACATGAACAACATCGGCAAACCGGTAATTATACATTCTAGAATTGACAGCCACCGTGACCACTTTTCCCATTTGGCGCTGGGCATAATAATTTTTCACCACCCGGCAAACAGCATCA
The DNA here is from genome assembly GCA_900539605.1 of uncultured Azospirillum sp. Classification (GTDB taxonomy): domain Bacteria; phylum Pseudomonadota; class Alphaproteobacteria; order RF32; family CAG-239; genus JAFUYI01. The sequence continues at coordinate 5,291 of UQCS01000024.1, read as the reverse complement.
ACATTAGAAGCCGCATAACCAACATCTTCGGGCGAACAGATGGTCACAAAGACCTTGGGTACCAGCAAATGACGGCGAAAATAAACATCCAGACAATGAAAAATATCCCTTTCGAAAGTTTCGTCATCGGCATAAAGATGCCGTTTGAGCGGTGTTCCTGCCACATTTTCAAAACACATATCAAAATTATAAGAAAAATGTACTTCCTTGTCGCAACGGCGCATCAATCCGGAAAGCACGCCGCGCAACTGGTTAAATTCTCCCAGTTTTGGCATTGACGGCGCAAACGCTATCATATGTTTAATCAAAAAACTCATCCCAACCCCTAATCTGTTTTTCCACAGCCTTTCAGACAGCAGTTCAGCTCATAAAAATCCAAACCCCAGCCTTATCGCCGGGGCTCACTTATTAATTCAAAATCTGACCGTGGCAGTGTTTATACTTTTTGCCGCTGCCGCAGGGACAAGCGTCGTTACGCGACACTTTTCCCCAAGTTGACGGATCTTTGGGATCAATTTCCGTTTTAGTATACTGGAAAGGAACTGATTTTTCCTTTTCTTCAGCAGGCGTTTTTTCGCCGCCGATCAAGCTTTGCGGGCTTTCATGAATTGCCTGCATGCGGGTATTTTGCTCACGAAGACGCAAGTCTTCTTCTTTTCCGTTCTGAATTTGTGCCCGGCAGGTCAGGAAAGTGACTTTCTCGCGCAGCAGATCCAGCATATCCGAAAACATATTAAAGGCTTCTTTTTTGTATTCGTTGAGCGGGTCTTTTTGTCCGTAGGCACGCAGCACAATGGTGTGGCGCATATAATCCAAAGTAGCAATATGTTCTTTCCACAACTGGTCCATCACCTGCATCAGAATGTTTTTTTCGACCAGACGAACAATTTCTTCCGGCACGCCGCGGTTTTTCTCAATGATATTCTGTTCAATCGTCTCAACAATTTTCAGACTCATTGTTTCCGCGTCCATTTCCGGCTCTTCAGCCCATTTATCAACCGGCAGCACAAAACCGCTGATTCGCCAGATTTCCTGCTGCAACTCACCGAGCGGCCATTCTTTCGGGGTCAGGCTGCGTTGCAGATACGGTGCCAAAACGTCATTCAGATATTCATCGCGCATTTCGGCGACGGTTCCCGAAACATCGGAAGTTTTCATCAGTTCCTTGCGCTGATCATAAATCACCTTGCGCTGATCATTCATCACATTGTCATACTTCAACAAATTCTTACGGATGTCAAAGTTGCGTTCTTCCACTTTCTGCTGAGCCTTTTCCAGGGCTTTGCTGATCCACGGATGGACAAGAGGTTCACCTTCCGGCAAGCCCAGCTTTTGCAACATCGCCGACATTCTCTCCGAACCGAAAATCCGCATCAGGTCATCTTCCATCGACAGGAAAAATTTCGACGTTCCGGGATCGCCCTGACGTCCGGCACGACCGCGCAACTGATTGTCAATACGACGGCTTTCATGGCGTTCGGTACCAAGAATATACAAGCCGCCGGACGCAACGACTTTCTCTTTGTCGGCATCAATTGCCAGCTTGATTTCCTCTCGCATCCGCGCAACCTGATCCGGGGTTTCGTCGCCTTTCAGCATTGCTTTCAGGCGCATATCCGGATTGCCGCCCAACTGGATATCGGTACCGCGGCCTGCCATGTTGGTGGCAATCGTAATTGCGCCGGAAACTCCCGCCTCCGCCACAATCGCCGCTTCGCGTTCATGATGACGGGCATTGAGTACTTCAAACTTGACATCACTCTTGGCACGCAGCAGTTCCGCCACCAACTCCGATTTTTCAATTGAAGTCGTTCCGACCAAAACCGGCTGTCCGCGACGATGACAGTCCAAAATTGTCTCAATGATGGCATCATACTTTTCTTTGGCGGTACGGTAAATCTCATCATGATGATCGGTACGCTGAACCGGACGGTTGGTTGGAATCTCAATACAAGACAAACCGTAAATGTCAACGAACTCGGCTTCTTCGGTCATCGCCGTCCCGGTCATACCCGACAATTTCGGATACAAACGGAAATAATTTTGGAAAGTAATTGAGGCCAGAGTCTGATTTTCTGACTGAATCGCAACATGTTCCTTGGCTTCAATTGCCTGATGCAGACCGTCCGAATAACGACGGCCTTCCATCATCCGGCCGGTAAATTCGTCAATAATTACTACCTTGCCGTCTTTAACAATATAATCAACATCGCGAATTTGCATTTTGTGAGCTTTCAGCGCATTGTTGACATGCTGTACCAACGCCACGTTAGCCATATCATAGAGGCCGCCGTCCTTGATTTGTCCGGTTTCTTTAAGCAGCTGTTCGACGTGTTCCATTCCGGCTTCGGTGAGTGTTACGCTCTTAGCTTTTTCGTCTTTTTCATAATCTGCGTCAACCAGCTTCGGAATGATGCTGTTCACCGCTACATATTTTTCCGAGGAATCCTCAGCGGCCCCGGAAATGATCAACGGCGTCCGCGCTTCGTCGATCAGAATCGAGTCGACTTCATCGACGATCGCAAAATTAAACGGCCGCTGGACCATGTCGGAAAGCGAAAACTTCATGTTATCGCGCAGATAGTCAAAACCCAACTCGTTATTGGTTCCGTAGATAATGTCGCTGGCATAAGCGGCACGGCGTTCCTCGTCGTTTTTGCCGTGAACGATGTAATCAACCGTCAGACCCAAAAAGCGATAAACCTGTCCCATCCATTCGGCGTCGCGTTTGGCCAAATAGTCATTGACGGTAACAATATGAACCCCTTTTCCTTCCAACGCATTCAAATAAGCAGCCAGCGTTGCCACCAGCGTTTTGCCTTCACCGGTCTTCATTTCGGCAATCATTCCCTTGTGCAAAACAATACCGCCGATCAGTTGCACATCGTAATGACGTTGTCCCAATGTCCGTTTGGCAGCTTCGCGGACAACGGCAAAAGCTTCCGGCAACAATTCGTCAAGCGTTTCGCCGTCACTGAGGCGCTTTTTAAATTCTGCGGTTTTGCCTCTCAGCTCTTCATCGCTGAGTTTTTCGATTTGCGGTTCCAACGCATTGATTTTATTGATTGTTTTATATTGCTTTTTGATAAAACGGTCATTGGCGCTGCCAAAAAACACCTTTGCTATTTTGCCTATCATAAATCTTTCCACCTTGATAATATTTAAAGTCAGTCTTACATTTAATGTTTATATTTATTAAAGTCAATAGCTTGCACATGAGTTATAAACTTTAGTAAATATTTTGCTTGGAATATTTTTGTTTTGTTATATAAATAAACGTAGTTTTATTTTTTGGAGGTAATTATCTATGAAAACTCAATATATTGCTGCTGCCGTTTTGTCGGCCATGCTTTTAAATCCGCTGCCGGCCGGTGCCGAAGGTAAAAACGGCGTTGCCGCGGTTGTCAACGGTGAAAAAATTACGGTTGCCGAACTGAAGGATTCCTACAACGCGCTTCCTCAGCTCAAATCGCAAATTTCCTTTGATCAGTTCTATTCCCGTATGGTAGAAGCCAAAGCAACAGAAACAGCGATTCTGCAGGCCGCCAAAAAAGCTAACATCGAATCAACCCCCGAATATAAAAAACAGCTGGACGCCGTCAAAAAACAAGTTATGAGCAATGTTTACATCCAGCAGCAGGTTGAAAGCAAAATTACGGATAATGACGTTAAAAACTTGTACAACCAGTACAAAAAAGAATTTAAACCGCAAAAAGAAATGAGCGCCCGTCATATTTTGGTCGGCGACGAAGCAACCGCCAACGATATCATCGCCAAAATCAAAAAAGGCGAAAGCTTTGATCAACTGGCAAAAACCTATTCCGAAGAAAAGAACCCCAACCTGGGTTACTTTACCAAACAGATGATGGTACCGGAATTTGCCGACGCCGCTTTCAGAATGAAAAAAGGCCAGTATTCGCAGAAACCGATCAAAACCAACTTCGGTTATCACATCATCATTGTTGACGACATCCGCGATTCTAAGCCAATTTCATACCAGGAAGCCGAACCGCAACTGAGACAGGCTCTGGCTCAGAAAACAGCTCAAGGCGTATTGAAAAATATTCTCGACAATGCCAAAATCGAGCAATACCAACTGGACGGCAAACCGATGCCGAAAACACCGGCGGCTCAATAAGTCTCAGGTTCTCAACAAAAACCGCTCTTCGGAGCGGTTTTTTATTTGACAACAACCTGTTTCACAAAAAAGGCGCCGTACCCTACCGGGTGCGGCGTCTTTTTACCATTCGGGCAACTACGCTTATTGCTTGGGCGTAATCACCTGAAAATCACGTAATCCGGTATGTTTCACCGAACCGAAATCAGCCGTAATCGTATGAGCAAACCAATATTCGGAAAACTCAAAACCACCATCGACAAAGTCACCGACAAAGGTTAACTTGCCTTCATCCGCAAAATTCTCGTGCTTAAAAGACGGGAATTTGATTGTCGTAATGCCGTCATCATAGTAGGCTTCGTTGTGCTGCAGTTTGAAGTTTAACGAAAAATAGTTATAATCAACAACATAACTGCGCTCGACTTTATGCACATAAACAACATCGCCGGCCGAGATGACGACATCGTCAACATCGATAACCGAAGTGTTTTGTTGCATAATGTTTTTATCCTGAAGCTTCTTAAAGTCCAACAGCTCATGATCCAAAGATCCGTACATATCGTCAACCGTATAGGTTTGTTCGCGCGTACTGCCGTTCAGCATCGTCTGTTTTACCTTAATCCATGATTTGTACATGGTGCTGCTCTCTTCGTTGAGCAAAACTTCTGTTCCGGAATCAATCAGCTCACATTTCAACACCGTATTTTCACCATTGGTTTGCAAAGTCTTTTTCAAGATAATCTTTGCCGTGAGGTTGTAGCTTTTGCCGTTAAAATCTACCGAGATATCATGTTGGTAGAGCTTACGCACACGGACATTCTGCCATTTGCCGATGTCCTCGACTTCAATCTCCAGATCTTTCACGCTGCTGCCCTTGTCGACAACGTTTCCGTAACGATGATAGGGCATTGTCTGCCGCGTCACTTTGTCATTGTAAACGGCCACTTCAAAAGGAAGTTCAAATGCAAATGAGAAATTGTCATATTCCACGTTATAAAACATAACAGAATCTGCAATTTGAACAAATCCGTCCGTTCGGCTGCCATCGCCGACACCGTAGGTAATACTGGTCCTGACCTGACCGAAATTGAACTCTTTAATGTCAATTTCCGTCTCAAGATTGTTCAGCTGATTGTTGAGAGTAACCGAGACTTTGTTCTCGAAAGCGGCGCGG
>UQCS01000023.1 GCA_900539605.1 uncultured Azospirillum sp. | reverse complement strand
GAGCAGTTCCTACATTCTTAAAAAGCACTGTTTCAGATGAAACAGTGCTTTTTTTTAGGAAAGTTTCAAATAAACGAAACTTACATATTTGCCTTAGAAATTGTAATTGAGTGAAAAGGCAAAAATGTTGACGCGGTTGGAGTAGTCTGCCTTGAGGGCGCCGCGGGAAGCGTCGCCGATGTGGTCACCGCGCAGGTTGACTTTGCTCTTGTCGGCATGAATATAGGTATAGCCAAAGTTGAAAGTCAGCTGTTCGTTATATTGATACTGCAAGCCGGCCGAGTACCAAATGCGGTTTGCATCGGGAATACGCGGCGTGCGGTATTCATCGCCGACCGCACTTTTGTCGAGCGCAATACCGAGACGCAGTTTCCACTGGTCATCCAGTTTGTAGTTTGTACCGAGGGCATAAAAATCGGTATCTTTCCAATTTTCTTCGGTGAAGCTGAGGTTGGGTTTGTTGGCACCGACAATATTCAGGTTTTTGAAGCTGGACCAGAAAACGCGGCTGTATTCTGCCATAACCGCCCAACGGTCGTTAATATCATGATAGGCACCGACTGAGAAACTGGCCGGCGTGGTCAAGCGGGCTGAAATGTCCTGATTGAGTCCGTTGGGGCCAAGTGCACCGAGCTGAGACAGCAGGCCGCCGGCACCCATTGCGCCGTCGAAGTTGACTTCGCCTTTGAGTTTGTGTCTGATTTGGCTGCGATAGCCGACGCCGACGCGGGTTGCCGGGGTAAACTCGTATAAGGCACCCAGCTGATAGCCAATATCAAGTGTGTCACCGTTGAGGTTGGCATTGTCTTCGATAGCGCCGAGCGGGGTTGCCTGACGGACGCCGTTGCGCAAAATAGCTTTGATATACTGAATTTGCATACCGGCGCCAAGCGATAATTTGTCATTTGCCCGATAGGCGACCATCGGGGTGACAGTGGCGGCGGTTACTTTTGACAATGTGCCGTGCATGCGTCCGGCCCAGTTGCTGTCATATTTGGTAATCATACCGTAGGGAACATTAAGCGAGATGCCGCCGGTTATCTTGTCATTGAACTGATGAGAAAGGTAAAAATGCGGAGACATGGCGGCATGGACGATATTGTCGACATAGCCGCTGGTTTCGCCAAATTCGTTGACAGCGTTTTTGGCAGTCGAACGCGGCGAAATCCATGTACCGCCGACGTAAACGTTGGTCCCTTTGTGTTTGGCCAAAACGGCCGGGTTGTAGAACGAATAGGATATATCCTCGGCCCCGGCGGTGGCGCCGGCAAAAGCGTTTCCTTGGGCGGAAGCCGATTGTTCTTTTAAGAAAAATCCAGATGCGTTGGCATTTGAACAGGCAAGAACCACTCCGAGAGCGGTCAAAGTCATTAGTCTTTTCATTTTAAAAAATCTTATTGTAGTTTAAACCTTGCAACATTTTGCAATGGCGGAACCGCGACATGAGATTTATGATATTATTTATTATGTTCAACGGGCGGTTTTTCCGTTTGCAACAAAACGAAATAAAATGTTACGCCTGAAATGTGTAAACAAAATGTAGTCAAAAATCAAGCATTTAATTTTATCCCCTGTATATTTTATTAAAAAATTATTATTTTCAACGAATTAGACAAAAAACTTAATAATTGGTTAAGTAAAAGCGTTTTTATTCTTTACAAAATTCAGGCAGTAAGAGTAGATTATGATTATTGATAAAACTGTGGAGACTATCGCTTTGCGAAATTTTGTAAGATTTTGTTTGAGATCCGTTTTCAACTTGTTTAAAGTGAAATGCTCGATAGAATTTGACGAGAAAAAGACGCCGAAAAAAGGGGTATATGTTTCAAATCATGTTTCCTATCTGGATCCGATTTTGTTGTTCGCTTTTCTGCCCGGCAATCCGGTGTTTGCGTTAAACGGACATTTGTATCGCAACCGGCTGATCCGCTTTTTGATGCGTACAGCCGATATTATGCCTTTTAACCCGATTGAGCCGGGGGATATTAAAGAACTGATCGCTAAAGTTGACAGCGGGCGCCTGTGCGTTATTTTTGCGGAAGGGCGTGTGACCGAAAGCGGCGGCCTGATGAAAATTTATGAAGCACCAGGCCTGGTTGCCGACAAGTCGAAAGCGCCGCTGATTCCGGTATGGATTGAAGGACCGCAGTACGGCTATTTCTCAAAAACGAAAGGCAAGCTGCCGCATAGGCCACTGCCCAAAGTACGGGTGATTGTCGGCAAGCCGCGCAGTTTTCGCTTAAAAGACGAATTGCGCCGTCAACGTGATCATATCAGCAACGAAGTTTATATGATTCTGCGCGAGATGAGTTTTGAAGTTCGGTACAATCCCAATATTTCACTGTTTGCCCAGTTGATGAAAACTGCCAAAGTTCATGCCAAAAAAGGTTTGTTCCGGCGGCCGAAGTTTGTTGAAGACGTCCAACGCAAGCAGCAGTCGTATCGTGATATTATCATAAAATCTTTTGTGATCGGCAAATATTTTAAACGCCGCACCGAACCGGAAGAACATGTCGGTATGTTGCTGCCTAACTCGGTGGCGGCTTTGTGCAGCTTTTTCGGATTGTCCGCTTACGGAAGAATTCCGGTTATGCTGAATTTCTCGGTCGGCGCGCAAAATATGATTTCGATGTGCAAAACCGCTCAGGTGCGGATTGTGATTACGTCGTTGATGTTTGTCAAAACCGCCAAGATGGAAGATGCGGTTAAGATGATCGAAGAAGCCGGCGTAAAGGTTTTCTATCTGGAGAAAATGGCTAAGGAAATCGGCTTGTGGGACAAGGTCAATGCTTATCTGCGCTATAAAATCAAACGGGTGCCAATCAAAAAAGGCGGCAATCGCAAGGCAGTGATTCTGTTTACCTCAGGTTCCGAAGGGGCGCCGAAGGCGGTGGTTTTGAGCCATGCCAATATTATTTCGAATATTAAGCAAATGTCGGCAATTGAAACGATCAATGTGACCGATACCGTTTTTAACGCGTTGCCGATGTTTCACAGTTTCGGGCTGGTGGTCGGTACGTTGTTTCCGTTGTTTGAAGGGGCTAAGTTGTTCTTGTATCCGTCACCGCTGCATTATCGCGTGGTTGCGGAAATTGTGTATGAGACCGGCGCTTCAATCATGTTTGGTACCGATACGTTTTTCCGCGGTTACGGAAGAATTGCCCATCCGTTCGATTTTCACAACATTCGCTTTATGTTCGGGGGCGCCGAAGCGGTTAAGCCGGATACCCGCAATATTTGGATGGAACGTTTAGGCATCCGGGTGCTGGAAGCATATGGGTCGACCGAGTGTTCGCCGGTGGTGAGCGCCAACAACCGTATCTTCAACCGGTTTGGTTCAATCGGCAAACTGTTGCCTGCCATTGAGTATAAAATCGAACCGGTGCCGGGAATCGAAAAAGGGGGCGAACTGGTGGTGCGCGGGCCCAACATTATGATGGGATATATCATGCCTGACAATCCGGGGGTGCTGGTACCGCTTAAGGACGGCTGGTATCATACCGGAGACGTGGTCGAGATTGATGAAATCGGCTTCGTTTATATCCGGGACCGGATTAAACGTTTTGCCAAGATCGGTGGCGAGATGGTTTCGCTTAATGCCGTTCATGAAATGGTCTGCAAGGCCTATGAGGCCGATGGCGAATTTCAGTACGGTGTGGTGGCCACCCCGCATGAAAGCAAAGGCGAACAGATCGTCCTGGCAACCAACAACAAGAACGTTACGCAAGAAGGGTTACACGCTTATATTAAAGCAAATTCAATGTCGGAATTGTATCTGCCACGGGTGATTCTGTATATGGAGAAACTTCCTGTTTTTGCAACCGGCAAGGCTGATAACGTTACTTTGAAGAAAATGGTGCTGGAAGAGCTCGAAAAATAGCTTCTCGAAGCTGAAGCCTTTGAAAATCCCCGGGCTATACCGGGGATTTTTGTATGATAATTGAATCTTGCCTTTCTTATCGCCGAAAAGTTGTGACGGGTGCCCTTTTTTGATGTTTGAGAAAGGTTCCTTCTTGCAATTTGTAAAAAAGCATTTATTCTGGCGGTAATTAATTTTGCAAACAGGAGAACAAAGATGCGAAAATCTGTATTGAGCTTATTGTTGGCCGTCAGTCTGTTCGGCGGTTGTGCAACGGATCCATATACCGGACAAAGCAAAGTTTCCAAAACGGCTTGGGGAACCGGTATCGGAACTGCCGTCGGCGCCGGAGTCGGCGCACTGGTCGGCGGTGAAAAAGGTGCCTTGATCGGTGCCGGGATCGGGGCAGTCGGCGGTGCAGCTGCCGGAGGATATATGGATTTGCAGGCAAGAAAGCTGCGTCAGGAACTGGTCGGAACCGACATTCAGGTTGCGGTGTTGGAAAATGGACAGATTCAGCTGATTATGCCGAGCAATATTACTTTTGACTTTGATTCGGCAGTATTTAAAACCGGATTTAACCATACGCTTGATTCGGTTGCGAAGGTATTGGAAGAGTATAACAAAACTAATGTTATTGTTGCCGGATATACCGACAATGTCGGTAAAGCCGATTATAATAATCAATTGTCGCTGAGACGTGCTCAGGCAGTTGCCGATTATCTGATTTTGCGGAATGTCTCTCCGGCAAGAATCAGCGTATACGGTTACGGTTCTCAGTATCCGGTTGCGTCAAACGCCACTGAAGCCGGCCGTGCCCAAAACCGGCGGGTTACGATTACCCTGCAACAAATTCAGTAAAACACTGTGGTCTTTTTTTGATTATGCCGCATGAAAATGCGGCATTTTTTGTGATATGTGCAAGAATTTTTCGTCTGCCGTGAATGTTTTTTAGAGGAGGGATAAGTCTTCGGAAGTTGTCTTCCGGCGGTGGTGCCGGGAGATGAAAAAAAACGATTATAATCTCAATATCTATTGAATGGAAGTCAGTGAGACACAATATCTGATAATGACATGTAACAATAGTAAAAGGATGAAAATCATGAAAAAGCTGTCCGCTTTGATAATGTTTACGTTGTTGGCTACGGTCGGATATTATATCGGCAACGCCGTGGCACAGAATAAAAATGCGCAAGATACCCAAACGAACGGAGACGGAATTTTGGTTGTTGAAGAAGAGTATGACGTTGTTGTACCGGCAACCGACAAAACTCCGACCGATGCCAGAACTTCGGTTTCACCGGCAGCTGTCCCGGCCGACACAGCAGCTTCCGCTGCTGCCCGTAAGGCCGCCGTTCGGAATAATAATATGTCCGGAAACTCCGGTAATGATACCGTGGTTGAAGAAACGGTAACCGAAGAAGGATATGTTGAAGAATAACCAATTATTAAGTACACTTTCCACCGAGACTGCCCTCAAAGGATTTTCCCCCCAACCCCTCGTCCTTTGAGGGATTTTTTTTGCCTAAAATAGGAATGACAAGGGAAAATGACATTGCTGGTGATATAAAAAAGCACCGCTGTTTGGACAGCGGTGCGTCGCAAGAGCCGAGACCGGTTTATCTGAAGGTATATCGGATGCCCAGCGAATACTCGGTGATGTGATCGAGATTTTCCAGTTGGTCTGTTTTAATGTAACGGGCCAAAAAACGCGCTGACCAGTTTTGATCGATGTTGTAAGTCAGGCCGCCGCCGAAGCGATAGCCCCATCCGTGATCCCGACGGTCGTGAGAAAAGCGGTAGTTGTGTTTGAAAGTATATTCGCCGATTCCCATTGTTGCCGTCGGTGCAAAAGCGCCGTCGCTGCCCAGCGGCAGGTAAGCCAGCATATCCAGGCCATAGGCCTGAAAAGCGGAATCTTTAAGGTTGTCGGTTGCATGAAATTTGTGTTTGTCGGAATACTGGTAAAACAGTTCGGTACCGAAATACGGATTATAAACGGAACCCAAAGTAAGGGAGCCGGAATTGTGGTAAGAGTGATAGTCGTCCGCTTTGACGGTGTCATAGGCATAATTGACGCCGAGATAGGGTTTGTAGTCGTTTTCGACGGCAGCCGCGTTTCCTGCATTGAGCCCGAAAGCGGCCGTAAGCAGCATAACTGTGGTTATTTTTTGCATTTTTGTTCCTTTCTTTATCACTTTTTAATATAATTAAACTACGATTTCGGAAAGTAAAGTAAAAAATGGAAACATTCCGCAAAGGAGTTGTGTTATGAACAGGTTGAAAGCCGAGGCCGGATATACGTTGATTGAGTCAATCGGTTTTATTGCCGTGATTTCAATGCTGGCGATTTCTATCATTTCGCTGATTAACAACATGCTCGACAAATATCGGATGAGCCGTGTGACTCAGCAGATTGTCGAGTTGCAAAAAAATATCGATTTTCGGTTTGCGTCGTCCCAGAATTTTAAGGATCTGAAAGTCAAGCAAATGGTGAAGGAGAAAATCGTTCCCGGTGACATGGCGGACGGCGAGAACTTGTATCATGCCTATCACGGCGATGTCGAGCTTGAGGCTGTGCAGCAAAACAGTGCCTACACGATTACTTTTAAAGGGTTGCCTTATGTCCCATGTCTGGAGCTGGCAATGGTGGACTGGATGACCGGGTATAATTCGCATTTGATGCATATTAAGGTTAACAGTAAATATTTTACCTGGCAGGGAAACAACGAATCGGCTCTGCCGATGGATTTTGCCAATGCACAAAAAGCCTGTAAACATAACCAGGAGAATGTGATTACGTGGCAGTTTCAGTAAAACATTGCCGCGGCGGCCGAAAACTGGGCGCAAGGTGATTTTTTACTTGAAGAAAAGCATTGAAATTTATATATAGTGGGCTATATGAAACCGATTGTAACAATATAACTAGATGGAGAGACACATGGTTGAAACGTCAGTAATTCTTCCCCCTGATTACAGGCCTTCGAATGACGAAGAATATATGAATGAATTTCAGGTTGAATATTTTCGCCGCAAATTGATGGAGTGGAAAAAATCCCTGCTTGCACAATCCCAGGATACCCTTGAAGAATTGCGCCAGGGCGGTCTTAATCAGCCGGACGAGTTGGATCGCGCTTCGATGGAAACCGACAAGGCACTTGATTTGCGCACCAAAGACCGTGCCCGCAAACTGATCAGCAAAATTAACGACGCCCTGAAAAGAATAGAAGACGGAACTTATGGTTATTGTGAAGAAACCGGCGAACCGATCGGGGTGGAACGTTTGGAAGCCCGCCCGGTCGCCACGCTTTCGATCGAGGCTCAGGAACGTCACGAAAGAATGGAAAAAACTTACAGCGAAGACTGAAATAAAATAATGGAAACAAAAGACTTTATACTGGCTTCGTCCTCGCCGCACCGTTTGGCGCTTTTGCAACAAATCAACTTTTGTCCCAAAACCGTTTGTCCGGCGGATATTGATGAAAGCCGGCAGCCGTTTGAAACGCCTTCGCGTTATGTCAAACGAATGGCGTTGGAAAAAGCGCGCCGGGTGGCGACGATGCATCCGGGCGAAAATATTTTGGCCTGCGACACCATTGCCGTTGTCGGAAGACGGGTTTTGCACAAGGCGGCCAGTGATGAAGAACAAAAACAAACCATGCGTCTGATTTCGGGGCGGGCCAGCCATGCCATCAGCGCCGTTTGCCTGATTGACAAGAACGGACGCGAGGCCTTGCGGTTGGTTGATTCCCGGGTGGTGACCAAAAGATTGTCGGAAAAGGAAATCGCGGATTATGTGGCAACCCGGGAATGGGTAGGCTGCTGCGGTTACAAAATTGAGGGGTGCTTTGCCGGGTTTGTCCGCAAAATTGTCGGTTCGTATTCGGGAATTGTCGGACTGCCGTTGTATGAAACTCAAAACTTATTGAACGGAGCGGGGATAAAATGAGTGTAGAAACAATTGTTTATGATAAAAATTCTTCGGTTTCGGGGATTGCCCTGATTGAAGGCGGTCAGGTGGCTGAGTTGGAAATTATTACTGAGAATCAGGCGATCAGCGGTAATATTTATTTGGGAAAAATCAGCAAAAAAGTGATGTTGGCCGGGGATAAGGAAGGTTTTTTCGTTAATATCGGCGACGGGCGCGAAGGTTTTCTGAATGCCGAGGAAACAGGTGTTGCGGAAATGAAACTGACTGAGGGGCAGAGTATTGTCGTTCAGGTGTCTCAGGAGAAAAGAGCGGAGAAAAACGCAAGACTTGTACGTGCAGTTCAACTGGTGGGCAATTATGTCGTTTATTGTCCCTATCGTCTGCGTGTCGAAGCGTCTTCAAAAATTGAAGACAAACATAAAATGGCCGAATATATGGAAAAAGTCAAAGAGAATATGACCGGACAGGAAGGATGGGTATTGCGGACGGCGTCTACCGAAGTCGATTTTGCCACCATTGCCGCCGAAATGGAGAAACTGCGCGATACCTATGAACATATTCGGATGAAAGCACGCACGGTAACCGCGCCGAGTCTGCTGTTTGCCAAGCCCGATACTTTGTTTGAACATCTGGCGCGCCATTTGCACGGTTTGCATAAACTGGTAACCAACAGTCGCAACGTTGAAGCAGAAGTTCGCCAACAATACGGGGATGCTTTTGACGTCGAGCTGAGCAATAATCCGTTTGAAGAATATGGTATTGAAGAAGTTATAGCATCGGCGTTGGAGAAAGAAGTTGCTCTCAGAGGCGGCGGAAGGATCAGTATTGAGGAGACTCGCGCCTGTACTGCCATTGATGTGGACAGCGGACGTGACAGCGGCGGTGGTTCGTTGAATCGTATTAATGAAGAGGCTGCTTATGAAATTGCACGGCAGATTCGTTTGCGTAATTTGTCGGGTAAAATCGTGATCGACTTTGCCGGCCATTCGGAATATAAATATATTAAGCCGTTATTGGAAATTCTGGAACAGGAACTGGCAAAAGACAGCATCAAAAGCCATGTTGCCGGGTTGAGCCGGGCCGGCTTGGTTGAAATCATCCGGGTGCGCCGCCGTCCTACGTTGCAGGATCTGATGAGTGATCCGTGCCATACCTGCAACGGAACCGGACGGGTTGAAAAAGGAGCTTAAAATGGGTGAAGTTTTGAAAACCTGCCGCTGTCCGATTTGCGGTAAGGTGGTGCCATTGGGAAAATACCGGCCATTTTGTTCAAAGCGCTGTGCCGATATTGATCTCGGCAACTGGTTTGACGAATCTTACCGGGTTGAGGCCGAAGAAATTGACGATCAAGACATTGAAGTGTTGGAAGAGTTGGTATCACGCGACGATGAAAATTGATCTTGCGTATTATTTTTTATGAAGAGTCAAATCCCCTGAAAAGCAATTTTCGGGGGATTTTTATTGCAGAGCAGAAGATGCTCTTCCGGCAAACGATATTTTGCCAGGTTAATCTGACAAGTCAGTTGCCGGTAAAGAGAAGAGGGGATCGGAAAAGGATCCTTTTTTGATAAATATAAAAAAACTCCCCGATTTTTGGGGAGTTTTTCTTAAGTCTGAATTTAATAAATCGGGAACTTTCCACAAAGCGTAAGGACTTTCTGCCTGATTTCTTCGATTGTTTTTTCGGCGTTGCCGGCAGCCAAAGCATCAATTATATCGCCGATCCAGTTGCCGATCAATGTGAATTCCTTTTCCTTAAAGCCGCGAGTCGTTCCGGCGGGCGTACCGACGCGGATACCCGAAGTGATTTTTGGAGGTTGCGGGTCAAACGGAATCGCATTTTTGTTGCAAGTAATGTGAGCCTCCTCCAGCTTTTGTGCTACCACGTCTCCGGTTAATCCTTTGGGACGCAGGTCAACCAGCAGCAGATGGGTATCGGTGCCGCCGGAGACCAAGTCGAGTCCGCGCTGTTTTAAAACGTCGCCCAGAACTTTGGCGTTTTTGACCACCTGAGCCGCATAAGCCTTAAACGATTCGCTCAGGTCCTCTTTGAAACAGACCGCTTTGGCGGCGATAATATGTTCCAACGGGCCGCCCTGGGTGCCGGGGAAAATTGCCGAATTGATTTTTTTGGCCAGTTCTTCGTTGTTGGTTAAGATCATGCCGCCGCGCGGTCCGCGCAAAGTCTTGTGGGTGGTGGTGGTGACAACGTCCGCATATTCCAGCGGGTTGGGGTGGCAGCCCCCGGCGACCAAACCGGCAAAGTGCGCCATATCCACCATCAGATAAGCATTGACGCTGTCGGCAATCCGGCGGAAGCGCGCAAAATCAATTTGTCGTGGATAAGCCGATCCGCCAGCGATGATCAACTTCGGCTGATGCTCTTGAGCCAGCCGTTCCACCTGATCGTAATCAATCAATCCGTCTTCTTTTCTGACACCGTAAGGAACGGCCTTGAGCCATTTGCCGGAAATGGAAACTTTTGAGCCGTGAGTAAGATGGCCGCCGGCATCCAACGACATTCCGAGAATGGTGTCAAACGGCTGCAGCAGAGCCACATAAACGGCGGTGTTGGCCTGAGATCCCGAATGCGGCTGAACGTTGGCAAACTTTGCGTTAAACAGTTTTTTGGCGCGTTCAATTGCCAGATTTTCCACTTCGTCAACAAAGGCACAGCCGCCATAGTAGCGTTTGCCGGAGTAACCTTCGGCATATTTGTTGGTCAAAATGGATCCTTGTGCCTGTAAAACAGCCTTTGACACAATATTTTCCGAGGCGATTAATTCAATTTGATCGCGTTGGCGCTGCAGTTCGCGATTAATGGCAGTTGTAATTTCCTGATCTTCCTCTGCCAGATCTTTTTCAAAATCCATCATTATTTTCCCTCCTCAATTTTCTCGATTCGGCGGTTGTGACGGCCGCCTTCAAATTCGGTTTGCATAAAAATTCCGATCCGCCGGATAACATCTGGAACCGACATAGTGCGGCCGCCGAAAACGATAACGTTGGCATTATTGTGTTTTTTGGCCATTTCGGCTGTAAAATCATCATATAACAGAGCGGCGCGGATGCCGTGGTAACGGTTGGCGGCAATCGAAATGCCGATTCCGGTTCCGCAGATTAAGATCCCGAGTTCTGCCTGGCCGTTAAGGATAACTTCGGCCATTTTTTTAGCGGCGTCGGGATAATCGCAGGAATCGGTATTATGGGTGCCGAGGTCTTGCAATATGATGCCCAGATCGGCATAATGGCGGATAAGTTCCTGTTTTAAATCAAAACCTCCGTGGTCGGATGCGATTGCTATTTTCATGATTGCTGCCTTTATGTTGTTAACCTGCGGCGATGATAGAACAAGCGCGAGAAAAAAAAAGCATTTTTTTAAGATTTATGCAAAAAAAGTTATTGACGTGATCGAAAAAGATTGTATATATAATCTCATTGAATGTGCGACGGTATTGTGGCCGGTTGGCAGAGTGGTTATGCAGAGGACTGCAAATCCTTCTATATCGGTTCGATTCCGGTACCGGCCTCCACAGCATATTATTCCGGCTTAGCTCAGCGGTAGAGCAATCGGCTGTTAACCGATTGGTCGTTGGTTCGAATCCGACAGCCGGAGCCATATTGGACAGCCTTGCGATTTTGCGTCGCAAGGCTGTCTTTTTATATGAAAAGTTCCCTGCATCTTTGGGTTGTATTAATCATTAACTGTTCTTAAGCTGTTAATAATGTGCCGTTTATACGTTATGGAGAGTAATAGGGAAACAGGGACAAAAAAGTGCCCTATTATTATTCTTTCCGAATTGCTAAGAAAGATGGATGATCTGATGAGGCGATATAAGGGAGGGAATAGAGTTCCGGAGTGAACTTATGGCATGGGCAAAGAGCTTGATAGAAGAACACAGTGAAGACCGGCAAAAAATTGAGCAAATAAAAAGTTCCGGTATGATTACCGGAACTTTTTATTTGGTGGGGCTGTTTAAAGGCCTTTCAGCAAAAGCTGCTTGTCTGCGCCCAGCTCTTCGACAGTGAAGTTCTGGCAGATGTTGATATTGCGGCTTTTGATGCCATTGACGGCGTTTTGCGTAAGGTTAAACCGGCCGGTCAGATTCATCCATTTGATCCAGTCAGTTTGAGTTTGGCGCCGCAGCGTGAGGTCTATTAAACAGTCGCCGGGCATCAGGGAAATCAGCTCGTTGATACCGCGGTCGATCATGACAGCGTATTGGCTGACGGAAGAATCCTTAATGAAATCGGCGACGGGGTGACCATCCAAGCTTTCCCAAATACGGGATCGCTGCTGCGGGTTTTTTTTCTCCCATTTGTGACCGGTCAGCCGATAACCGGGCATCATGGCAAACAGCCGTTCGACATCGGGTTGTGAGACATCTATAATCCGGTGACTCCACCCGCATCCGATTTTGAAATGCTGAAACATTTCAAACAATCCGTAACTGTCTTCAACACTGTGGAGACAGACGAATAAAAAGTTGATCATGGCTTTGTTGTTAATTCCATGATGCTTGAGGTTGGGAAATCTTTGTTCGACCAATTTGTGATAAAGGTCTAAATAGTAGTCGAACAGCACCAGACAATAAAGACGACGGTTTTCCGGCGTTGTGTCTCGTTTTGAGATGATTTCATCGATTTTATTCATAGTAATTGTAATTAAAAATTTAAATTCAGCAAAATTTTAACGGAAACAACCGGACAAGTCAATTGTTTTGTCGATAAAAATACGATTTTGCCGGTGGGTGCGGGCGTAAAAAGAGCTTGACTCAAATCATATTCTGACATATTTTCTAGCCAGTTAAATTACGGGCCCTTAGCTCAGTTGGTTAGAGCAGGCCGCTCATAACGGTCTGGTCGCCTGTTCGAGTCAGGCAGGGCCCACCATAAAAAACTCCCGACAAAGGGAGTTTTTTTATAACCGTGGCATTTTATGCAAGTTTATTTTTTCTTGTCCACCTAAAAGTTTTCCCTTTTCTTCTTTAGTCATTCCCGATTGGTCAGAAACAAGCTTTTGAGCGGTGAAATTGTTTTGACGGCGGCGGAGAGGTGAGTTAAAATGACAGAAACTTGCGAGAGGAAAATTATGTTCGGTCAATCTGCATTTGAAAATAAAGCCGTTATTCGAAGCCTGTTGTCTTCTTTCGGTTTTGTACGCGAAGCGGACGGTTACGTTTACCAAACGGCAATCGCTGACGGTCAGTTGAAAATTGCGGTGAAAGTTTTGGACAACGGCAAGGTCAAAACAACCGTTTACGATCCCGATACCGGAGATGAATATGTTTTGCATTTAACCGATGCCGTCGGGGTTTTTGTCGGCAAGGTCCGCACTGATTGTGCGGAGGTGTTGCGGGCAATTGCCGACAACTGTTTTGAAACCAAAGTTTTTACCAGTGATTATGCCGGTAAGATCATTGAGCATATCCGGCAAAAATATCAAGACCGGCCGGAGTTTTTGTGGAAGAAGTTTCCGTCAAACGCTGTGATCCGCCGCGCGGATACCCGAAAGTGGTACGCTGCGCTGCTAACCGTAAAAAAGAAACGCATCGGTCTTTTGGGAGATCAGATGATTGAAATTATTGACCTAAGAACAGAGCCGGAAAAAATCGATTCTCTGGTAGATAGGTGCAAATATTTTCCGGGTTACCATATGAACAAACGTCATTGGGTTACGATTTGCCTGGACGGTTCGGTTCCGCTTGAGGAAATTTATCAACGTATTGAGCAAAGTTACCATTTGGCGGACAAATAACGGCCGCCTCTTTTCTACATTGATGTAAAAAAATTAAAAAAGAGCTTGACTTCGAGTTAACTCTAAAGATTAGACTGTGTCATTATCACTTTGGGAGATTGAATAATGAATTTGATAAAATATGCTGTTGCCTTTTGTCTGGTATTGTTCGGCGAGGCGGCATCAGCTCAGCAAACAGGAGGAAACATGACAAGAGAACAACGGGCAGATCAAACATACAAACAATTGTTTGCAGCCGAAAGGGTGCCTGATCCGACTGATCCCGAATTTATGGAGATTCTTCAAAGGTCTATTTTCGGAGAAGTTTTTTATATCGGTGAAGCGAATCCGAAAATGCGTGAATTGATCACGGTGGTTTCACTGACGACATTGCAAACTTTGCCACAGCTGAAAGCACATGTCAATGCCGCACTGAATGTCGGCAACACGCCGCTGGAAATCCGCGAATCTATTTATGGCTGTGCGCCTTTTATCGGTTTTCCGCGTACGTTAAATGCCATCGGGGTGTTTAATCAGGTGATGCGGGAACGCGGGATCGAACTGCCGCTCGAAAACGGGTCTACGATCAATGAGGAAAACCGGTTGGAAAAGGGAGCCGCACTTCAGGCTGCTCTTTACGGTGATGAGGTCAGGATGGCCATGGAAACATTGCCGGGTCAATATAAGGACAAGGTGCCCGAAATTCTGACCGGATTTTGTTTTGCCGATTTTTATACCCGTAAAGGGCTCACGCTGCAACAACGCGAGTTGTTGGCTCTGGTCGTTTTGACGGCACTCGGTGCCGAAAAACAATTGTCGGCTCACATTATGGGCAATTTGAAAGCCGGTAATGACAAACAAACTCTGTTGGCGGCGATGGTTCAGGCGATTCCGTATATCGGGCTTCCCAATGCTTTGACCGCGATTAATCTGATCAAAGAAACCGAAGTCGAAAATTATCAACCGATCTATCGTAAATAAAGAGCAAGCATTTTAAAATAAAGGAGAATAAAGATGAGTAAAATTCGATTGTTAAGCGCGGCAGCCCTTCTAATGACAGCCTTTTCGGTTCCAGCCGGCGCCGTGCAGAATCAACAAGAAACAAACACACCTCAAATTCTGATTGCCTATTATTCCTACAGCGGCAATACCAAAGAAGTAGCGGAAGCGATTCAGAAACAAACCGGCGGCGATCTGTTTGAAATCAAAGCCGAAGGAACTTATCCGGGTTCATACCGGGAAATGACCCGGCAGGTTCAACAGGAACTGCGAGACGGTTTTCGTCCCCGTTTAACCGCTACGGTTGACGATATTTCCCGTTATGACATTATTTTTATCGGTTCTCCGGTTTGGTGGGGAACTATTACGCCGCAAGTAAGCAGTTTTATGGAAAGTCATGATCTGGCGGGAAAAACGGTTGTTCCGTTTATAACCCACGGCGGTGGCGGGGCTATGAATACAGTCAAAGATATGACAACCGCTTGCAAAGGCTGCAGGGTGCAGTCAGATGGATGGGTCGGTTACGGCAGCCGGACGATGGGGCTTTCGGGCTGGCTGAAAGGATTGAAAATATTAAAGTGAAACAAGCGGAAAGCGTTTCGGATTAAAAATGATGCCCGGGAGATGATTCCGGGCATTTTTGAAAGCAAATATAAATTGATCAGGCTTTGAGGCGGTTGGCAACATTGTTGATCCAGTTGTCAAAGGTATCTTCGAAGTCGCCATCGGCTTTTTCCAGCTCTAGCAGACGCTCGGCGCCGTCTTTAGCCAGATATTCGTCAAAGTCAATTGCGGCTTGGCAAAAGTGTTCGTAATAAGATTCTCCCAAACCCAGTACCGCGTACTTGGAGTTTGACAGATCAAGGTCGGCCGTTTGCAGCTCATCATGCAGTTCTTGGGCGTTTGACGGCGGTTCTCCGTCATTCCAAGTGCTGGTAATCATGAGAATATAAGGCATTTTTTCGAGGTCCTGAGCCTTGATGTCTTCCATATTCAAGACCTCGGCCTGCATTCCGGCGCTTTCCAGTGCCTGTTGGGCCTGATGAGCGAGAGTTTCCGAATTGCCGGTTTCGGTGCCGTATAAGATTTTTACTTCCATTCTTTTCTCCGTTGCTGAAAAATCAAAGCCTGCCGATTGAAATATTTTAAGCAGGGGCAGGCTTTGACGAGTTTAAAGATATTTTAAAGACTTTCCAAGGCCCGCCGTTTTATTACGGTTTCTGTCAGAAATGAAATGTTTTGACGGACCTTGAAAATTCTGTCAGTTTAGATGAAGCAAAGCACCCGGAAAGCTTCGGTGAAGCTTCTTTTCCGCCTGCCGCAAGTAAAATAATCATCAACAGCGGCAATTTCTACAGTTTGTTTATATAAATTTTGCTGCTTTGTAAAAAGGCCGAAGATATGATCAGTGCTTGGTCGGCGCAGTGGTTTCTTCTCCGTTTTCGTCCGGAGAGGCAGGATCCGTGTCAGAATCCTTTGAGGAATTTATATTTTCGAGCGCTTTTTCCTCGCTGAAGTAACGACGTTCGTAAAATTCGGCTTTTTTGCCCGGATTATAACCGGATACCGGCCGAAAATAGCCCATAATGCGAGTCCATATCTCACATTTTTGTCTTTCTTTGTTTTTTAATTTTGTTTCGCCTTCGACTGTCATTTTACTTTCCGTTACATTGTTTCGTTTTTTTCAAAATGTAGTAGTCGGCCAGAGCGCCGGTAATCTCCTGTTTCTCGCTGTCCAGCCGTCGCAATTGTTCCGGTTCTGCTTTGTAATAGGATATTTCGTCACCGCTCTTAAGCTCAATCAAGTCGCCGTTTTGACTGTAGGTACCTTGTTCGTAAAAAGTGCCGTCTTCGGCATCAATATAAACCAGCTTGTTTTCAAATTTATTGTCCGGTCCCAAACGAACGGTCATCTCAATGCCCGGGCCGTCGGCAGCGGGAAGAGTGCCGTTGTATGTGCCGCAGGTTTCGTTGCTTTTGGAGCAGCCGCTTAATACGGCAGCGCCGATAAGCAGATAAAACAGTTTGTTCATTTCTTTCTCCTTCTTTTTTTGTTTGAGATAATGCACTTTTGGCAAAAAACATCCTTGCCTTTAGTTTAACCCCGTTATTCCGCAAACAGCAATAAAAAACGCCGCGTGGCGGCGGCGTTTTTCCGAGAACCTATTCCGTTTTGGTACTGGGCGTCGGTCCGGTCAGTTTTTCGGTTAAAGTCTGGAACAGAACATATAACATCGGAATAACGATCAGTCCGACAGCGGTTCCGACCAGCATTCCGTAAAATACCGGAACCCCGATTGCAATACGGCTGTTGGCGCCGGCACCGGTTGCGACCACCATCGGCAGCACACCCAGAATAAAGGTGAAGGCTGTCATCAGCACCGCACGGAACCGTTCTTTCAGTCCGGTCATGGCTGCCTTGTTGATGGTGGCGCCGTTTTCGCGTTCTTCTTTAGAAAACTCCACAATCAAAATCGCGTTTTTGGCGGCCAGACCAACCAGCAGAATCAAACCGAGCTGTGCGTAAATGCTGAGTGGCAGTCCGTGAATAAACAAGCCGAGCAGAGCGCCGACCATTGCTACCGACACCGAAGCCAACACCGGGATCGGCGTACTCCAGCTTTCGTATTGTGCCACCAAAAACAAATAAGCGAAGGTAAGCGCCAGGATAATCAGGTAACCGATTTGTCCCTGGTTGGCCTTTTCCTGAAAGCTCATGCCCGACCACTCATAACTGTAACCTTGCGGTAATGCTTCTTTGGCCAGCTTTTCAATCGCATCCATCGCTTCGCCGGTGCTGTACGCCGGATTACCCATAATAGTGATCGAAGCGGAGGGATACTGGTTGTAGCGGTTGATCGTGCTGGGAGCCAAAACTTTGCTCAAGTTGACGACACCGCCGAGCGGTACCATTTCGCCCAAACTGTTTTGAACGTACAGATTGCTGATGTTGTCAACCCCCTTGCGGAATTTCCAGTCGGCCTGAACCACCACTTTGTTAACCTGAGTTCCGAAGTTGACGTCGTTGATGTAAGAAGATCCGAGGTATTGTCCCAGTGTGTCGTAGATGCTGCCGGTACTTACTTTCATCGATTCTGCCTTGGCACGGTTGATGTCAACGTATATATGCGGGGTGTTGGCGTTGTAAGTCGAAAACGCATACAAGACATACGGCGAGCTGTTCAGGCGGCCGATAAAGCCCTGCATGGCGGTATCGAGTTTTTTCGGGTCCGAAGAGTCAAGAGCCTGTAGCCGGAAGTCCATGCCGTTGGTGTTGCCCAATCCCATAATGGCAGGCATTTCAAACATGTTGATCGAGGCTTCGGGCGAGTCGCCGATTTTGCTCTTAACCCGGTTTAAAATATTGGTTGAATACAATATTTTGTCCGAACGGTCAGCCCACGGGTTCAGCATCGTGATAATGAAGGCGACATTTTCGCCCGAACCGCCGATCATGCTGTGACCGGTAATATTCATTGCGTGAGCCACGCCGTTTTCCGAAATGATCTCCGGTACCAGTCTTTTAACCAAAGCGTCGGTGCGTTCGCGCGAAGCGCCTTCGGGCAATTGAATGTTGGTCATGAACACGCCCTGGTCTTCGCCGGGAATGAAGCTGGTTTGGCTGATTTTGAGCAAACCGTAAATGCCGGCGACAATCAGCACCAAGATCAGCGCAATCACGCTGATTTTACGACTGGCAATTGCCACAATGCCGGCATAACGGTCGCGGGACTTGTCCAGCACTTTGGTAAACCAGAACAACGGGCCGCTCTCGAAAGGTTTGAGCGGGCGCAGGATCGTGGCGCACAAAGCAGGGGACAACGTCAGTGCATTCAGAGAAGAAAATGCGACCGCGGTCGAAATGGCAATGGCAAACTGTTGGTAAATTTTGCCGGTAATGCCGCCGAGAAAGCCGATCGGCACAAAGATCGCCAACAATACCAGAGTGGTGGCGATAATGGCGCCCGAAACCTGTTCCATCGCTTTGATGGTTGCCGGTTTGGGGGCCAGTTTTTCGTTTTCCATCAGGAACAAAACGCGTTCTACCACCACGATGGCGTCGTCAACCACAAGACCGATAGCCAACACCAGTCCGAACAGGGTCAGGATGTTGAGGCTGTAGCCCAACGCCAGCAAAACGGCGAAGGTTGCAAACAGCGATACCGGAATGGTCAACGAGGGAACCAGCACGGCGCGCCAGTCCTGCAAAAAGATATAGCAAACGCCGACTACCAGAATAAATGTCAGCAACAAGGTGAAGATCACTTCTTCAATTGACGACTCAATATAGTCAGTTGCGTCATAGGCAACAAAGATCTCGACGTCATCGGGGTAAAACTGCTGTAAACGCGCCATTTCCGCCCGCAGGTTGGACATCGCGTTGATGGCGTTGGCGCCGGAAAGCAGGTTGATG
Organism: uncultured Azospirillum sp.; assembly: GCA_900539605.1. Taxonomy (GTDB): domain Bacteria; phylum Pseudomonadota; class Alphaproteobacteria; order RF32; family CAG-239; genus JAFUYI01. The sequence goes on along the minus strand of UQCS01000023.1, from coordinate 5,943 downwards.
GCAATAGCCACCGACGGTGCGCCGTCAAATTCGGATTTGGCAGTGTAGCTTTCTTCGCCGATCTCAATACGGGCAACGTCACCCAGACGGACCAACCCGCCTTCTTCGTCGGTACGGACGATAATCTGTTTGAATTCTTCGACATCGTTAATGCGTCCGGTGCTGAGCAGAGCATAGACCATTTGCTGGGTGCCGTCACCGGGCATTGAACCGACCTTGCCAAGCGAAGGCTGAATATTCTGACTCTCGATTGCCGAACGGATGGCGGAAACCGGGAGATTAAGGGCGGTAATTTTGTCGGCGTCCAGCCATACGCGCATGCTGAGCGGCGGCGCATAAACGTTGACTTCACCGACACCGTTCACTTTGATTAGGTTCTTTTTTATGTTGTTTTGCACATAGTTGCTTAAAAACAGGGTGTCATGGGTGCCTTTGGGAGAACGTGCTGTCAAAAAGCCCAAGATATCCGAAGAGCGGCGGCTGACCGAAATTCCTTGTTGTTGAACTTCTGCCGGCAGTTTGCTCAAGGCCTGTTGTACCCGGTTTTGCACTTTGACCTGTGCCATATCGGGGTCGACTCCCACTTTGAAGGTTACCGTCAAGCTGTATTTGCCGGTGGCGTCGGAAGAAGATTCCATGTACAGCATGTCTTCCACCCCGTTGATGGCTTCTTCCAGCGGGATACCGACCGTGTTGGCGATAACTTCGGAGCTGGCGCCGGGGTAGGTGGCCGAAACATTGACCGTTGGCGGTGTAATTTCGGGGTAAAGCGAAATCGGCAGCGAAAATACGGCGATTGCACCGGCCAGCGTCAGCACAATCGAAATAACCATCGCGAAACGCGGCCTTTCAATAAAGATTCTCGAAAACATAAGCTATTTTCCTTCTGTCGTTTGGGGATTGACGTTTTCTGCCCGTACCTTTTTGCCGTCAGCAACTTTTTGCAGTCCCTGAATAATGACTCTGTCACCGGCCTTGAGACCCGAAGTTACGATCTGCCGGTTTTCGATCAGATCACCGAGTGTCACCCGTTTTTGTTCGACAATATTGTCATTGTTAACCGTCATTACGTACATGCCGTGTTCGTCCTGAGCTAAAGCGGCCTGAGAAATCACAATGGCATTTTTCTCGCTTCCCGATCCGATCATGATGTCAACATAGCTGCCGGGAATCAACGTTCCGTCGCCGTTTTCGAATTCCGAATAAACCGACATGGTTGCGGTTGCCGTGTTAACTGAGTTGTCGGCAAAACGGGAAAGAATCGGTTTTTTGATTTCCTTGCCGTTGGGCAGAACGATTTTGCTGTAGGTCTCGCCGCCGCGCTTGCGGTAATCCTGTTTTAAATTGAGCATTTCCTTATCGGTAATCGAAAAAACGATTCTGACTGGGTCGGTTTGTACGATGTTGGCCAAAGTGCCGCCCGAGGTGCTGACGAAGTTGCCGACCGTTACCATTGCCTTGCCGATATAACCGTTGATCGGCGAGCGAATTTCGGTATGTTCCAAATCAATTTTTGCCAGTTCATAATTGGCCTCAGCCTGCTTGATACCGGCCTGAGCCTGAAGCATGTTGGAATAGGCTTCGTCCAGCTTTGATTCTGAGGCAAATTTCTGCTGGTTGAGGGATTTTTGCCGCTTATATTCCTTTTCAAGCTGGGTAAAGCTTGCTTTGGCTTTGTCAAGTTCGGCTTTGCGAAGGTCGGCGGTGGCAATATAACGCTGTTGTTCGATCACAAACAGGATATCGCCTTTTTTGACAAATGACCCCTCGTTGAACAATACTTTTTCCAGATATCCGCTGACCTGAGGCTGGATATTGACTTCGTTGATCGCTTCGACATGGCCGATAAACTTTTGTGACGGTGTTACGTCTTGCAGTCTGGCCTGCTCAACGACAACGTGCGGAGCGCCGCCGGGCCCTCCGGCCGCCATCATCTGTTGCGGGCTGAGTTTGGTTTTCAGAAACCATCCGGCCGCGACACATAAGCATAAGACAACCACCTGTTTTAATATTTTGCGATTGCTCATTTTTCCAACTTTCATTTTCCTAACCTTTCATTATTTCCGATTCTGTCAATTATCGCGTCAAATCCTTCCAGAAAAGTCTGGGAAAGACTGAATTTTAAATCTTTGCAAATATAAGCGTTGATCAGGCCGCGCCAGGTGCCGACAATGACGGTGCCGGCGGTCCGGATGTTGGCTTGGGGGCTTATTTCTCCGTTTTTTTGCGCTTTTGTCAAGGCGTTCGTAATCGTTTTGAAATGAAAATCACGAATTTCGCCGGTTTTGGCGTCGACCTGATTGAAAATGCTGTCTGACCACTCGACCTGAAACAAGGTGAAAAAGATAAATTTCCGCACTTCGGGACTGCGTTCGATATATTCGGCTTCGCGCCGGAAAAAATCGCGCAGAGCGGCAATAGAGTCGGGACAGGTATAGCGGGTCCCAATCTCAAGACGGTTTTTTTCCGCCTGCCGGTTAATGAGGTCGGCCAAAAGATCGGCTTTATTTTTAAAATGCCAATAAACCGCCCCTTTTGTCAGATTAATGCGCGCGGCAATATCTTCAAAAGTGGTGCGGGAAAAGCCTTTTTCGTAAAAACAGTCCAACGCCGACTGCAAAATCTGTGCGCGGGTGTTTTCGGTTTCTTCACGAGTTTTTCTAGCCATTTTCTTTTCAATAAATATACATTCAAGTAGGTATGTATATTTGAATAAAAAAAAGTTTGCAACAGAAATTTTAAATATAAGCACTTTTTTAATGAGACGGTTTTTTACTCAAGATAAAATTTTGGATAAATATTGACAAAAACAGGGTAAAAAGTTATGATAAAAAAATAAAAGCTGAACGGAGAGCTAAATGAAAAAGTCAGTGCTTTATAAAGATGTTGCAAATGTTTGTGCGCTGACAAATACAATTTGCGGCTGTTACACCGATTTGCATCATAACGAACAAAAATTAGCCGATTATATGTGTGATCTGCGCCGGGTTGAATATTTAAACCGTGAAAGTTTCTCAGAAGCGGTAGCTGAAAAATTAAGAATTTTTGAAATGCGTGCGCAATATGATTTTTATACGGTTGCAGAAGCAGAAAAAATACAGAGCAACAATGCGGCTTCTTATTATGTTAACCGAAGAAAAGTTCCGGTTGCCGATCATATCCGTACGGCGCGTCAAAATCTGGACAGCGGGAAGCACAACCCTGAAAATGTTGCTTCTTCTGACTGTAGCGGTGAAATAAATGTTTTCGCCCCGATAAAAACAAGCTCTGCAAGAAAGTGCGGTTATGATGGATATTAATAAAATATATAATGATCTTGATTGTTTTTGCCACCGGTATAATTGCCGTTATTTCTTTTATGACAAACTGCATATTTATGATGAGCAGGGACAGCCGTCGCAAATGTCTGCATTTCTTGCGGAAGCGGAAAGGTTTTTAGGACCGGATTATCGGAACCTGCTTTTGGAGCGCGGTGTTATCATCCGTTTCCCCGGCGGCGGGTACGACTTTAATTTTCGTTCTAACGTGGAAAACGGCGGTGCTACCTGTTATAGTGCTATTGGAGAAGAACAGGGACTAAATAAAAACATTCTGATTTTTTTCGGCGACCAAACCATGACAGAACGCCATAATATATATCACGAAATGGCACATATTATTCAATATGATCATGACTTTTATAATTTTGGCATTTTGCGGAAGTTATACGATTTTTCGGCCAAAGAAGTAAAATATAAGGGCGGTTCGCAGCTTTGTCAGAAATTTGCCGATGCATGGGATTATTGTGACTATCTGCGCGAAGCTCATGCCGATGCTTTTGCCACGGCCTGTATGTTGTTGCGTTGTGAAGACAAAAAAGATTTTCGCCGCGAATGCAAACGCAGTTATATTCGTTCCGGCATGACATTTTATCAGGGAAGCCGGGACCCCGATCGCGAATATCCGTCATTACGTTTTTATATGTCTTTTCCGATCGAAAAAGAGATGATTCGTCAAATGAAGCTGCATCGTCGTAGCGGTGAAGACCGACAGTTCTTTTTGCCGGACGGTGAAATAAATATGGAAAAACTGGCCGAAGCCGTGGATGAAGTAGTGATGAAAAACGCTTTCTCGCCGCGGGTATTTCAACAGATATTGGATGATGACCGCAAAGGCCGTTGCGGCATTCATGAAAAAAGCTGGCGGCGGCCACTTAATGAGGCACGTTGGTGTCGGTTTCTGAGCATTTTGGACTTGAACGGCGAGACGAAAGCCCTTCAACGCAAAGTTGACGATCACTCACGTCGCAATGAAGAACGTGCGGCGGTGAATTTTGAAAGATTGAAATCGGCAGATTCTTCAGCAGCCTTGCTTAACATTGCCTGTGGGTTGGATGACAAGTCAATTTCATTGACTGAGATTATGCGGTTTTTCAAAATAAATCCGAATTCATACGCCGAACTTGACGTGATGACGGCGTTGGCGGCCGGACGACTTCCCGATGCGGTGATGCGAACGGCCAAAGCCAAAATACTGAAACAAAAACCGCATTGCGGTGCTTTTATGGCTGAAATGCTGGAAAAATATCAGAAGGGAGTTAACAAGCTGCTCGATGTTGCGGAAATACCGTCCGCGACGGCCGGCGTCTTGCGGTTGATGCAAAAAAATCCGGCAGTCCGCGAACGGATATGGGAAATGTACCGGCAACGCCGTCGGGATCCGCAGGCAGCGGTCTGTCCCGAAAAATTTGTTTTGGAACAGCCGCTGACAAGTCGCCGGCAGCGGCGCCGGCTGGAAGAAAATTATCGGCAGGCCTTTCATCGGTTGGGGCGCCGGATCGGGCTTGAGGACAAAAAACGTTATGCGGGGATGTTGGAAGCTGCCGTCACTGCTTTCGATGCCGGGGCTGAAAGCGGTGACGATCCGGTGCTGAAACCGATTGCCGATGATCTGTATGTTATGTATTATCGTTGTCCCGAAGCCTTTAAACTGGCGGTTGCGAGGGTTAAAAACAAAAGCGTTCCGGTTGTTCAAACGGCGGCATGCCGCACCGGGTTACAAGGAAGAAATGACGGCCGCTAGAAAGTGTGTAAATTAGGTTTAAATTTACTTTTTGTGTGTTATACTCAAGCCATATTCAGGGAGTTTTAATCAATGGAAGAAGAAACAATCTTAAAGAAACTGGAACGGCTGTTCAAAATGCATCGGCTTTTGAAGGAGAAAAAGCTCAAGCGGATTAAGGACAAAAAGCTCAAGTACGGCCAGTGGGACTGGGAAGAAGATGACGATGACTATGAAGACGATCTGTTGTCTCGTCCCGAACTGATTGAAGAAGCCCTGAAAGAATATATGTATCAGTTCGGCCTGTCGATTTATCAGAATAAACAGGGCGATTACTATTTTAAAAAATTTATCGATGATACCGATATCCGCGATTTTGACGAACTGGACACGCATCATTTTGCACTGGGGCAACGGGAGCCGAATTTTATTGAAAAACTGTTGGAAACTGTGCCCGAAAATAAAGTACATTTGCTGGATAATATGGAGACCGCCGTGCTCGATCTTTATGAAAAAGATGCGATCATGTCGGATATTCTCGACCAGATGGTCAATGAAGAAACCGACAAATGTCAGGATATTTTGGAACGTATGGAAAATATGACAGAAGCGGAAATCGTGTATGAGCCCGAAGTTCTGACAAAGGCTGAAGAACTGGCCCTGGAAGCAGGCTTGGAAGCAGAACTGCCCGAGTTGGCACTTGAAACTGCGGAAAGCAGTCGTGAAATCATTGAAGAAGAATTAGCCAAAGTTTATCAGTCTGCCGATGAGATGCCGGCAGCACCGGATGAAGACAGCGGTGTTCCTCCGGCACCGGCGGAAGAAAAATGGAACGAAGCCTATCAGTGCGGCGAACAGCGGGTGGAAAAAGTCTCGATGCCGAAACCGACACGGGTACGGCGG
>UQCS01000022.1 GCA_900539605.1 uncultured Azospirillum sp. | reverse complement strand
TGCCGGTCAGGCAGAACAAAAACACCCCCGAAAATCGGGGGTGTGTTTATTATTTCAGATAAGTGCGTTATCTTAATTTTTATTCGGAAACCCCGTCAACTCATCATAAATAACCTGATAAAAGGCTTTATCCGCTTCTTCCGTGGCCGCCTCCAACCTTTCACAGGCTTCGGCCAAACTGATATCCGCTTTGGCAATTACTTTTTCGGCAGATATAGTGCAAACATCTCCGACAACTTCGGCCACCCCGTTGCTGATAAAATATTTCTCAACAACTTCCATATTGTCATTCAGCAATTGCACCATTCCCGGTTGCAGCCATATCATGCTCGGTGCCCGCCCCGGTATCACGGTCAGATAATTAGCAAAAGCCGGAATAATAACACCTGCATAATAGCCTTCTTTTGCAACACGCTCCGGTCTGGCTAATATCAATTTTACTTTTTCTGCCATTTATCAGCCTCTGTTACGCTTCGTTCCGTTTTATTTTTTCAGCTTTTTCAAGTGCTTGTTCAATCGTACCAACCATATAAAAGGCTTGTTCCGGAACATCGTCGTATTTTCCCTCCAAAATTTCCCTAAACCCGCGGATCGTATCCTCGAGTTTAACAAATTCGCCTTTGGTACCGGTAAACACTTCCGCAACAAAAAACGGCTGAGACAGAAAACGCTGTACCTTTCTGGCCCGCGAAACCGTCAACCGGTCTTCATCCGACAATTCGTCCATACCCAAAATAGCAATAATATCCTGCAACGATTTATATTTTTGCAAAATCTCCTGCACGCCGCGCGCTACCCGGTAATGTTCGTCACCAACCACCGAGGGCGACAAAACGCGACTGGTTGAATCGAGCGGATCTACCGCCGGATAAATCCCCAACTCGGAAATACTGCGGCTGAGCACCGTGGTGGCATCCAAATGGGCAAAGGTGGTTGCCGGCGCCGGATCAGTCAGGTCATCGGCAGGAACATAAACAGCTTGAACCGATGTAATCGAACCGTTTTTGGTTGACGTAATCCGTTCCTGCATCGCTCCCATGTCAGTACCCAGAGTCGGTTGATAGCCCACTGCCGACGGAATACGTCCCAGCAACGCCGAAATCTCAGACCCGGCCTGCGTAAAACGGAAAATGTTGTCAACAAAGAACAACACGTCCTGATGTTCCACATCGCGAAAATATTCGGCTTCTGTCAAACCGCTCAGAGCAACCCGGGCACGTGCTCCCGGCGGCTCATTCATCTGGCCGTACACCAGCACTGTTTTGGAGTTGGTTCCATTAACGTCAATGACGCCCGACTCCATCATTTCATTATACAAGTCATTACCTTCGCGGGTTCGTTCTCCCACGCCGGCAAAGACCGAATAACCGCCGTGTCCTTTGGCTATGTTGTTAATCAATTCCATAATCAAAACCGTTTTGCCTACTCCGGCGCCGCCGAACAGACCGATTTTGCCGCCTTTGGCATAGGGTTCCAGCAAATCGATCACCTTAATACCGGTCGTCAAGATTTCGGTTTCGGTAGACTGTTCGGTAAATGAAGGCGCCGGACGATGAATCGAAAAATATTCTTTAGCATCAATTTTGCCGCGACCGTCCATCGGTTCGCCCACCACATTGATAATCCGCCCCAGCAGTTCCGGACCGACCGGAACTTCTATCGGCTTATGGGTATTGACAACCTTCAGCCCGCGGGTCAGTCCGTCGGTCGAATCCATCGCAATGGTCCGAACCACACCTTCGCCCAGCTGTTGTTCCACTTCCAGCACCAGTCTTTTGCCCTGATTGTCGCATTCCAAGGCGGTATAGATGTTCGGCAGATTGTCGGGATCGTCAAACTTGACGTCAACGACGGCTCCCATTACCTGAAAAACGTATCCCGGTTGTTCCTGTTTATCGCTCATAAAACACTCCACTCCTTTAATCTGATCATATCGCTTCGGCACCGGCGATGATTTCCACCAGCTCGGTTGTAATTGCTGTCTGGCGCAGACGGTTGTAACGCAGGGTCAGACGCGAAATCATATCGCCGGCGTTACGGGTTGCATTATCCATCGAAGTCATTCGTGCGCCCTGCTCCGAGGCCTGAGAATTTATCATAATGTCAAAAATCGTTTCCCGGAAAACCAACGGCATCAGTTTTTCAAGCAACAATTCATTGTCCGGTTCGCTTTCAAAAAAGGCATCCCCGCTCATTTCCGCCGGAATCTCCGCAACCAGCATTCCCGGATCCAACGGCAAAACCTGCCGACTGTCGACGTCACGGCTCATGGCAGAACGGAAATGGCTGTAAACAATTTCGCAGACATCAACCTGACCGCGCATGAACATTGATACAACTTCCGCTGCCAGCGCTTCTGCTTCGTCATAAAAAACACCCTTGTTGGCCGCCGATTCTGCCGTCCGCACAATCATCGCCGCATAATGGCGTTTTAAAGCGTTGTAACCGCGTTGTCCCAGACAAATGATCTGAACTTCTTTTCCGGCAGCTTTCAGTTCTTCGATTCTGTTCATCGCCGCACGGGCAATCATCGCATTGTAACTGCCGCACAAGCCGCGGTCGGAAGACAGAACCACCAGCAAATATTTATTGCTTTCGCCGTTGCCGCGACACAGAACCGGTATCGTCGGCTGTATGTTGTCTTCGGCCGCTGCTTTTTGCAAAAAACCCCATACCCGCCCGGCAATATTATATAAATTGGCGCGATAGGCGGCACTTTTTGCCAGCACATCCTGAGCCCGCCGCAGCCGTGATGCTGCAACCATCTTCATGGCCGAAGTTATCTTTTCGGTTGAACGAATGGCCTCTATCCGGTTGCGTAACTCTTTTAATCCTGCCATATTGCCGACCTCATGCCGCCTTCTGTTGTTTTTCTGCCAGATAAGTTTCGACAAAGGCAGCATAAAATGCGCTTATCTCCTTATCCAGTTGGTCCGAAATCACCTTTTTCTCAATGATCTCACTCAAAAAAGCAGCATAATCGCGACGAATTTCCACCAGAGCTTTTTCTTCAAAGTCCTTAACTTCAGACACCTCCAACTTATCCAAATACCCGCGCACGCCGGCAAAAATCGCCAAAACTTCTTCGGCAACCGGCATCGGATGATAGACCGGTTGTTCAAGCAGTTTGGTCAATCTTTCGCCGCGGGCAATCAGATGTTTAGTCGAAGCGTCCATATCGGAAGCAAACTTGGCAAACGAGGCCATCTCACGATACTGAGCCAAATCCAGCTTGATCTTGCCGGCCACTTGCTTCATTGCCTTGATCTGAGCTGCCGAACCGACACGGCTAACCGAAATCCCGACATTAACCGCCGGACGAATTCCCTGATAAAACAACGAAGTTTCCAAAAAGATCTGACCGTCGGTAATCGATATAACATTTGTCGGAATGTAGGCGGAAACGTCTCCGGCCTGTGTCTCAATGACAGGCAATGCCGTCAGTGATCCGCCGCCTTTTTCGTCGTTCATCTTGGCAGCACGTTCCAACAAACGCGAGTGCAGATAGAAAACATCGCCCGGATAAGCCTCGCGCCCGGGCGGACGGCGAAGCAGCAGCGACATTTGCCGATAAGCGGTTGCCTGTTTCGACAAGTCATCATAAAAGATCACCGCATGCATGCCGTTATCGCGGAAATATTCACCCATCGCACAACCGGAATACGGGGCAATAAACTGCATCGGCGCCGCATCGGAAGCGGTTGCCGCCACAACGATCGTATAATCCAAAGCGCCGTAATCTTTTAAAGTCTGCACCACCTGTGCCACTGTCGAACGTTTTTGCCCGATCGCGACATAAATACAATACAGTTTCTCTTTTTCCGATTTAGCTTCGTCATTGATTTTTTTCTGGTTGATAATCGTGTCCAGAATAATCGAGGTCTTTCCGGTCTGACGATCACCAATAATCAGCTCACGCTGACCGCGGCCGATCGGAATCAGCGCATCAATAATCTTAATCCCGGTTTGTACCGGTTCGTGTACGCTGCGGCGTTCGATAATGCCCGGCGCCTTCACTTCCGAATTGCTGTATTCAGTCGCTTTGATTTCACCCAAACCGTCAATCGGTTCGCCCAGTGCGTCAACGACCCGTCCGAGCAGCGCCTTTCCAACCGGTACGCTGACAATGCGATCGGTGCGCTTAACGATATCGCCTTCCCGGATTCCTTCGTCAGAACCGAACAAAACCACGCCGACATTGTCTTCTTCGAGGTTAAGTGCCATCCCTTTGACCCCGTTGGCAAATTCCACCATCTCATTATAGCGGACATTATCCAGGCCGTATACCCGCGCAATGCCGTCACCGACCGACAATACCCGGCCGACTTCGGCCACGTCGGCTTCAATTTCGGATTGGGCAATTTTCGCCTCTAAGATTGAAGATATTTCACTTGCTCCAGACATTCTATTTGGTCCCTTTCATCAATAATTCCAGCTTATCCAGCTTACCTTTGACAGAATCGTCAACCATTAATGAACCGCATTCTATCAGCAGTCCGCCCAAAATTTCAGGCTTTATCGTATATTTAACCACAACTTTTTTATTCAACCATTTTTCGAGGCTTTTTTTCAATCGCCGATCCTGTTCCGGCAGCAGTGCCGTTGCGCTTTTGACATATACTTCGGCAATATTGTTTTCAGCATAATAGATTTTGGTAAAAGCCGAGAATATTTCACCCAACAAGCCGAGACGGTTGTTATCGGCCGCTACTTCAAGCGTATTGACCGTTACTTTGTTTAAACCGAGCCGGATACCGATTTCGGCAACGGCGGCTTTTTTGGCATCTGTCTTCCATAGCGGACTGGAAAGCATTTTTCCGATTTGTCCGTCCTGTTTCAAAGCCTCTTCCAAACGGACCGCATCAGCAAACACCTGCTCGCCGGCACCGGCTGCCGCGGCTGCTTCGTACATCGCCTGCGCATAAGAGGATGCCAGTTTATGTTTAGAATTTTTTTTCATCAAACTTCCCAATAATCACAATATATGAGATGATAACCGATAATTATTTCATTTCCATTAATTTAATTAAGATAATCACAATATAAGTTGTTTTTAGACACCGTAACCAAAATAGGACCTGTCTGCCCGTTTTTTTGTTGTACAATATACGGGAAAATATTCTGTTCTACATAAAAGAATAGGGATCAATATCGACTTCGACCCTGACTTTGGACGGTATTTTGACTTTAGACAGCCAGATACGGATGATCTCCTGAATTTTGACGTTTTTTGCCGTTTTCAGCAGCAGACGATAACGATATTTGCCCCGAAGCATAAAAATCGGTGCCGGTGCCGGACCCAACGTCGAAATCAGTGCAGTTTGGGGGGCCGACTGTCCGAGCTGCACCGCCGTTTTTTCCGTCAGGGATTGATTCTCTCCGCTGACGATCAGTGCGGCCAAACGACCGAACGGCGGCATTTTGAGAGCCTGCCGGGTTTGTTTTTCCAACTCGAGAAAACGGTTGCGGTCATTGTGGATCAAAGCTTCCAGCACCGCATTCTCGGGATACAGCGTCTGCACATACACCTCACCGCTCTTTTCACCGCGGCCGGCACGCCCCGCCACCTGAGACAACAGCTGAAAAGTCTGTTCCGCCGCCCGCAGGTCGCTGCCCATCAGACCGAGATCGGCATCAACAATTCCCACCAGCGTCAATTCCGGAAAATGGTGACCTTTGGCCAAAATTTGGGTTCCGATCAAAATATCCAACGCCCCTTTTTCCATTTGTTCAAAGACAGCCGACACTTCGGCCAGACTAGCCGTGGCATCGCTCGAAAGAATGGCGGTCCGCGCTGCCGGAAAACGTGCCGCAACTTCTTCGGCAATGCGTTCCACCCCCGGTCCGCATGACGTCAGTCCTTCGGCGGAACCGCAGTCGGGACAACATTTCGGACGCACAATACTGTAGCCGCAGTGATGACAGATCAGACGGTTGGAACTCCGATGTTCCGCCAGCCATGCGGTACAATGGGGACACTGTATCCGGTAACCGCAGTCACGACAAATAACCAACGGCGCATAGCCGCGCCGATTTAAGAACAGCATCGACTGTTCGCCCTTTTCCAAATTTTCTTTCAACGCTGCCGCCAGTGTCGGTGCCAGCCAGGAAACGCCCCACACCCCTTTTTGCGGTTTGTCCTTTTTGAGGTCAATTATCTTAATTTGCGGCAGCACTGCATTGGCAAAACGGTGTTCCAACCGCACCGTATCGTATTTGCCGCTCTCCACGTTGACAATTGTTTCCAGATCGGGGGTTGCCGTCGATAATATCAGCGGAAACTGTTCAAATTTGGCCCGCATAACTGCCATATCGCGGCATTGATAATTGACGATGTCCTCCTGTTTAAACGAATGGTCGTGACTTTCGTCAATAACGATCAGCCCCAAGTCCGGATAAGGCAAAAACAACGCCGAACGCGCGCCTATCATAACCTGAATCCGTCCTTCGGCAGCGGCAATCCAAGTATCGGTGCGTTCACGCTGTCCTAACCCGGAATGCCAGCATCCCGGTTTCACGCCGAAGCGTTTTTCAAAACGGGCCAGCCATTGTGCGGTCAATGAAATTTCCGGCACCAGAATCAGGACCTGTCTGCCGCTTTGCAAAACTTCGGCCGCCGCTTCGAAATAAACTTCGGTCTTGCCGCTGCCGGTTACCCCGTCGATCAACGTCACCGAAAACCCCTGACCGGCTTTGGCAGTCAGTACATCGGCCGCCGCCCGTTGTTCGGCTGTCAGCGCCACCTGCCGGAAATCCGGTTTCGGCAAGGCAAACTGTTTCTTTTTTTCTTTCTGCAGCGGCAACAAAATCCCCGCTTCAATCAGGGTATTGACAACCCCGGCACTGCAAGCGGCGCCTTTCCTGATTTCGGCTTTCGAATAAGGGCCGTGTTTCAGCAGATCAATAACCCGCCAGCGGGCATCAGAGTTTTTCAGCTTTGCTTCAGCCAGCGTTTTGCCGCTCAGGCGATATAAGGTAACCGTCTGCGGTTCGTCAAAAACCTGACGGACGCTGATCACCATTTTCAACACCATTCCCAACGGCGCGCAATTATATTCGGCGGTAAATTCGACCAGTTTACGCAAGGATTCGGCAATCGGCGGCAAATTCAGTTTTTCGCTCACCGGCCGGATACGCTTTTCATCCAAATTCGAACTTTTGCCGATTTTCCAGACCACGCCGATCTGTTCGCTTTTGCCCCAAGGTACGCGGACAATTGTCCCCAAAGGCAGTTCTTCCCCGCTTTCGTAGTCAAAAGGCTCATTAAACGGCAATGGCAGCAAAACTCCGATAATCATCCGGCTATTCTTCAATTAATTTTTAAAATTTGTCAAACATTGCAATCATATACGTTCCGACAGGAAAAACAAACTGCAAATATGCTGAAATCCCCAAAAACTTTCCACCTGATCAGATCACGTTTCTGAAATAAAAAAACTCCGGTCTGTAGAATACAGAAACCGGAGTCTTTTTTTTCAAAAAGCAGCGACTATTCATCGGAATCCTTCGTCGTTTGATAAATACAGCGAACAATTTCCTTAACTTTGCCGTCACTTCGTTTAGTGTATCTCACTTCATCCCCTTCACGCAACAAAGCCTCATTTTCATGAAACTCGTCGACCGTCAAAAACACGTTTCCGTCGTCAAGCAGCAGAACCGTAAGAGAGCGGGAGCAATGGCCGCAAGCCTCGATAATTTGCTGCACCCGCAGAACTTTTGCCTGATACTCCTGAGAATGTTGAGATTGTTCTGCAACCGTAGAGAATTGTTGATTTTCCACATTGCTGGTGCAAGAACAGATAACCAAAGCCATAAAGGCTATAAAAAAATAATTTTTCATTTTCTTAAATAATTTAGTTTCGGTTTTAATTATCCGGCATTTTCGTTTTTTGTCAAGTTCTTAATTTTTCCACAAAAAATCCCGTCTGTTCGAAACAGACAGGATTTTCAACCAATTCGGTTGGGAGAAGCTATCTCACCAACACAATCGGGCCGTCCTGGGGAGTGCCCTCAATTTTCACTTTATCACCCACCTTCAGCAGCATTCTTCTGATTCCGTCTTTCGGGTATTCAAAAGTTCTGTATACGCCGCCTTCAAGCATAATCAGATTGCGGGTGATAATTTTTCCGGTTTCCGGATCGGTATAGATGGCAGGCTGAGCCCTCACAATCTCATACCACTTTGCGTCATTTTTTTCAGAGTTCATAGCCTAATAGTATTTTAATGATAATTTTACTAGTTTAAACATAGTACGTTTGCCCCTTTTGTCAATCTTATTTTACAAAATCTTAATCATCGGGGCGTAAGGTGGAATTATGAAAAAGGAAATAAAATTTTATGCCGACAGTATTCTCAACGAAACTATTCGCTGCTGGCGGCAATGGTTGATCAATGAAAGGCGCTATTCCGAACATACGGCAGACGCCTACGCACGTGATTTGTCTTTTTTTAACGCTTTTTTTGCCGCACGTTCCGATATCTGTCCCGACGGAGCAGTTACGTTGGGCACGCTTGCGACTCTGGATATCAGGGCTTTTCGCGCTTTTATCGGCGAACGAAGCCGTAAAAACCTCGAAAAAAGTTCAATCGCCCGCGAACTCTCAAGCATCCGCAATTTTTTTCGCTGGCTCAGCCGCCACAATCTGGTCAAAAACCCGGCAGTCAGCATCTTGTCTTCTCCGCGCAAGGCAAAGGTGCTGCCCAAAGCGATCGGCGTTGACGAAACGCTTGATCTGATCGATCAGGCTGCTGAGGTCGAACACGAAAACTGGCAAAACCTGCGCGACAAGGCTGTCTTCAGCCTGTTGTACGGCTGCGGATTGCGCATCTCCGAAGCATTGGGGCTTAACCTGGAAGACTTTCAACAAACGACTCTGCTGAGAATCCGCGGCAAAGGCAACAAAGAACGTATGGTGCCGTTGCTGCCTGTGGTCACCCGGCGCATTCAACAGTATCTTGAAGTTTGTCCTTATAATATAAAACAAGATGAGCCGCTTTTTCTGGGGGCCCGCGGCGAGCGGCTCAACCCGCGCATCGTCCAGCGGCAAATGGAAAAAATACGCAATCTGATGGGCCTTCCGGGCAATTTGACGCCGCACGCCCTGCGTCACTCGTTTGCCACCCACCTGTTGGCCGAAGGCACCGACCTGCGCTCAATTCAGGAACTGCTGGGACATGCTTCGCTCTCAACCACCCAACGTTATACTGAAGTGGAAATTTCCACTTTGCAAAAAGAATATCAGCAAGCCGGCTTGCTTGACGACAAAAGCTGACCGATACTGCCTGAAAAATATCCCCGGATAAACTGCCGGGGATGAGATTTATTTGGAATTATTCATCAAGTTGTTCAAAATCGTCTGAGCGGTCGAATTGGCCTCGGTATCCAAACCGGCCGATTGCAGGGCCAGCTTTTTGAGACAAACCGATGAAATTTCATCGGCGGTTTCACTCAACGTTTTTGTCAACAACGTACCGTTCTGAAACCGGGAATTGGCTTCACTCAGCATGCAGGCCCGAAGTCTGGTTTTGACCGGTGCATCGGCATCAGCCGTTGTATAACGTGAAAAATCGCTGCAGGCACACACCAACAAGGCCGCCGACAACATCATTACAGCTTGTTTCTTCATATTTAGTTCCTCTTATTCAAATTATCACACCACCTTTTTAATGCCCTTGCCGCTCATAATCAACTGTTTATTCGGGCTTATCTGCCGTTTTTTTGCCGACAGCTTTTAATAATTGACGAAAAAACCTTTTTGCGCTAACCTTTACAAAAATAATGTTTAGGGGTCAACGATTATGCGCACAGGCGAATTTGACATTAACCGCGCCGACGGAAAAATCTTGTTAAACGACATCCGGCTGGACACCGGCGTTCTTACCCGCGGTCACAAACTGACTAAAGAAGATATCTTATACCTTAAAATGGCCGGCATCAAAAAAATTACCGCGGCCGAAACCGGTGTTGCCGACCTTTCCGCCGAAAATGCCCTTTCCAACCTGGCGCCACGCATTTGCGGCCAAAACATCGTTTATACCGCTCCCCAGCACAACCTGTGCAAAATCGTTGCTGAGCAGGACGGCATCTTCGTTTGTCAGGAAAACCGCATCGCCAAATTTAACCGTATGTCGGAACGGGTTGCCCTCAACACGGTTTCACCGTATCAGAATGTCCGCAAAGGCGATATTGTTGGGGTTTTGTCGGTTTTTCCGCCGGCAGTGGAAGAAAACCTGTTGGAAGAAATCGATTTTAAGCTCTCGGGCAACCAACCGCTGTTAAACGTCGAAGAAACCCGAACAGAACAGGCAGCTGTTATTTATACCAAGTTTTATGACGATGCGGCCGAAACCGCTCACTTTTCGGCAATCGTCCGTAAAATGGTCAAAAGCTATACGCCGCTCGGTTTTGAATTTACGGCCGAATACAGTTGTCTGCATACTGTTGACGGCATTGCCGAAACGGTTGCCCACGTTGCCGGACGACACCGGATCGTTATGATCGTTCCCGGACTGCCGTCTTCTCATCCGGACGATACCGCTGCCGCCGCCTTAAAAACGATTGTTGACAGCATCGTCTGCAACCATATTCCTCAGATCGATGCCCCCGATTTGATGATTGCAGTCAAACGCAACTCCAAAATTATACATATACCCTACAACTACGATAAGGTCTCTTCACCGCTGATCGATAAATTTGTCCGTATCGCTGCTAAAAAAGACAAAATTGATCAAACCGATTTTGCCTGCAGCCAAAATATTGTGCTGGACCAGACCGTGCTGAGCGAAACCGAAAAGGCGTCTTTGATCGTTCCCGATCATGGCAAGAAAAACGACAAAGACCCGTCGATTGCCGCCGTTATTTTGGCAGCCGGCATCGGTATGCGCGCCCGCCGCAACAAGCTGCTGGTGCGCGTTGACGGCAAACCGCTTTTTATGAAGGCTGTCGAAGCCGCCGTCAAATCAAAAGCTTCGCCGATCTTCGTCATTACCGGGTATGATGCCGAAAATCTGGAAGAACATTTGGAAAACATCGACATAAACATTTTGCGCAATCATGATTACACATCCGGTGTCAAAACGTCAATCCGGCTCGGTCTGAAATCTGTTCCCTCCTCTTGTGACGGCGCATTGCTAATTCCCGCCGATATGCCGAACGTAACATCCGAACATATCAACCGCATGATCACGGCGTTTGGCAAAGAGAAAGAACGTCAGCTGATTGTCACAACCTGTGAGGGACGCAAACATAACCCGGTATTGTGGAGCCGCGAACTCTATTCGTTGGCAGATCTTGCACCGGAAGATTCTCACTTGCGGCAAGTCTTCCTTGAGCATTCTGACTACATTAACCTGATTGAGACTAAACCGGAAATCTGCTTTGACGTTAATTACCCCAGTGATCTGGAGTTTTTGACCAAAAGCGAAGATACAAACAGAAAAGATTCAAAATAAGAAATATTTTCAATAGACTACAACTAAAACTTATTCTTTTACATTAAGATTTCATACGATTTAACACTTCGGTTGCATCATAGTTTTCGTTATATTCTTCTACCAGACCGACCGCCCGATAATAGCGGTCCATGTCTGTTGTCTCAACTGCCGCCGTACCTTTACGGTTAGATAATTCCATCACCTGATGCAACCGTTCGGCCGAACGATCGTTCATCGGCGGGCAATATTGTGCCAGCATCTCCAGCTCGGCGGCCCCGGCTCCGCAATAGCAAATCAGATCACAACCGGCTTCCAGAGCTTTTTGCACCTTTTCGCCGATGCTGCCACTGAGAGCCTTCATTTCAATTGCATCGGAAATAAGCAAGCCGTCAAAACCGATAATGCCGCGGATCAGGTAATCCACGGCCTTTTTGCTCAATGTAACCGGAAGCTGATCGTCAACTTCGGATACTACGATATGCGCCGTCATCCCGGCAGGGCAACTGTTATTTTCGATAAAGGGATAAAAGTCTTTGGACAGTTCGCGCAAAGAATGCGGCAAAACCGGCAGTCCCAGATGAGGATCGGTTTCGGCACGGCCGTGTCCGGGCATATGTTTAATACAAGGACAGATGCCGTGACTGAGATAAGTGTCAATCAGAGCACGCCCCAGCAAAGCGGTTTTTTGTTCATTGTCACCGAAACAACGGGATTTCAACACCGGATGAGTACTTGGATATGCCATATCAAGCACCGGGGCAAAATTAAAATTAATTCCGCCACGTTGCAAATCATCGCTGATGATTCCCGCATGAACGGCAGCCATCTCTTCATCCAGCTGTCCCAACACGTATTGAGAAGCCACAGGATGAAAATCTTCACCGCTCAACCGTCGCACCCGACCGCCCTCCTGATCTACGGCAATCAGAATATCGTTGCGGCCGACAGCATTTCTGATTTCGTCCGTCAACTGCCGCAGCTGAGACGCATCGGCAATATTGCGGGCAAACAAAGAAACGCCGGCCGGATTATGCTTCTCCAACCAGCATTTTTCCCACTCGGTTAAACTCAATCCGCCTACAGAAACCAAAGCTGCCAACATTTTTACCCCACTAATTTTCCAAACCACGAAAGACATTGAGAAATATACCATCCCAACGGATCAGGCATATTAAAACCAAAAGCTGCCCCGATCATCGGTATAACCACGATCAGAACAATCAGCGCCGCCATGCCGTAACGGCCGGCGTTCACGTATTTTTGCGCCCATGGCTGCCGGACCCAGCCGAAAAACAACTTAGAACCATCCAACGGCGGAATCGGCAGTAAATTAAAAAATGCCAGCACCAGGTTGGCCAAACCGAAATAGAGGGCAAAAACCACCACCGCGTCTGGAAGATAATCGGCAGCCCGGATCAGTGCTACCGACAACAGAGTCAGCAGAAAATTGACAGCAATGCCTGCACCCGATACAATGATCATATCGCGCGGCCATTTCCCGAGACGGCAAAAATTAACCGGCACCGGTTTGGCCCATCCAAATAAAAAACCGGTACCGCTCCAAACTAACACTAACGGCAGAAAAACGGTCCCGAACGGATCAACGTGACGCAACGGATTGAGCGACAGACGTCCCGCCCGTTTGGCGGTATCGTCGCCGCACAGATATGCTGCATAGCCGTGAGCAACTTCGTGAAGAACAATTGCAATGAATACGGCTGTCAAAGAAAAAGTTAATTTTACCGTTGTCGCATCCATTCCTACTTCCTGGCCGTAAAGCAACTGCCGCCGGCCGCTTTCAGCTTGTTGCACAAAGCAGTCGCTTCTTCTTTGGTCGCAAAGTTCCCGGCTTTGAGTCTGTAATAAGTTCCTTTTTTGCCCAGATCGGCACTGCTGACTTCATAAGGAAGGTCTTTCAAAACCTTATACTTTGAAGACATCGTTTTCCACGATTTTTCAACAGCGGCCCGATTAGGCGACGACATCAGTTGAATCTGCCATGCACCTTTGGCAATTTCTGTTTTTGCATTGCCCGGTTTTGCGGCAACGGTTGGCTTCGGTTGAGAGGCTTCTGCCTTGACCGGTGCAACCGGTTCGCGAAAAGCGGTTGTACTTTTAAGCGGTTCGGCTGTCGGTTGCGCCATTTCGGTTTCCGTCGGTATTGTTGTTTCCGTCACCTTCGGCGTGCCGAGAGACTCCGCTTTGATAACCGGTGTTTCTTCAGCTGGGGCTGCAATCGGTGCCACTTCTTCCACCAACGCCTCAATGGCGTCGGCATTAGGCTGCTCCGCCGGCGGCAGCACATTTACCCGATCGGTATTGTCGGGTTTGCGTTCAATAATGTCATAAACCGTTTTTTCCTGATTGGAAATCTCTACTCCACCCGGTTCGACCGGCGGCACTTTAACCTGCTCCTGCGGACGGCGGATAACCGGAATTTCGGCTTCCGTCGTATTCTCATACTGCGGTGCCAACACAAACCAGCCGACCACGGCGGCCATTGTCAACCCGGCAATTGCTCCCACGAAAAGACTGCGGGAATTATTGATCTCATTGCGTTTTTCCTCCAGATCGAAATTGGCCTGTTTTTGCCGAAATTCGTTCAACACATCGTCGTCGCCCATTCGGAAGTTGTCCGGAAAACCGTTCAGCATAATCTTTTCTCCTGTTTATTCAGCCTTAAATATATTATTACGAAAGGCGTTTTTTTAGCTTTTCATCGATTTAAAAGTAATATACATTATAAAAGATCAAATAGTAAAGGTATAAATTTATGAAAATTGCCACCTACAACGTGAATTCAATTAACGCCCGGCTCGAAAACCTGACCGCCTGGCTGACCGCGGCTGCGCCGGACGTGGTGCTGATTCAGGAAATTAAAAGCGAATACAACAATTTTCCGTTTTTTGAACTCCGTGCCGCCGGCTACAACGCCCAAATTATCGGACAAAAAAGCTATAACGGCGTTGCTGTCCTCAGTAAAACGCCGATCAAAGTAACTTGCGAAGGTTTGCCCGGTTTCGCCGACACCAACGCCCGCTATCTGGAAGCTGAAATCAAACACAATGACCAAAGCTGGCGTGTTGCCTCAATCTATCTTCCCAACGGCAATCCGCCCTACAACAATGCGGAAGACGATTCCAAATACCTTTATAAACAGCAATGGATGGATGCGCTGCTTCGTCATGCCGAAACATTGCAAAAACTGCCGCAACCGGTTATTCTCGGCGGCGATTTCAATGTCATTCTGACCGACAACGATGTCTACGACCCCAAACGTTTTGTCGGCAATGCCCTGACCCGCCCCGAAGTCCGCCAGAAACTTACTGCTTTGGGCCATCTCGGCTTTTACGACGCCTTTCGCACCCTCCATCCCGACAGTTCCGGATATACCTTTTGGGATTATGCAGGCAATTCGCTCAATGCCGATTTCGGAATGCGGATCGATTATCTGTTTTTAAATGCACCCGCTGCCGACCGGTTGCTTTCCTGCACGGTTGACAAAACGCCGCGCCGCGCCGGCAAACCTTCGGACCATACCGTTCTGATCGCCGAGTTTCGCAATGATTAAAAAGAAAACATCCGACACTGCGGCAGCTTACACTCTCTTTACGATCACCGAATGCGACCCCGACGGCGAATTATGGGCCTCGCCGCAAAAAGGAGAATACAGCAGGCAAAAGTTTCCGCTTAAACGTGGCAGCCTCCTGCCGGCACTGACTGTCGGAGACGAATTTTTGGGCAAATTCAAAAAAAATTCCTCCGGTTGCTTTGTCAAACCGGTTGCCCGTCTTTCCGGTCCGACTGCCGTCTCTCGCGAAAACATCTTCGGCGTCGTCGAACGGCAAAACCATATTTGTACCGTCATCCCGATTGAACGCGGCGCCAAGCCTTGCCTGCTCGGCGCAAACAAAACACTTAAAAACGGCGATTTGGTCGAAATAGAACTGACCGCGGGCGGAAAAAAACGCGAGGCTGCCCTGATTAAAAATTACGGCCCGTTTACGATGGAACGGCTTAACGAAATTCTGATTGCTCAAAAATACAAACTGCCGCATGTATTCGACCGCGACACCCTTAATGAATGCCGCCGTTTCGACAACTTTGAAAATAATGATCGCATCAATCTGGTCCATTTGCCGCTGGTAACTATTGACGGTGACGATTCCCGCGATTTTGACGATGCCGTTTATGCAGCTCGCACCAAGGAAGGGTTTGATATTATCGTTGCGATTGCGGACGTTTCTTTCTACGTCCGTCCCGGCAGCTGTCTGGACCGCGAGGCATGCCGCCGCGGCAATTCGGTCTATCTGCCGCAAACGGTTATTCCGATGCTGCCGGAAATATTAAGCAATGACTTATGTTCGCTCAATCCAGGCGTGCAGCGCCCGGTTTTGGCTTGTCTGATGCAGATTGACCGCGAAGGCAATCTGTTGCGGTGGGAATTTAAGCGCGCCGTCATCAAATCGGCGGCTCGTCTTACCTATAAAGAAGTAGAAGCCGCAATCAACGGCAGCTTTAATACCCAAACCAAAAAACTTTTTACCAAAGTCCTACAGCCGTTGTACGAAGCTTATTTTGCTTTTGAAAAAGCGCGTCGCCGTCGCGGAACTTTAGAGCTTGAAACCACCGAAATCAAAATCCGCTTTGCCAAAGACGGTACCATTCAAACGGTGGAAAAACAGCAGCTGCTGACCAGCCATAAAATCATCGAAGAATTTATGATCGCCGCCAACGTTGCCGCTGCCCGACGCCTGCAACAGTCAAAACTGCCGGTCATGTACCGCGTTCACGAGCGGCCCGCCGAAGAGAAACTTAAAGAAATCAAACCGTTGCTCGAAACTTTAAAACTAAAGCTTCCGGATTACAATACCCTTAAACCCCAGCATTTTAACCGTCTCCTTGAACTCTGCCGCCAAAAAGGAAACGCATCCGGAATCGACGATCTCATCTTACGATTGCAATGTCAGGCTCGTTATGCACCGGAGAACATCGGTCATTTCGGTCTCGGACTTAACGAGTATGTTCATTTCACGTCTCCGATTCGTCGCTATGCCGATCTCCTGATCCATCGCGCTCTGCTTAACGCCTGCCGGATTGAGGAAGCAAACGAATCTTTGCCTTCTCCGCGTGCTTTCAACGAAACTGCCGAACATCTTTGTATCACCGAACGCAATGCGGTCGCGGCCGAACGCGATCTGACGGCCCGTTACCTTTCGTTATATTTAAAACCGCTGGTCGGCACCGATTTTGAAGTCAAAGTCAGCGGACTGAGCAATGCAGGCATTTTTGTACGCATAGACAATCTCGGGGCCGAAGGACTGATTCCGATGCGCAGCCTTCCCCGTGACTATTACCAGCTTTTGGATGCCGGCAGTTGCTTACGCGGTATTGAAGGTAAACAGAAATTCCGTCTCGGACAGTCTCTGACCGCTACATTGGTTGAAGCTACACCCGTCACCGGCGGTCTGATTTTCCGTTATCTTCCCGAACCGGATGTCTCGCCCCAAAAGCCAAAAACAAAAAAAGTTTCTTCCAAACGGTCCAAAAGCCGTAAATCTCTTAAAACTTCTTCACGCAAAAAAGAACGAAAGTCTGTTTGAAAATGCCGAAATTGTTAGTATTTGCCTTCTGTCTTGTCTTTTCTTTCAATCTGCAGGCCGGTGACCGTGCCCTGCTTGCTTCGTTCTATTCCACCATTATGGAAAAGCATGCCGAACCGGTCAGCGCCGAACGACTGGCAACCAGCGCTCTTGAGGGGCTTTCGTCAATTGACCGCGAACTGCTGTTTGCCAACGGCAAAGAAATGATTTATCTCTATTACAAAAAGCAGCAGGCCGGATTATGGCATAAACCGAAGGAAAACGGCGATGTCAAAGCCTGGAGCGATCTGACGCTCAAAGTGCTGGAAACCGCGGTCAAAAAATCTCCCCGCGCCGCCGAACGTGATTTTGAACTGTTGGAAAAAGTCATGGCCGCAGCAGCAGAAAGTCTGGACGACAATTCTCATTACTATTCCGAACTCGATCCCGAACCGGACTCGCTGCCAAAGCCGATTCGTTCATTCGGGCGTCGGATGTTCGGCAATGTTCTATACCTCAAAATAGGAACTTTCAACACCGCGACCCGTCAAAATATCGTCACTGCTTTAAACGACCATCCGCAGGCTCAGGGGCTTATCCTCGACTTGCGCGGCAATCGCGGCGGCCTGTTGACGGCTGCCATTGACGTTGCCGCACTTTTTATCGACGGGGGCATTATCGCTTCGGTCAAAGGGCGCGACGAAAACTCCGTCAAATACTACAACGCCGAAGACAATGACGGTTTCAGCCTGCCGATTGTTATCCTGATCGACGGCAGCACCGCTTCTTCCGCCGAAGTGGTCGCGGCCGCACTTTTGGAACAGGCTCAGGCCAAACTGGTCGGAACCAACAGCTTCGGCAAAGGCAGTATTCAGGAAATGTACAGTTTTGCCAACGGCGGCAGACTGGCACTTACTACAGCTCATTTTTACACGCCATCCGGGCAAAAAATCGATAAAATCGGCCTTATTCCCGATTACTGCACTTATCAGGCGGTGGAAAACATCCGTATCGACCGCGCCACCGCCTTTACCAACCTTAAGTGCGGACAGGAAAATCGTGAAAATATGAAAACAGATATCGAACTGGCGGTTTCTATTTTAAGGTGAATTTAAACTGCAATTCTGATGCTTCTATAAAATAAAACTTTGGTATATAATAATTTTTCTATATGAATACTCAACTTTCTTATTGACTACGCACGACTAAATTGTATGATCTTTCTACAACTAATACAGAATTAATTATAAAAAAATCTACCATTTGGCAAGAGAGAGCTCAATGATAAATCGTAAAGACGTGCAAAATATAGAAAGTCTGTTTATGTTGGCAGCGGTACATGAACACAGCAGCAAACGCAAAGCTGCCCAATCAATCGGTTCTTCGGTCGACACTTTGAACAAATACATCAACAATCTGGAAGCGGAACTCGGTTTTCAACTGGTGATCAGTTCCGGTCTTGGCTGTCAACTCACGCCCAAAGGGCGCAACATTGTAAGTAACACATCCGAGATCAAAGAAATTCTGATGAAAATATACGCCGAAAAACCTGAAAACAACACCGCTTCCGGGCTTGTAAAAGTCGGCATGGACATAGGTGTTAGCGCCAACTGTATTTTGTATCAGATTGACAAATTTTTTACCCGCTATCCCAAAGTACAAATTCAGACGATGATGTTTCAAGACAGCCTCAAACTTTGCTACAACGATTTAGACATCGGCATTTCTTACAGCGAACCGCGCGAAAAGGACGTCGTCTCGCTGGCAGCCAAACAAATCGAATGCAAATTATTTGCCTCGCCGCAATATCTTTCCGAAAACGGTTATCCGCAAGACATTGAAGACATTATCAAAAACCACCGGATTGTCTGCAAATCAGGCATGAGCTATTATGATAAAGAATATCGTGAAATTTTAAAGAAAGCCGAAAAAGTCTGTTATACTTCCAACTCCAGCGGTTCTATCATTGATGCGGTTAAAAACAATGCCGGAATTTGCATCATGCCAACCCGTTTTGTCGATGAAGGACTGGTTTGTCTCGACAACTTCAATAAAATATGTCATATCAGTCTCTATCTGTCATGCCACAAAAAGACCAAAGACCTGCCGCGGGTTCGTGCCGTGATCAACTATCTCAAAGAAGTTTTTGAAAAGATGTAACGAAAAAACCCCGATATAAATCGGGGCTTTTTTTCTGTAGCTGACACATTCTTTATTTGCCGCAGTTCCGTTTCTTATACGGTGCAACCACTCTGAAAGTAAGTGTCTGTTTGCCTTCGGCCGGAATCGTCACTTTCCATGTGTAAGTACCGGCATCTTTCAAGTGGCCATTAATGCTGGCGCTTTCAACACTCATGTCGTTGGCAATCCCTTGTTCAAAAACCACTTCCTGAACATAGGTATTGGCATTGTTAAAACTGACTTCGGCATCATAGGCATACCGGGTCGTTACGGTAACGCATGCATTATCGGCTTCCTGAGTTTTATTTTCAGAAAGCTTGGTAACTTTTTTAATTTTTCCGTTGACGAAAATGTTAAAATAACTGCCCAGATTGAGACGCATTTCCTCCCCTTTGGCTACATGGGAAATCGAATTTTCGCCGATAAACTGCATATTGCCGTCATTGTCGTTTTCATAAAAACGCACAATACCCGACGGCAGCGGAATTCCCAGATTATCATTTTCCTTATTTTGCAGAATATAAATCATTTCCGGATGCTGCTGACGGAATTCGGGCGTATAATTGACGTTAAAATAAAGCGGCGAATTCATGTAAGCTTCTTTTTTATAAACGACGTCATTTTTTTCCAGCAAACTGATTTGTTTAGTCTGCTTATCTTTAATATCTGTCTTCATCGGCAGATTGTACAAGTGATAACCGCTCAGGCTCTGCGGCGCCCCTGCAGCACTTTCCGCCACTGCATAATCGTTCATTGCCCGCGTCGCTTTTGCCATCATCATCATCGGCCGCACCCCGCTGTCACTGCTTACCTGGTTCACATCTCCGGCAATCAGCTGCACTTTGGCGTTGCTGTAATCTGTTCCCGATTCGTTATTGATTGTCACCCAGCCAGTCAGATTAAGCTTATTGTTGGAAACCACTTTGGCAACATAATTTGTTTTCCAGCTGATACCGTTGGTCAAATATGCCAGCGATATACTTTTAGATGCCGCGCTGCTGCTGTCGATTTTTGCCACCAGCGTCGGTTTGTTGCGCAGGCTGTCGGGTAGCTTTTCAAACACCAAACGGCCGGGAAAATGGGTTTCAATTCCATAATTGAATTTTAACAAGGGTTGTCCGTAAACGGCACTGACAATTTCAGCACTGTCATAAATATTCTGGCCGGTTGTCGGGTTGGAGATGACGGTTTTAACCGTTTGCCCGACCGATTTGTCAATAATGTTGTTTGCCGTCAGAAGATCATAGTCATAATTTTGCTCCAACACCTTAATTCCCGGCGCATCCAACAGCGCGGTCTCCGGCTTGATCTGCGTAGCCACGCCTTCAAAGGCAATATCATTGATTCCCTGTTTCAAATCTACCGTCCGACGGTCTTTCACCAACGCCAGGTTATTATTGTAAATGCTGATTTCCAGATCTGTTTTTTGACTGTCTCCAACCGTATTCTCGGCCGCCGAAGCCGCTGCAGACAGACCGACACAGCCCATTAAAAGCCAGGAAGCTAAACGCATCAGTTTTTCTCCTTATCAAAATTATATACTGACGATAAGGTAAGCCATTTTTTTCAAATATACAAGCCGTGATGTTCTTCTTTAGCGCAAAATGTCTTTTCTCCGTTGAAAATCCCGGTTACTTACGGAAACAGAATAAAAAAAGAGACTGCCTGTGGCAGTCTCTTTTTTGAATGGAAAAAGTTTTTTACTTCAGCTTTTCCTGCACTTCCTCATAGGAATAGTGAGGCTCGTTGGTGCAAGCAACCATTGTCAGCGGCGTGGAGAAAATCTCCCGTGAGACGATTTTGACCTCATGTGCCGTAACCCCCCAGATGAAGTTGATACGGGCATTAACGTCATACATATCGCCTCGTCCAAGCACCTGCCATGCGGTTTCGACCGCGGCGTCCTGCGGCTGAGAAAACAGAAACAGCTTCTCAGACATCGCACGATTCCTCGATGTCTCCATACGACGCTCGGAAGCCTCGCTCTGGCACAGGCGATTGACATTCTTGCAAACGGTATCGATGATTTCGTTTACCGAAAGCTGAGACGACGCTACCGAGATGCGCAACGTACGGCGGCCATAGTAACCGGCGATCTTGACTTCGATCTGTGCATCGGTCGGACGCATGATCTTCTTGCCGGGCGTCTGCGGATCATCCATTTCGTTGAACGAACGTTCAAGACGGCCGGCCAACATCGACATCATCACATTAGCCTCGGGCGAGTTCTTGATTCCGGTCACATCCCAACCCATCATAACCTGCCGACTGTCACCATAAGAACAAATTCGGCTGTAACCGCCGGTATAGATGTTCTTGGCCAAACGATGGCGTTCACCTTCGGCAATATCGCCGAAGTACTTCTCGGCCAGAGCACGGACCTGTTCTTTGTTAACACAAGAACCGGCAATGACAACCACCAGATTCTTTCCGGTGTAGTACTTGGCGGCAAACGCGCGCAGATCATCGGCTGAATAGCTTTCAACCGCGGCGATGTAACTGTCCGTATCCCACAAAACACGTTTTTTTCCGAAGGCCGTGTGCTTGTAGAGCAGTTTCATCTGTCGTTTCAGCAACGGCGCCAGATCTCGCGTATGCTCGACAATGTCGTAAGCAGCGGCCTCGATCAGATCGACACCCAGATGGGGAGCTTTGATCAGGTTAGCCATTTTCGACATCGTCATGCCGAGTTCGTCAGCGGGACAGCCTGTCAGGAAACTGGTGATGGTGCCGCCGTAAACCGTTTGAACACGGCTCACCTGCTTCATCAACACGTTTTCGTACAGGGCGGCAATTCCGAGTTTGGGCTCGTTTACATGGCCGACATTAACGGTTACAGACACGGAAAGAACTTCCGACCCACAATTCGCAGTAACAATAGTTACACCATTGTTCAATTTGAATTTTTCCATATGTATGAAAATAAAAATGAATAAATAATTATTAATTACAAGTTATGTTTATAGACCCTTACAAACAATTTGTCAATATTTTTGGCAACTATTTTTAACAACGAGAAAAACAAGTGAAACACACAAGTATCTTAACCATTTTCAGACAAGGATCTTCCACCGTTTTACAATATTTTCAAATTTGACAACTGTACTCAGATTTCGGTGTAAGACGCATAATCGGCGATATCCCAGTCAACCCCGCAACGAATCACGGCAGCCGGAACACCTGCCAATATCTGATTCGGTTCCGCAAACTTTTTATTCACCAGTGACATTGCTCCCACAATCGAATTGCGCCCGATCACTGCCCCTTTGAGGATCATGCACCGGGCACCGATCCATACATGGCTGCCGATCACAATATCCGCCGGCGAATTAAGCGGATCGCGACTGCCGGCGTCAACCACCGTATGACCGTCACCGCAACGGATAATCGTACCGGTACCGACAATAACGTCATCGCCGAAGACAACCGAAACCGCCTTCTTCTCTTTGGCCAGCACCGCAATATCGCGATTGAAAAAACAATTGCGGCCGATGCTGATCCGGCAACCGTCACAAAGACAGAAGAAAACACCGTCAGTTCGCCGGTAGGAGGCTGCCGCTTCAAAACAATTGCCGTTTCCTGTTATTTTCAGACAACTATTTTCAAATGTTTGCGGGTATTCAATCCGCACGCGGTTATCGTCGCCCTCCACCACAATATCCAGTCCCGGAATTTCTTCCGTCAACTCGCATTCCCTGCCCTCAACCACGATTGTCAGGCGATTGTTTTGGCCGTTAACCGACACCCCCATGATCTTCTCCTAATAGTTTAAAAACGACGGCTCAAAAGTCGGCTGTGCCGGCGGAATATTTACCGCTTCCCACCGGTCCTTATCGGGATCATAGGTAATATGAATATAGTCGCAATTCGCCAACCGATAAATTTTATGGTTAAACAACACATTCAATAACACCGTCATCGCATTTCCGTGGGTCGAAATCGCAATATTGCGGTGATTGTAACGAAGGGCCGCGTCGCGGATGGCGTCTTTCAGCCGTTCTCCCACTTCTCCAAAACTTTCACCATCGGGAAAACGCACCATATAATCAATATAACATTTTTTAAAATCGGGATATATTTCTTCGCGTTCAATCGTATACATACCGTTCAGACGCCCATAGTCCACTTCTCGCAAACGCCGGTCAAACACGATTTCAACTCCCAGCTTTTCGGCTACAATTTCCGCTGTTTGCTGCGCCCGCAACAAATCGGAACTGATAATTTTCTTAATCTTTTTATCGGCCAGCCGACCCGCCAACGCCGTCGCCTGTTCACGACCAGTCATCGTCAGCGGCACCGGATAAGGATGCTGTCCCTGAGGACGTCCCTCTGCATTCCAAATTGTTTGTCCGTGACGAAAAATATAAAAATGTTTTTTCATAGCTTCTGTTCCGATTTTTTGACCGTCATCATCAAATAAGATAAAGCCAAACCGTCCAAAAAGCAAACGCTTTCCCGGCTTGCCAACAAAAAAGTTCCCATACCGGCAGATACGGGAACTTTAAAAGAGAATCAGTCTAGCTTCTTAACTGCCAGCACTTCGTTGGGAGAAAGCGCATAAACGTTATACACAATGCGGTCTCCCGGCACAAGTTCAAGCGACAGTTTACTTTTCTTGACATAAATCAGTTTTCCGTCCTCAAGAACAATGAAACGGGTGTCAATCGGCACAAAAGTCAGACTGTAGCGGATGGGCATGTCAAATATTTCCGCCACGTACCCTTCAACCGGATCACTTGCGATCAGGCCGCGGGTATTTTGAGTTGCCGCATCCCTTTCGGCTTCGCTGCCGTCTCCGAGTTCAAACCCGTCGATAACGGCAATCTCGTTCGGACAAAAGGAAAAAACCCGGTAATCGATACAGTCTCCCTGATGCAGATCCCGGTTATACCGCGTCCGCAGCATATAAAGGTCGTTGCCGTCGGAAAGACGCATAACATAGGCCGGAAACGGAAACGGCACTTCACGACGCATATAAACCGGATAGAGCTTCTCGATAACGGCGTTTTTTTCCTGTTCCACCGGATAAGAAAAATTATCATCCGGTTCATCCTCTTTGCTGCATGCCGTAAACATCAACACCAGCAAAACCCAAATTAGTTTCTTACTCATAAATATATTAATTAATAATCAAACAAATCGTCTCATTTATACATTATTTTTGATATTTTGTAAATGCCTAAACCGCCTTTTTTGGACAACCGCCCGCCCCAGACGCAAGAAAGCACCCCCTTTTGGGGGTGCTTTCAAAGCCAAGATGTTTTTACAGCTTGCCGACATTGACCGCATAACGAATCTTATCGGGCATTTCGTGATAATTCACGCTTTTCGGAGCCAGATACAAACCGACAAAAGGATCGCCGCCCACTTTTTTCAGCATCTGATTGAGTTCGGGCTGCGCTTGTTTTGCCGCTTCGATTTGCCAACTGTTGAGAACATCCCACTTTTCACCTTCATAAGGCGGAAGCTGGTTACGGGCATACTTCTGCGCTTTTGAAACCGGAAGGCCTGCAATCTCGTCGGTCGCCGCCAAAATAAACCTCGCATATCCGGCGGCACGACGTTTGTACGGAATAAAAATTCCCAACGGTGTCGCATCCTGCATCACCCGGTTCGAAACCACCAAGCGTTTTTTCCAGCGATAAAGAATATCCATCGAATATACCTTGCCCATTTTGAGCTTTTCGATTTCATTCTTCTCAGCCTCCGACAAATCTTCTCCTTCCATCACCGCAGATGCATCCGGCATTTGCACAGGCTCTGTTCCCGTTGCACCGCTGTTTTCTCCGGCGGTTGCGGACACTTCTGCATCGGTACCGTTGGTTGTGTCTTCGGTCTTGTCACTTGCAGAAGTGTCTCGGGAAGCCGAAGCGGCGGGCGCCTGTTCTTCGTTTGTCTTTTGCTTGCGTGGGCGTCCGAGTTTGCGGCCGTTGCGGCTGTAGCCTTTGGGGTACGGAGAAGAAACCGGCGAAATGACTTTTTCGTCTTCCGTTTTCGTCCCCACCACGTAACCGACAATTCCGTTTTCGTCCTCAATCGGAATATTATCGGCGGCGACGATCACCTGCCCCGACATGACGGCATGATTGCCGTTAGCCGAAGCGGCTGTTTCCGATAAACCTGCCGTTTTTTCCGAAACAACTTCTGCCGCGGCAGTCGTTTCCGTTGCATTCTTTCCGTTGCAGGCATCGTTGACACCGGCAACCGGAAGTTTCGTTGTCAGCAGCAGCAGTTCGTTGCATTTGGTTTGTACCTCCTGCAGCAGCGCGGCTGTCTGATCGATCGGGAAACAGTCTATCAGAGACAGTCCAAAATGTTTCATCAGTTCACGGGCAAATTCGGCATAGTCCTCGCGTGACAGTTCCAGCGCTTCGATCATACTTAACAGATCGAGCAAAATTTTCTTTTTTTCTTTCATACAGCGATGAATTTAAATTAGTAAAACATATTTATAGTAAAAATA
>UQCS01000021.1 GCA_900539605.1 uncultured Azospirillum sp. | reverse complement strand
TTGAATTAGAATTTGCCTTCATTATTTATATTTTAGTTATAAATTAGCAAATTGAAGGAATACGTCTGATGAACGAAAACGGTGGAAAAAAAGATACCAGCTGGTTCTCTGTTTTACTTTTTGCGGTACTGATCGTGATCGGATATTGGGGATGGCATCATTATCAAAAAACACCCGAACCGCAACCGAAGGATTCGGAACGAACCATTTCCGCCGCGCCGCTGGCCGAGCGCGAAGTGACGGTCGATAAGGGCTATATCGGTTATGTGACACCGATTAACGATGTCAGCGTGCGGCCGTATATCAGTGGTTTTATTGACGATATCAGGGTAAAAGGCGGTTCGGAGGTGAAGTCGGGCGATGTTTTGCTGATTATTAATCAGGCCGAGTACAAAGCGCAGCTGGATGCAGCGTCGGCGTCGGTGGCTCAGGCTCAGGCAACCTACAATAACAGCGATGTTTATTACCAGAGGATACAAAAGGCGGGAACACGGGCCGTTTCCAAGACCGAAATCGACAATGCCAAAGCCTCTTACTTATCGGCGCGGGCGGCTTTGTCTCAGGCCGAAGCAACCCGTATGCAGGCCGAAGTTAATTACAATTATACGATTGTGAAAGCGACAATTGACGGTGTGGTCGGAGATGTGGCGCTTTCGGTCGGCGATTATGTTTCGCCGCAAAGCGTTTTATTGTCGGTGATTCAGTATAATCCGATCCGGGTGGTGTTTTCGATTACCGATAAGGATTATCTGGACGAGGCCGGACGTGCCAAAATGTTTGAAGGCGAAAATATTAGGCTGAAGCTGGCGGACGGCAAGATTTATCCGCAGGCGGGAGAATTTCGCTATGCCGATAATCAGATTGACCGGGCGACCAATTCAATAGCGGTTTACGCCGATTTTGCCAACCCCGACAAGCTGCTGGTGGCCAATGCTTATGTTGATGTTTTGGTTGAAAAAAAATATCGCGGAATCGTGGTGCGCAAAAATCTGGTCTACCTTGAACCGGACGGCAATTATGTTTATGTGGCGGACGGTGACCGCATCAGTAAGGTAAGGGCTGAGATCTTAAGCGAATACGGAAATAATAATTATGTTTTGAAAAATACCTTTAAGCCGGGTGATAACATTGTTCTTGAGCGCATGAATGCGCAGGACGAAGCCGGAAAATTTAAAATTACGTTGAAAAGCGCCGCCGCGGCAGAGGAGAAGAACTGATGTTTTCGGAGTATTTTATTGACCGGCCGCGTTTTGCCGGTGTGGTTTCGATTATCATGGTCTTGCTGGGCATACTGGCGATTGCGGTGCTTCCGGTTTCCCAGTATCCGCAGATTACGCCGCCGCAAATTGTCGTCAGCACGTCGTATCCGGGCGCCGGCGCTCAAGTGGTGGTCGATACGGTAGCGGTGCCGATCGAAAACCAGATCAACGGGGTGGAAAATATGCTGTATATGACTTCCAGCTCTAATGATGACGGCAGTTACAAATTGACAATTACTTTCAACATCGGCACTGATCCCGATATTGCGCAGGTTAAAGTACAGAACCGAATCCAGCAGGTGATGTCGCAATTGCCGGATATCGTACAGCAAGAAGGGTTGGAAGTTACGACGGAAATGTCGAATATGCTGGCGCTGTTGGCGTTGCGGTCGCCGCAAAACACTTATGACGATCTGTATTTAAGCAACTATGCTTATGCTTATTTAAAAAATCCGCTGTCACGGGTGAACGGGATCGGCAATGTGCAGATTTTCGGCCCGCAGTACAGCATGCGGATTTGGTTGAATGCCGAAAAGATCTCGTCGCTGGGACTCAACAGTTCGGATATTGTCAATATCATTAAAAGCCAGAATGTTCAGGCCTCGGTCGGCGGCATCGGTACCGCGCCCAGTCCGCAGGGAACCAACCTTGTATTATCGCTGACCGCCGAAGGTTTGCTTAATACGGTCGACGATTTCAATAATATCGTGGTCACCACTTCTGAAAACGGCGGTATTGTCCGCTTAAAGGACGTCTCCCGAATTGAACTCGGCGCCGACACCTATGCGATGAACGCCAAGTTTGACAATGCGCCGGCGGTGATTATGGCTTTGAGTCAAACGCCGGGTTCAAATTCGTTGGATATTATGAATAACGTTGGCAAAGAAATTGCGGCGCTGCAAAAGACGTTTGGCGATGATATGGAGTTGAAGGTGGCTTATGATTCGACCTTGTATGTCCGTTCTTCGATTGCCGGAATTATCGAAACCCTGATCATTACTTTTGCTCTGGTGGTGTTGGTCACTTATATCTTTTTGCAAAAAGCCAAAACAACGCTGATTCCGCTGATTACGATTCCGGTCTCGCTGATCGCGACCTTTGCGGTGATTTATACCTTGGGGTTTGACATCAATATTTTAACTTTGTTTGCGATGATTTTGGCAATCGGGTTGGTGGTTGACGATGCGATTATCGTGGTGGAACGGGTACAGTATTTGATGGTGTATGAAAAGATGGACTCTCACAGTGCCGCGATCAAGGCCATGCAGCAGATTGGCAGCGCCATTATTGCCACCACTTTTGTTTTGTTGTCGATTTTTGTGCCGGTCGGCCTGATGGCCGGGATTACCGGTAAGATTTATCAGCAGTTTGCGGTAACAATTGCCACTTCGATTGTGTTTTCGGCGTTTAATGCGTTGACCCTCAGCCCGTCGTTGTGTGCTATTTTTCTGCGCGGTGACGAGCAGGAACAGCCGCGAGGTTTTTTCAAATGGTTTGATGATGTTATTGATCGCGGCAAGGAAAAGTATTTGGGCGCAGTCAAGTATTTTTCTTCCAAGCTTATGGTAACCGTGGTTGTAACAGCGATAACGATTGCGGTGCTGGCGGTCGGGTTTAAGCTGACGCCGACCTCTTTTTTGCCCGAAGAAGATCAGGGTATTGTTTTTGCCAACCTGCAGTTGCCCGATACCGCAAGCATTAACCAGACCAACCGGGTGTTGGCGCAAATTGCCGATGGGGCAATGAAGGTTGACGGTGTGCAGTATTTTATCAGCGTGGCCGGGTACAGTCTGTTGGGTGGTGCCGGTGAAAACGTTGCGATGGGAGTTATTGGCCTCAAGCCGTGGGCACAGCGAACTTCACCGCAATTGTCGATTGAGTCGATCACGGCGGAATTGACAAAGAAGTTTGCCGGGCGCAATGATGTCAGCCTTAATTTCTTTGCACCGCCGGCCATTCCGGGAATCGGTAACAGCAGCGGTTTGTCGTTGGAGTTTCTGGCGGTTAATCAGGAGATCAGTTCTAATCAGATGTTTGAGCATTTGCAGCAGTTTTTGGGCAAACTGAACAGTGATCCTTCACTGGCCTATGCTTTCAGCGTTTATACCGCCGATGCGCCGCACCTGTATTTGGACATTGACCGGACTAAACTTGAAGCCTACGGGATTCAGGTGGCTGAATTATTTGCAACCCTGCAAAACAATCTTGGTTCGCGCTATGTCAACAATATTACGCTGACCGGACAGGTGAACAAAGTAATTATTCAGGCCGATTATACGTTTCGCGGCAAGATTGAAGATGTTAAAAACATGTATGTGCGTTCGGGTAGCGGGCAGATGATTCGTATCGGCAGTTTTGCCGATGTGAGGACAGTAATGATGCCCAAGATTATTAAACGTTATAACCAGTATACCGACGCGTCGGTAACCGCCGAAGCGGCCAAAGGCACCAGTACCGGAACCGCGATTGCCACCGTTGAGAAGACGGCGCGGGAAACGCTTTCGCCCACCGAATATACAATTGCGTGGACCGGATTGAGTCTGCAGGAAGTGGAAGCCTCGGGGCTGGTGATTTTTCTGATTATGCTGGCACTGGTTTTTTGTTATTTGTTTTTGGTGGCGCTTTACGAAAGCTGGATGCTGGCTTTTTCGGTCATGTTCTCGACAATTTTTGCTATTTTGGGCGCGTTGGCCGGATTGCATTTGATGGGACAGCCGCTGAGTATCTATGCCCAGCTCGGTTTGGTCATGCTGATCGGTCTGGCGGCAAAAAATGCGATTTTGATCGTGGAGTTTACCAAAGCTTACCGGGAAGACGGCGCCAGTATTCTTGAAGCGTCGGTTAAAGGGGCGTCGGAACGTTTTCGGGCAGTGTTGATGACGGCGCTTACGTTTATTTTGGGTGTGTTTCCGATGATTATTGCCAAAGGTGCCGGTGCTTCAAGTCAGATTGCGATCGGGACTTCGGTCTTTTACGGCATGATTGCGGCAACCGTGATCGGAATCATTTTTATTCCGGCATATTTTGCTTTGTTTGAACAAATTAAGGAATGGTCCGGCGGCTATAAGTTTAAACCGGATCCGAAGCTGGCAGACGGCATTACCCTTGATGACGGGCAGGGAGGGAAAAATGAATAGAAAAATATGGTTTTTGTCTTCTGTGCTGGCGACAATGTCTTGTACGGTGGGACCGGATTATACGCGGCCGGAATTTTACGGCCAAGAGCAAATGGCCGCGGCGTTGTCATTGCAACAGGCAGATACGTTTCCGGTTTCGGTACGCTGGTATGAACAATTTGGCGATGAGACGCTTACCCGTTTGGTTAATAAAGCGATAACTTCAAGCCCGACCGTGAAAGCGGCGGTGCATAAACTTAAGCAGGCACGTTATACGATGATGATCAACGAAGCCAAATTTGTGCCGCAATTGAATGCCGAAGGCGGCTATAACTATAATTATCTTTCCGAAGGACAGAATACGCCGCGTTTGGTTGAAGATTATTACAAAGCGGGGCTTGACGCTTCGTGGGAGATTGATATCTGGGGCGGCGGACGACGGCTTAACGAAGCAGCGCGGGCACTTTATGCTGCTGCTGCCGACAATTTGATCAATGTGATGCTCTCGATGACCGCGGAGGTGAGCAGTGACTATATCGGTTTGAGAACGGTGCAGGAACAATTGCGGATTACGAAAGAAAATCTACGGTTGCAGCAGGAAATTTATCAGACGGTGAAAGGAAAGTATGACAACGGTTTAGCCGATACCGCGGCTCTTAATCAAGCGGAATATGCGGTACAGACGACCAAAGCGCTGCTGCCGGTGCTGGAACAACAGGAAGAAGCCTATAAAAATGCGCTCGCCGTTTTGACCGGGGAACTGCCGGGAAGCGTTTCCGGACTGGAACGCACCCGCCGTGATCTGATCGGAAAGCCTTTTGCGTTCAGAGTGGAAAACTTGTATAATTATCCGCTGAATGCGGTGCGCAATCGTCCTGACGTGCGGATGGCCGAAAATGCTTTGATTGCCCGCAATGCCGCGATCGGAGAAGCGGTGGCGGAATTGTTTCCGAATGTCAGTCTAAGCGGCATGTTGGGCTGGCAGGCCAAAAAGTTTTCGGATATCGGTTCTTCATCGTCGGCGGCTTATGGCTTTGCGCCCGGGATCAATTTGCCGCTGTTTAATTTCGGTCGTTTGATCAATCAGGTAAAACTCAATAAAGAAGTTAAAGAAGAATACGTTTATCTTTATCAAAATACGCTGCTGACAGCGGTAGAGGAAGTAAAAAACGCTACTGTTTCAGTACGTAAGGAATATGAACGCTATCAGTCGTTGCAGCGGTCGGTGCGCAGCATGCAGAAAGTGCTGGTTTCGATGAAAGACAAATATAAGGAAGGGCTGATTGAATTCAGCGATTTGCTGATGACCGAACAGAATCTCCTGGAAGCACAAAACAACCTCGCCGAATCGGAGGGCAGTATTTATCGTAACGTAATTACTTTTTATAAAGCGGTCGGCGGCGGTTATTGAGTTCAGATAGAAGGACGCCCGTGCAACCGGATGTTGGTGATTTCCGGGATGTTGTAATTGCGGATGGTATAACCTCTGTCTCTCATGCATTTGCTGTAGTCGGCCGGATCGACTTCGGCGTCGTCACGCAGATAGTTGACGACCAGAGGCTGGGCACCGGTGTAAGGGACATATGTGGCCCAAATGCCGCGGTCTGCATTCCAATCGGCGCGGACGAACAATTTTTCTTCTTCCGAATAAAACATGGAGTGAAATAAAGTCTTGAAACGCGGAAGCAATTTGAATGCTTCGGCCTGGTGCATACAATAGTTATGGTCGCGCGCAAATTTTTCGACGCCGGTGTTATAACGTTCCCAGTGGTAGACGATTTGGCCGTCGCCTTCGCGCCAGGAGGAACAAGAAGCCAGAAGAGTTATTGCGGCAAGAGGGAACAAAATTTTTTTCATATCTAAAAATCCAAGTTGGCATAATGTTTTGCGGGAAGAATTCCTTTGATGTTGTCCTTTAATATTTCTTTGAAACTGGGACGCGATTTGATTTTTGAGTACCACAGTTTGGCATTTTTATAGCCTTCCCACGGGACATCGCCCAGATAATCAATAACCGACAGATGTGCGGCGGCGGTAATATCTGCCAAAGAAAAAGTGTCGCCGGCCAGATAATTGCGGGATTCGCACAGCCAGTCTATATATTCCATATGAAAGTTCAGGTTATTGAGAGCCGTTTTCAATATTTTGGAATCGGGTGCCAGCCCTTTGCTGAAACGTTTGTATATTTTTTCGTTGATCAGGCTGCGGCCGGCTTCTTTGGCGAACTTTCCGTCAAACCATTCGGTCAGGCGCCGGATTTCCGCCTTATGGCGGGCGTCACCGTTAATCAGTCGCAAGTCGGGATTGACTTCTTCAAGAAATTCGGTAATGGCGTAATTGCCGGAGACCACGTTGCCGTCGAAAATAAAAATCGGCAATTCTCCGGCTACGTTGAGTTTATATACTTCGGGAGACAAGTTCCACGGTTCTTCTTCTTTTAATACGAACAAAATACGTTTTTCCGCCATCAACAGGCGGATTTTGCGCGATACGGCAGATACCGGATGATGTATCAAAAGAACCATATATATCTTACCCCTGAATGTTTTTACAAATCTGAGTTATAATTTAGCAACTTGTTTGTCTCAGGTCAAGAACTCTGTGTAACAGAATATTTGACGTTTGCTTTTTTGTGCCGTCTATTATTTATTTGTCCGCATTTTTTGGCAATTCATAAGCGGGGGGGACTGTCCCGTTATATTGTTCTTCTACCTTGGTGACGATATTGATCATGTCATTTTTAATTTTTTCGCGGATTTCAGGTTTCTCAAGCATTTTGCTTAAGGTATGGGACAAATATTCGCGGTGGACCGAA
The DNA here is from genome assembly GCA_900539605.1 of uncultured Azospirillum sp. Taxonomy (GTDB): domain Bacteria; phylum Pseudomonadota; class Alphaproteobacteria; order RF32; family CAG-239; genus JAFUYI01. Next base: position 19,354 of record UQCS01000021.1, on the reverse strand, counting down.
GCTTTGGAAATACCGATAAACACCGGCATGGTCCAGATGCTTTGTTTGGAAAAGGCTATTTGCGGTCGCAGGCCAAGCTTAGCCGCTTCGATGGTACCGAAGTAAATGCTGGTAAAGATGTAGTCAATTTCTCCACGGATCAGTTTGCCGAACAGATCGTATGAATTATCAACATATTCGATCTGAAAATCTTTCAGTTTATCATTGACATAACCACTGAAACGTTCTTTACGGTGAATGGCGCCTTTCATTTTTTTGAGATCTTCCAGCGAACGCAGACTGCCGATTTTTGAAGGGAGCATTGCAATGTGAACCGGGTTGTCGATGGCAGCCGGATAGATGAACTTGAGGTCGGTGTAAAGGCTTGTTTCGGCATACATACCGAGAACAACATCGGCTTCGCCTTTGGCAGCTTCGCGGATGGTATCCTCATAACTCATGCTCACCGGAAGGTAGTCCAGCACATATTGACCGTGGTCGGAAAAATATTCGATAAACGGTTTGAAAACCCCCGAATAGACATTGTTCTCGTATTGTCCGAACGGAAAATAATCGAAAAAGCCGGTGACATGCAGTTTTTCCTGAGTGCGGCTTTTGATTTCTTCAAATTCGATTTGGGCCCAGCTGCCGGAAGCAACCAGAACCAGCAAAATCACAATAGTCCACAGTTTTTTCATGACAGTCTCCTCTAATGCTGACGTTCAATGATATAAGCGGCCAGATTTTTTAGATTTTGGGCACGGTCGCCGAAGATTTCAAGATCTTGCTGTGCCGCGGCAATCAGTTCGCAGGCAATGCGGCGTGCGGTGTCTAACCCGTAAAGGCTGACAAAAGTAAACTTGTTTTGTTTTTCGTCTTTATGCAGGGTTTTGCCCATTGTCCGTTCGTCACCGGTAACATCCAAAATATCGTCGGTGATTTGGAACGCAATGCCGATCCGGCGGGCATAGGTGAGCAGGGCACGGAGTTCTTGTTCGGTTGCACTGCCGAGAACGGCGCCGGCTTCGACCGCGTAACGCAGCAAACGTCCGGTTTTCATTTCTTCAATATGTTTGATCAATTCTTCGGTATCGCGGCGTCCGGAGCTGTAGGCGGCACAAATCAGGTCAAGCATTTGCCCGGCAACCATGCCGTTGAAAGCGCCGGCGGCGTTGGCAAGCATTTCGATCAGATAACAGCGGACGGCCGGATTTGGGGTTGTGGCCGGCCGGCTCATAATTTCGAAAGCGTAGGTCAGCAAGCCGTCACCGGCAATAATAGCGGTTGCTTCGTCGAATTGTTTATGACAGGTCGGAAAACCGCGGCGACGGTCATCGTCGTCCATCGCCGGCAGGTCATCATGAATCAACGAATAGGTATGAAGCATTTCAAGCGCCATTGCCGTATTGAGAGACTGTTCAAAAGTAATGCCGAACAGGGCGGCGGTTTCAAAGACCAAATAGGGGCGCAGGCGTTTGCCGCCCCGGGTCAGAGAATAGTGCATTGCCTGAGCAACTCGTTTTTCTTCTCCTTCGGGAAACGGAAAAAAACGGTCAATTTCCTGATTGAATCGGGTCGCGTAGCGGTTGAGAACCGTTTTAAAGTCATCGTCAGTCATTGGTCTTGTCCAAAGGGGTAAGAACGGGAGTGCCGTCGGGTGTGATTTCTATTTTTTCAATTTTTAATTTGGCGTCCTGCAATTTTTGTTCGCAAAAGTTCTTAAGTTTAACCGCCTGCTCATAGGCTTTGACGGCATCGTCAAGCTTAATTCGTCCGGCTTCGAGTTCCCGAACGATGTTTTCCAGGCGTCCGAGCGCTTCTTCGAAGCTCAATTCGCCGTTATTTTCTGCTGACATTTATTTGGCTCCTTGTATTATTAATAAATAATATTATTAGTTTAATTTTGAAATTTCAATACTAAATACATACCATAACCGATATCTCTATAATCCGCTAGATCTCAAGGAGAGGAAAATAATGGAAAATCCGGCTGTGATACAAGGCTCTAAAATGTTGAGGGCCCTGGGAAATAAAAAACGTCTGGAAATTATGTATATTCTGCGGGACGGCGAACGCAAGGTCGGTGATCTGGAAAAGATGATCGGTCTCAGCCAATCTGCTCTTTCCCAGCATCTGGCCGTGCTCCGTTCTGCCGGAATTGTCGATACCCGGCGGCAAGCTCAGGCCATTTATTATTCGATCAAGAACAACAATGCAACCAAGTTGTTGAAAATGCTTGACGATATTTACGATTAAACAGTAGCTGTCCATAGAAAAAGCTTGTTATGAAAAACAGCTGCCGTGTCTGAAAAAAGCCCCGGAAACCGGGGCTGAGTTTAAGCTTCGTTGTCATCGAGACCCAATTTTTCGAGCATATTGTCATTAATATCCTCACGCTGGGCAACGATCCATTCGGGAACGTTGGGCGCCGGAGGCAATTTTGACAAAGCACGCATCTTCGGGTCGAGATAATAACGCGGAGAATCGGCAATGATCGGCCGGTCGATATAACTTTGATACAAGACCACCTGTTTGAGCATCGGCAAGCTGAGCAGTTGCGAGGTGGTAATAACAGAAACCCCTTGTAACTGGTAGCTGACGTTTTTCGAGAACGGGTTGGCCTGTTTGGAGAAACCTTCCTGTTTGGAATAGGAAGAAGTCTGAACCGTTTTGTTACCGACCATTTTGGAAAAACGCTGTGCTGTTTGTTCGTTGTTCTGGGACAAGATAACTTTACAGGCGGTCGTAGAAATAACAGTTTCGAGGTCGTCTTTGCCGTATTTGCCCGAAATCTGGCCCAGATCTTGTCCGATCAGCAAATATGATACTTTTTGACCGCGGCCGACCGCCGGACCGTCAATAACCGCTTTCAGTTTCGGCATTTGCGGAAACTCGTCGAGTACGAACAAGGTCGGGAACGGTCCCATTTTGCCGTCGGTGGCGTTGACGTAGTTCGGCGGGTTGGAAATCAGGTAAGAAGACATCAATTCAATAAAGATGCCGCTGATAACGCCCAATGCCCGGGCATCAACCTGGTTAATCGACAGATAAACCGAGATCGGTTTCCATTCGCCGGTGATCGGATCTTTCATCCCACGCAGATCTTTAAATTGCAGGTCAGAAAAGCTGGTTCGCGAAACGACGGCCGAGTTTTTGAAAACGCCGATGCCGGCAAAAGCGGTTGACATAACTGAGCCGCGTTCCTTATCCGGCATGTTGCTTAGGGTTGAAAGCTCAGTGTAGGCACGTTGGGCATAGCCGTATTTTCGCGCTTCTTCCACCGCGGAATCGAGCAGGTCACGCATCGGATCAGCCATAGCAGCCATTTGGTCGCCTTCGGCCAGACGGCGCTTGATTTCCTGTCCCTGCTTGATTTGCGCTTCGGTCAGCCATTCCATAATCATAGCGATACAGGCTTCGCGTCCGACCCATTTTTCGGGTAGCAAATCCCAGGTGCCGATCGGCACATAGTTTTCCACCGTCAGGCTATTGTTGCGCAAGTCGTTGATGGCGCGGATGGCTGCCGGATTGTGCATTTTGATTTCTTCGTAATAACCTTCAAGAACCTGCTTGTCTTCTTCGTCCAGTTTGCCTTCGTAAACCCGGCCCAGAAAATAGTCGTTGGCACGGGCTTTTTCGCATTTGGAGGCGATAAAGTGAATAAAACCGGTGATTGCGGCGCGCCCGGTCTGTGACCAGTGCGGATCGGCGCCGCCTTTTGGGTCTTCTACCAAAATATTGCACATGGAGTCGACATACATATCACGACCCGGGCCGGGAGCCGGCAATGCGGTCGGAGACAACGGGTTCCAACTGGGGTAATACAAGCCTTCGGCCGGATTATCTTCGGCACCCCAGTTGATGATAAATACGGGACCTTCTTTTGCGCGGGCGCCGGAAGTGGTATAACACAATTCGGGTTTCGGGTCGTTGATAACCAGGCTGAGGCCTTTGGAATTGAAAATAGTCGGAATAACCACGCCGGCAGTTTTACCGGTACCCGGAGGTGCACAGCACAAAGTGGACAATGTTTCCGGCAATTTAAGGTAATAGCCCTTAAACTTGCCGATTACCATGCAAAAACCATCCAACAGTTTCATCGATTTGATGTCTTTTAGCGTCGCAACGCGGCCGGAACCGTGGATGTTGGACTGAAAACGATAGGGGTTGGTAACGGCACCGATGATCAGACCGATTGGCAGTGAGAGAATCGGCAAAACCGGCAGCCACAATGAAAAGCTGAAGGTACCGTGATAGTTGCCGATTTGGCGCATCCAGTTCCAGTAACGCGAGAAAAGATAAGACGGATCGTTAAATATCATTCCCAAAAATTTGCCGACGTTGTCGATCGATTCCTTGGAAATTCCGTTTCCGATAATGTAACCGAGCGGCATCGAAATCACCGCCAGAAAAATAGTAACCAGCAGTGTAATGATGACGGTCAGCGACATCCATTGCACGGCGTGGTCATATTCTTCCCATTCTTCGCCTCTTTTTTGTAATCCCATTTAATTCACCTCTGATTAGCTCATACTGCGGATGAGTTTTAGTACCTTGTCAAGCTTTGAAGCTGCAATCGGCTTTTCGGCTTCCGGAAGGGTGCGGGCGAACAGTTTGATCTCTTTAGGGGTGCCGCGATCGATTCGGGTTACGTTGATATCGAGGTCATCCCAAGTTTCAAACATATCTTCGGCGTTGATGATATTGCCGATTTGAATGACGACAAAAGCATCAACGATAAAACTCATTTCCGCATTATCCAGTTTATCAAGTAATGCACGTTTTGCCAAGTCAATTTTGCGAACCGGGGAAATCCGGTGCGAGCTTTCCGAAAACCATAACGGTTCTTCGTCATTGAAACGCTCTTCGTCGGCCAGCCAGTCGCCCGGTTCACGATCCAGCATGCACAGGCAGATGCGATCACCGGAAACACCTACATAATCGATAACGGCGTTTTTAACGGTAACGCGGCTGACTACTTCGTAGCCTTTTTGTTTTATGATATCCATACATGAACCACTAGCCTGACGGACCGGTGCCGCTGCCGGAACGGTCGCCTGAGAAGAACGTTCCTTACGTTGTTCGCGACGGTCTTCGCGTTCGTCACGACGACTGTCGCGCGGTTGTTCGTCACGACGGTCTTTAAGCTGGTCACGGTTGCGATCGTCGCGACGGTCATCCCGGCGTTCGCTCCGACGTTCGTTATCGCGGTCGCGTCCGCGGTCTTCGCGACGGTCATCCCGACGGTTGTCACGGCGGTCTGAATCGCGGTCGCGCCGACGGTCGTCATCGTTGTCGCGACGTTCATCCCGGCGGTCGCTGCGACGTTCGGTCTCTTTGCGTTCGCGACGTTCGCGCGGTGCTTCGTCGTTATTGTCGTAATTGTTTCGGCTTGGTTTGGAGGCCTCGTTTTTGACCGCCGCTTTTTTGTTGGGTTCGATTTCAAAAGCGTCGATATCAAAATCGAGGTCGTCAAAATTGTCGTCAAACTTAAACAAAGCATGTTCAAAATTCTTAGGCGCGGGTTTGGTCGCCGATGCGGCAACAGGAAGCGGTTGCGGAACTGCCGTCATCTTCGGCGTGACCAGACTTGGAGTAACCGTCGGAATTGAAATCGGTGACGGGGAAAGTTCGTTGCGTTCGCTGCCGATTGCCCGTACGGCACGGGGACGGATTTCCTTGTAGGATTTTTTCCGTTTGATCGGTGTGACGCCGGTGTTGGTGGTGATGATTTTTACCGGTTTATAGAAGAAGTTTTTAAACAGTTTCCACGGCAGGGTGAGAATAAACCAGACCAATTTTCCCCAGGATATCAGGCTGAGGGCGATCCATCCGGTAAACCACAGTGGAATGAAAGAAATGATGATCAGGACAAAGGCCCATTCTTTTGGTTCGGAGATGACCCAAGAATTGAGCCACAAATCCCATGCGATATTCCAGTGTTCAAGGTTGAGGATGTCAAAATGCCAGTTACGGAGCATAATAACCCGAATGCTTTCCATAAAGAAAACACTCCACAACAGGCCGACGATTATTATTCTGGTCAATATCAGTAAGGGTTTCAACTAAGTCTCCATAAAATTTTTACCCATTGTAACCGCAAGATGGTTAATAAGTGTTTTACATCCTGCGATTAGGAATCCCCGGAATTTATCTTTTCGTGAAAATTACGGTTTTTTTGTTCAAAATTGCTGCGTATTTTGCTGGAATTCAAATCTTTCTTTTCTTTTGCCTGAGGCATCCGACTGGAAATCATTTCTTCCATCATCTGCTGCGGTGTCTGTTTTTTGACTTTGCCGCCGCCCATGTTTTTCAGTACGATATGTGTCGGCTGACCGGCATACTTGCGGCCGATATAGTCGTGGTACCAAAAGACGGGAAAGAAAATAATTTTGACGTAAGATAATTTTTTGGCTTTTTTAAATCCCCAAATCCAAACCGGAATGATCATCAGCAAAGTGAATAAAAACATATATTCGGAGGGTTGGTCGATAACACCGCCTTCCCGCCAAAAATCGCCGATGATTTCCCAGTAACGTTTCTGGAAAATGTCAAAATGCCAAAAATAATTCATAATAAGGCCGATGATCCAGATGTATAAAACCGTCCATCCGGCCATAATCAGAGCCAGTCGCAGGTATTGTGCCAACTTTTTCATGTTTACATCTCTTTGGCTTGAGAAGCAATTCTCCAGCCTTGGAAGTTGGTTCTTGCGCCCTCGGCAATCAGTTCTTTTTCTTTGGCGCGTTTAAGCATCGCGATACGCCCGGCAATCGGACTGGCAATATGTTGGTTCCAACGTGCGGCATTTGCTTCCAGCTGATGACCGACGTTGTTGCGGCGCGTCTGCAACTCCTGCTCGTCGGCAGCCTGGGCTGAAGCTTCTTCGCTCATATTGCGCGGCGCGTGATTACGGGTATATGCTTCTTCCAGTTGCTGTCCGTGTTGATAGTCCTGCTCAATTTGTTCTTCCCGAAGTTGTCCTTTTTTCTTGGTCAGGCTGGTATGGAGGTTGGCAAGTGCAACGTTTTCGCGAGGTTTTTCGCCCATTTCGGCAAATCTCAGATGCAGCATGTTGTTCAATGATGATTTTGAGGCACGCTGAGCCATGCGATGATAGTCTTCAATGGAACCCATGACGTTGGTCTTAATCGGTATCATTCCGGTCGGTGCAGCTGTGTTAACCTGCCGGAGGTTGGTTCCGGCGATATAACCCTGTTTTTCCGCTTCGGTAACCTGATTGAGCGAAGCGCGGGCGGTTTCTGTCTGGGCTTTGAAGGCTTCAGTCAGATCTTTGCCTGCAAACGCCTTTCCGTCTTTGGCAACGGCATCAAGCATTTGCGCTTCTGCCATCAGGACGGCAGATTGATCAACTATCGATTCGAAAGTGATGCGCTGACTTTCCTGCAAAGCAAAACGACCGCCGGTTTCGCAAAGCTTTTTCTGTGAAGCGACCATATCGGTATAGATTCTATTGGCATTGTCAAAAAGCTCTTTTTGTCCTTTGTCTTTTTGCAGCGCTTGCATGCGTTGCTGAACCAGCTTGGGGTTTTGAGCGACTTCTTCGGCTGAAATGCCGAGGGTTTGGTACAGAGAGTCTTTGATAGCCTTGTGTCTGAGCGACATCTCGATGATTTCTTTGGTGCGGGAATCTTCTTTGATGTTTGCAGCGTCAACACCCATATATTTGGCCAAAGCCAAAACATCGGAGGCTGAATCTCCGGTCATCCGGCCTTCGCCGATGGCGGTGGCAATGTCTTGCACGTTTTTGAGCCTTCCGTGATCGCGTTTTTTAATTTCATCGCTGGTTTTTTTACGCATTTCGGCAACGCTCTCAAAAGTCTTATATGCATTGGTTCCTTTGGCTTTTTTGACGTGGGCACGATGACGGATGCCGGTCTCAATGATGCGGCGTTCCAGGCGGGCATAAGCGGTCCCCGCGGCTTTTTCGATTTTGCCGCCGGCCCAGCAGAAGAGGGCAATCATCCATTCGTTGTACATATACTTAATGACGTCGTCTTCTTTGAAGCTGTTCTTTTTGTCGTCATCATTTTTGACGTCATCGTCATTTTTCTGATTGGTGGCACCCTGTGCGTCGCTACCTTTAAGTTGGTCGCGTTCGGCTTCCAACTTAGTACGTTCATCAACGCTCAGAACTTTGTTGTTCAGCATTTCGTTGATTTCCGCAATTCGCCTCTCGGCCCCCTGATTGACCGTTACGGCAGGTTTGGAACTGCCTTCGCCCGTTTTGACAGCGGCTGTTTGCGGCTGGGACGGGTCTTTTTCGACCGGAGGGGGTGTTGTTTGTTCTGGTGCCATCTCTTTATCCTCTTTTAGACTTTGTTAAATCTAATTCTGTATTTATAGTAACATCGTTTTTTTGTTTTGTCTATATTTTTCTGTAGACAAATTGCCGGGTTAAACCTTCAGTTTCTTTAAAAAGTCCCCGATTTTGCGGTTGTATATCAGGCCGTCGCGCGGAGTCGGTTTGATCAGCCCGAAAAAGCGCGGTTTAATTTTGTCAATTTCAATCGGCGAAAAGATGGCCGGGTTAGTGGTCAGAGCCTGAAAAGAGCCGTCGGGATCCTTGAGCGCCGTTTTGAAATAGCCGTGAACCAGACGTTCGGCGTTAATGGGGAACATTTTCTTTTCGATGGCCTGAATGTATTTGCGGGCGCGTTCGCCGCGTTTACGGTGTTCTTCGATGATTTCTTCTTCGATTTTGCGATGTTCGTATTCGAGCAGGCGTTTTTCGTACGCAATTTCGCAGCCTTCAATTTCGAACAGAATTTCAACATAGGAAACGACCGCCATTTGCAGGTTCTCATCGGTATGCTGTTCGGCAAAATCAAGCAATTCTTCGTCAGAAGCGTTGGGCTTGATTTTGATAATGTCATCAGGAAATGCTTCGAACATCGTGTCCCAACCCTGTAACACGTCAATGCTGATCAGGTTGCCGAGGCTGGGTGTGTACCGCGGGTAAAGCACTTGCGCTTTGATGTGGAAAACCGGTGCTTCCAGGCTGTGAGAAGAAGCTATGGCCTGAATGGCGTCAACATAATTGCGGTAAGCCGTGTACAGCTTTTGTTCGGCCAGTTCCAAAGCGTCGGCAACTTCATCGTCGCTGGCGTCTTTTTTGATCGGTTGCGGTTCCGGTTCTTCAAGCATGATCCGGGTATTGTTTTTTTCTTCTTCGATATTTTTCAATTCCGATTGAATAAAATTGTCGAGAAGCAGGTTGAACTCGTCGTCCTGATCGGAAGGAAAAGTGGCCTTGCCTTCGGGAACGTCGTCGGTCAGTCTTTTTATGATGTCTTCGGAATCTTCGCTCATGGTAACCTCAATTAATGTTGATATTAGAAATTTTCCGCTGTGTCCGGTGATCGAATATAATAATACGGTCCGGCCGGTTGCCGCCGTTAACCAAGATGTACAGACGATCAGGACCGGAAGATATTTGCACAATTTGCGAACCGTCGGGTTCTTCAAGCGAAAACTGCACCTCGGCGGAAGTTGCGCCGCGTCCGCCGATGCGTCCGGCAAAGCGGGCGATCAGAAGCACGGTGCCGAAAAGCAGCAAAAAGGTCATCAACAAGACGGCGGCCTTAATCAGTCTGAGTTTCAGCATCAACTTAAATCCTTGCAATTTGGCAAATAACATGTATACATTTATCAAATTATATAACATAAATTTTATTTTCGCAAATATGAATATAGATGACGGTAACATATTTTTTTCGACACCGGCTACAACTGCCCAGGCGGGGATGCGGCTGGACCGTTTTTTGCGCGAGACCGTACCCGGAATGTCTCGTTCGCGGTTGCAAAAACTGATTGCCGCCGGTTATGTGAGTTCGGACGACAATATTATCACCGACAATGATTTTAAAGTGCGCAGCGGCGACAGTTTTGCGATTATGGTACCGCCGCCCGACGAAGCCGAACCCGAAGCAGAGAATATTGAACTGGAAATCGTTTATGAAGATGACGATTTGATCGTTATCAACAAACCGGCCGGGATGACCGTGCATCCGGCGCCGGGTGCTTATCACGGAACGCTGGTGAATGCCCTGTTGTATCATTGCCGCGACAATCTGTCGGGAATCGGCGGTGTCAAACGGCCGGGAATTGTGCATCGGATCGATAAGGATACCAGCGGTTTGCTGGTGGTTGCCAAAAACGATTTTGCTCATCAGGGGCTGTCTGCTCAGTTTTTTGATCACAGTATTGAACGGACTTATTATGCCGTGGTGTACGGAATGCCGCGGCCGACTGCCGGAACCGTGTGCGGCAACATTGCCCGCAGCCGGTTTGACCGTAAAAAAATGGCGGTGGTCGAAAGCGGCGGCAAGACGGCTGTAACGCATTATCAATGTCTGAAAAGCCTCAGTGACGCCGTTAGCCTGATAAAATGCAATTTGGAAACCGGCCGCACCCATCAGATTCGGGTGCATATGGCTTCGGCAGGCTGTCATCTGGTAGGGGATCAGGTATATGTCAAACCGGGGAAAACGCAGATCAGGGGAGTGACGCCGGCGGTTAAAAATTATGTCAATGCGTTTCCGCGGCAGGCTTTGCACGCGGCGTCGCTGGGCTTTATTCATCCGCGCTCCGGAGAATTTATGCAGTTTGCGGTCGATTTTCCGTCCGATATGCAGCAGCTTTTGGAAGTTTGCTCTCTGATCTGATAATGTAAATTATCTTCTACAACTTTTTGGCGCAATAATGGGAAGTGTACAAACTTTTCGTTATCGGTTAACTAATTTTAAGTACTTCTCCAAAAAAGAAATTCAGTTTACAACACAACTAACGCAGAGGTTGAATTTTTTTATATCATCTCCAAATGATAATCCAATATGCAGGAGGTTTTTTTATGGATAATCAGATTTCGTTAGACGGGTTGGACTTCTCCCCGGAGGTTAATTTATCTAGGTATTTGCAAAACATTAAACAATTCCCTATTTTGTCGCAGGAAGAGGAGTATAATCTGGCTAAAGAATATATCCGTACCCACGATGCCAAAATATCCTACCGTCTGATTACGTCGCATTTGCGGCTGGTGGTTAAAGTCGTTTCCAAGTTTCGCGGATACGGACTTCCGGTTGCAGAGATGATTTCCGAAGGAAACATCGGTTTGTTGTACGCGATTGACAAGTTTGATCCTGACAAGGGCTTTCGTTTTTCAACTTATGCGTTATGGTGGATCAGGGCCGCCGTGCAGAAATATGTGTTGAATTCGTGGTCGCTGGTTAAGATCGGAACCACAGCCGCCCAGAAGAAATTGTTCTTTAATCTACGCAAGGTGAAAAACCGTCTTAATCTTACCGATGATCGTGAAATGTCGCAGGACGTGATTCAAAATATTGCCAGTTCGCTGGACGTCAGCATGCAGGAGGTTACGGATATGAACACGCGGCTGAAGTCTCATGACGGGTCGTTGAACGTACTGGTTGATTCTTCCTCAGACAACGGATCCGAATTGCTGGACTTTATTGCCGATACCAAGCCGAATCAGGAAGAATGGCTGAGCCGGACCGAAACAATGAATTATCGCAAAAAGTTGTTTAATCAGGCGTTGAGTTGTCTTAATCCGCGTGAAAAAGACATTTTGTTTAAACGTCGTTTATATGAAAAATCGATTACTCTGGATGATTTGAGCAAATCTTATGCCATTTCGAAAGAGCGGGTACGGCAAATTGAGCTCAATTCGATCCGTAAAATCCGTAAAGCGGTGGAAGTTATGCAGTAACAAACAGTTTAATACGGAGGATGTGTCATGGCGGACACAACGATATCGGACATTTTTTCCCGCAATGAAAAAATGCCGGAAACTTCGGATGGCGACCGGCCGTCGCCTGACCGGGAAACCGCTTTCGGAAGTGCGGGGTGTATGTTTGACCGTCTGACTGGGCTGCCCAGTTTCCATTTGTTTGAAGACCGTTTGCAGACGGCGTTGACCGGAGAACTGCTGAAAGACATCCGGATGCGCCGATTTCAGATTGCGGTGATCGGCGTTTTTATTCGTGATTTGCCGCAAACCGGGGACGAGGCGGTTCAAAAACAAATTTTACGCCGGGTGGCGGATATGTTGCAGCAGGCGTTGCCAAAAAATTATACAGTGGCGCGCGGGATTAATTATCATTTTTGGATTATGGTGCCGAATATCGGCGGAAGTGCGGAAATCGGAATTGAAACCGAAAAAATTGCCGCGCTGTTGTCGCAGCCGCTTATTGTCGGGTCTTACGGATACCGGCTGGCCTATAATATCGGTGTCAGTATTTTTGACGGTGATGCCGTCAGTCAGGCGACGCTGGTCGGTCAGGCGATTGCGGCGCTGCAGAAAGCAATTGATTCCGGCGACAACCGGATAGTCTATTTTGCAGAGCTGGTTCCGTAGAGAACAGAGATTGTCCGTCACGCAGAATAAGGCGGGCGCGTTCGGTATAAGCGCCCGAAAAGTCGTGAACGGTTAAGCCGGGTAGGATGCGTGTCGGCGCTTTTGAGTCTTTGCGGGCGGAAATCAAGACACGTTTTGCCGTTTGTCCGGTCTTGGAAAAAAGCGGCACAATGACGGCGGCGCCCGCTTTTTTATACAGAGAAGACAAGATTTGATCCAGCGCTTCGGCACGGTTGATAATATAAAAATAACCGTGCGGCCGCAGCATTTTCAAACAAAAAGCAATCCACGCCGAAAGGTCGAATTGTTGAAGGTTGTGGGCGGCAGCCTTGCTCGGGTTGGGCGAAGGCATATCGTGATCGGTGTAGGGCGGGTTGGTGATCACATGATGAAAACTGCAGTTGGCAAGTTCTTTGAGCGGTTGCCGGATATCGGCGTTGATATATTTCAGCTTGTCAAAACCGTTGGCGGCGGCGCTCATGGCCGACAACTCCGCCAGCCGGGGTTGAATTTCGATTCCGGTAATTGAGATTTGGGGAAAACGGCGGGCCAGGCACAGCGAAACCGCTCCGGTGCCGGAACCAACATCGAGAATTCTTTCTCCGGGGGCGGCGCCGTCAAGTAGGGAAGACAAAAATACGGCATCCGAAGAGGCCCGATAACCGTCGTTTGGTTGAAAAATCTTTATTTTCTTGTCTAATAAGTAGTCTTGAGTATAATCGGCCATAAACATGTTCTCCTTGCCCACTGATGATAACGGGAAAAATAAAAAATGCCAGTGAATATTACAACTTTGAAAAATGTTCTTTCTTTAAAAAACGATTTTGATTTATTTGTTTTTGATGTTTTTGGCGTGCTATGGGACGGCAGCCGTTTATATGAAAATGCGGCGGTGCATTTGGCGGCGTTGAAACAGGCGGGAAAAAAGGTAGTTATCCTTTCCAACGGAACCGAACGGGTCAAAGCTATGGAAAAAAGCCAGTCGGCCCGCGGTTTGGAAAAGGGTGTTCATTATGATCGGATTTTTTCGTCGGGAGAGCTGGCGTACCGTTGTTTCTCCGCTGACCGCCGGCGGCTGAAATACTATGTTTACGGCATAAAAGAAGCAGCCTTGTTTGCCGGCAGTCGTTATGTTGAAGTCACCGAGCCCGCAGTTGCCGATTTTGTTTTTATCGGTATTCCGAAAGTTTGCCGGGAAGGAAAGACGGTAAACGTTTTGACGGTTGAGCCTTTCAAGCACGAGTTGCAGAAATTTGCCGAACAGGGATTGACGCTGGTTTGTGCCAACCCCGATTTGCGTGCTTATGTCGGCGGCTATGACGAACCGGTTGTCTGTCAGGGGAGTTTGGCACGTTATTATGAGGAAATCGGCGGTGAAACGGAGTATTTCGGCAAACCGTATCCGGAGATATTTGTTGCGGCGTTGGAGGAATATGAAAATATTGCGCCCGAAAGAATCCTGATGGTGGGCGATACGTTGGAAACCGATATTTTGGGGGCTGCCAGTTTAGGGTTGAAAACCGCGTTGATAACTTCGGGAATCAGTTACAAAAATATGACAGACGAAGGCGAATTTGACGACTTGCGCGCCTATATGAAAGATTTGCGGATAGAAGCCGACTATTTATTGGAAGCGGTATAAACCTTGTTCAGGTTACCAGTCGGCGGTAAAACTCAACGCATGGATCTGATCATACTGACACCGACGTTCATTCCCTGCAAAGTGTTAAAATTATCGGCTGGCATTTCGAGTTTGCGGATACATTGTTGTTGGATTTCGTTGGCCAAAGACCAGTCATCGTTCTTTTGAGCCAGTGTGCCGTTGTCTTTTAATTCGTGAAAACGCTCCAACATACAGGAATAGAGCTTGCCGTTTTGAGTTTGCGGGGTTTTGTCGGCGGGAGTGGCTGAACAACCGGCAACAAGCAGGACAAAAATGATGGCGGAAAGGTTGTTTTTCATTGGTATTGTCTCTCATATATTTCAGTTTTTTATCATATTAGAAAAAAAGTGCAAAGAATAGGTTAACAAATAAAAATATCTTCAAATTTGTTATTTTTTGATAGATTTTTGCTTTCTGTCGTGCTATAGGAATGGCAGAAATTTTTTTCTAAACATGGTTAACATTAACAAGGAAATAAAATGTCAGAAGTGAAAATGAAAATGATGGACGGTAACGAAGCTGCCGCTTCGGTTGCCCATCGTATGAACGAAGTATGCGTTATTTATCCGATTACCCCGTCGTCGCCGATGGGTGAGTGGGCTGACGCATGGTCTGCCGCCAAGCAGAAAAACCTGTGGGGGATTGTGCCCGAAGTTCAGGAAATGCAGTCGGAAGCCGGTGCCGCCGGTGCTTGCCACGGTTCTGTTCAGGCAGGTGCGCTGACCACTACCTTTACCGCTTCGCAGGGACTGTTGCTGATGATCCCGAATATGTACAAAATAGCCGGCGAACTGTCGCCGTTTGTCATGCATGTTGCCGCACGTTCGCTGGCTTATCATGCCTTGTCGATTTTCGGTGATCATACCGATGTGATGAGCTGCCGTCAGACCGGTTTTGCAATGCTGTGCTCCAACTCGGTGCAGGAAGCCCACGATATGGCCGCGATTGCCCAGACTTCGACGCTGCGTTCGCGTGTGCCGTTCATGCATTTCTTTGACGGTTTCCGCACTTCTCACGAAATTAAGAAAATCAAAGTGCTTTCCGATGACGATTTGAAAGCGATGCTGGAAGGCGTGGATTATTCTTTCAACGCCAAACACGCTCTGCGTCCTGAAGCGCCGGTTATCCGCGGTACCGCTCAGAACCCCGATGTATTCTTCCAGGGCCGCGAAGCCTGCAATCCTTTCTATGACAAAGTTGAAGGAATTGTTGCGGAGGAAATGGACAAATTTGCCAAGATTTCCGGCCGTCAGTATCACATCGTTGACTACACCGGTGCCGAAGATGCCGAACAGGTTATCGTTATTATGGGTTCGGGTGCCGAAACGGTTGAAGAAACCATTAACTATCTGAATGCCCAAGGTGCCAAGCTCGGTGTTTTGAAAGTTCACCTGTATCGTCCGTTCCCGGAAAAATCTTTCCTCAAGGTGTTGCCTAAGTCGGTTAAAGTGGTTTCGGTTCTCGACCGTACCAAAGAATCGGGCTCAATCGGCGAACCGTTGTATCTGGATGTTGTTGCAACACTCACCCAGGCGTTTGCCAACGGCGCAATTGCCCAGATGCCGAAAATTGTCGGCGGCCGTTACGGCTTGTCGTCCAAAGAATTTACCCCGGGTATGGTCAAAGCTGTATTTGACAACGGTTTTGCTGCCAAACCGGTTAACGGTTTTGCCGTTGGTATTACCGATGACGTAACTCACAAATCACTGGCTTTTGACGATTCAATTGACACCGAACCGAAAGACGTTGTTCGCGCCGTATTTTACGGTTTGGGTGCTGACGGTACCGTAGGAGCCAACAAAAACTCGATTAAGATCATTGCCGAAGATGCCGGTAAATACGGACAGGGTTATTTTGTATACGACTCCCGCAAGTCCGGTTCGATGACCACTTCGCACCTGCGTTTTTCCGATAATCCGATCAAATCGGCTTATTTGATCAATAAGGCAGATTTTGTTGCTTGTCACCAGTTCCCCTTCATGAACAAGGTTGACATTCTGAAGATTGCCAAACCGGGCGCGACTTTCCTGCTCAATGCACCGTATGCCGCTTCGGAAGTTTGGAATCATCTGCCGCGCGAAGTTCAACAGGAAATTATCGACAAGAAACTGAACTTTTATACTATCAATGCGGTGGAAGTTGCCCGCGAAACTGGTATGGGACAGCGCATTAATACCATTATGCAGGCTTGTTTCTTTGCCATTTCGAATATTCTGCCAAAAGATGAAGCAATTGCGCAGATTAAGAATGCAATTAAAAAGACTTACAGCAAGAAGGGCGATGCAATTGTTCAAAAGAACTTTGCCGCTGTTGATGCTTCTTTGGCTCATTTGCATAAAGTTGAATATCCGGCAACGGTTACTTCGACTTTCAACCGTCAGGCGCCGGTTCCGGCCAACGCTCCCGAATTTGTTCAGAAGCTGACGGCCGAACTGATTGCCGACCGCGGCGATCAGCTGCCGGTATCTGCTTTTGCAGAAGTTGTTGACGGTACCTGGCCGACCGGAACCACTCAGTATGAAAAACGCTGCATTGCAACCGAAATTCCGGTTTGGGATCCGGCCACCTGTATTCAGTGTGGCAAATGTTCGCTGGTTTGCCCGCACGGCGTGATCCGTATGAAGGTTGCTTCGGAAGAAGAACTGAAAAATGCACCGGCCAGCTTTAAATCGGCGCCGTACAAAGGCAAAGAATTTGCCGGCAAGCAGTTTATTCTGCAAATTTCGCCGGAAGATTGCACCGGATGCGGTCTGTGTGTTTCTGCCTGCCCGGCCAAAAATAAGGAAGATCCTGCGAAAAAGGCCATCAATATGGATCACATCGAAAATCATTTGGAACAGCAGGTTGCCAACTGGAAGTTCTTTGAAACACTGCCGTATGTTAAACGTACCGAAGTTGCCAAGAACCTGCCCAAGACCACACAGATGATTCAACCGTTGTTTGAATTCTCAGGCGCTTGCGGCGGATGCGGCGAAACACCGTATGTCAAATTGCTGACCCAGTTGTTTGGTGACCGGATGGTTGTTGCCAATGCAACCGGATGTTCTTCGATTTATTCGGGCAACCTGCCGACCACACCTTATGCCAAAGACGAAAAAGGTCATGGTCCGGCTTGGGCAAACTCTTTGTTTGAAGACAATGCCGAATTTGGTTTGGGAATGAGATTCTCAATTGACCAGCAGACGGCCTTTGCCAAAAAACTGCTGGAAGAACTGAAAGATCAAATCGGTGCCGAGTTGGTTGAAAAAATCTTGAGCAATCCGCAGGCCACCGATATTGAGATTGATGACCAGCGCGCCAACGTCAAAGCTCTACGTGACAGACTGGCAACTTTGGACAGTGCTGAAGCCAAACATTTGAACGAACTGGCCGATTATCTGATTAAGAAGTCGGTTTGGATCTTGGGCGGCGACGGTTGGGCCTATGATATCGGTTTCGGCGGTTTGGATCACGCGATTGCTTCCGGCAAGAACATCAATATCATGGTTATGGATACCGGCGTTTACTCCAATACCGGCGGACAGCAGTCGAAAGCGACCCCGATGGGCGCGTCGGCCAAGTTTGCAACGGCCGGCAAGGCTTTGCCGAAGAAAGATCTCGGCATGATTGCGATGTCTTACGGTAATGTATATGTGGCTCAGATTTCGGTCGGTGCCAACGATATGCAGACGATCAAAGCTTTGAACGAAGCAGAAGCTTTTGACGGTCCGTCGCTGATTATTGCCTACTCGCATTGTATTGCTCAGGGCTTTAACCTTGCGGACGGTCTGGAACACCAGAAGAATGCGGTTGAAACCGGCAGCTGGCCGTTGTACCGTTACAATCCGGAAAATATCCGCGAAGGCAAAGCGCCGTTGATGCTGGATTCTAAAGCGCCGACGAAACCGTTGTCCGACTATATGTCGAACGAAACGCGGTTCCAGGTTGTTAACAAGATGAATCCGGAACGTTATGAGACCTTGCTTAATAAAGCTCAGGAAAACGTTAAGGAAAAACGCAGCCTGCTGGAGCACATGGCCGAATACAAGGTTGAAGAAAACGATCCTTCTGCAGCCGAATAAGCCAACCGGCAATAAAAAAAGCACCTCTTCGGAGGTGCTTTTTAATTTTAAAAAACGGCGGATGTTGTTTGTCGGCCGGTGTGCTTAATGATGGGAGAATGAGACATACTGTTCAATTTTGTACTGTCTGATTTCTTTTTTTTGTCTGCGGATGATTACAAACTGGCAGAGGCATACGACGGCCAGTATGACGATGACAGTCAGCAGGATGAAAGTTTGTACAGTCATGTTTTCAATGTTTTAGAGTTAATAATGTAAAGATAATTTTTGATGTGGAAAAAATATCATGCTTAGGCGGTTATGGCAACAAAAAATGATGTGGATGGAAATTTGTATCGGTGTGAAGTAAGGAGAAGAGGGAAGAAAGTTAGAAGAGAGAGCGGAAAAAGAGAGGAAAAGACAAAGGAAAGAGGAAAGGCAAATAAGGAGATGAAAAAGATGGGGAAAAAGCGAAAAGTGCGGACAAGGACGGAGGAAAGTCGGGGTAAGCGGGGACAGAGTAAAGAGTGAGGCAGAGAGCGGAAAAAGAGAGGAAAAGACAAAAGAAAGAGGAAAGGCAGATAAGGAGATGAAAAAGATGGGGAAAAAGCGAAAAGTGCGGACAAGGGCGGAGGAAAGTCGAGGTAAGCGGGAGCAGAGGAGGAAAACAGAAAAGAGGACAGGGGCAGAAGGAGGCGAAGAAAAGAAGAAGGAGAGAGTAAGCGGGAATAGGGAAAAAGGGGCGTTGGAATTGACGGATAGGAAGGAACAATTTTAAAAAATTATTGCTTTTTGTAGTTTTTTGGCTAATATTATAAATATTGTAGAATTATTTAAAAATTAGAGTTTATGAACTTTATAATGATGTTTGTTTGCTTTATGCTGGCGTTTATATTCAGTTTTGTCACTTTGGTTTTTCAATTGAGTGACAATCGGTGGCCCAACGGCTGGCATATTTGCTATGTTTGTGCAAAAAAACTGTATGAATATACGGCAATTGCACATGTATGTGCCGGTCTGGTCTGGCTGTTTGTGGAGATTCCGTTGTGGAGTTTTTACATTTCCGGCGCACTGTTGGTTTTAGCCCTGTTGTTGTGGGTTCTGCCCGATCTGCGACAGTACGCGGACTTTGTGTGTTCGGTTTTTCGGATAAGGAGCTGGCGGCAATAAGCGGCATGTGATGAAAAAAGAGAGTTGTCTGTGAAGACCACTCTCTTTTTTTATTACATGCTTTCCAGAAAACCCCGAGTTTACCCGGGGTTGAATGTTAAGGTG
>UQCS01000020.1 GCA_900539605.1 uncultured Azospirillum sp. | reverse complement strand
CAACATCGATGTGCAGAAAACTGTCGGTGGCCGAATAGCCTTTCAGCTTCACGGTTTCCAGATAACCGTTGGCAATGTCAAACACCGCGTTGTTAAGTGACAAAGAAGTCACCGCGGCAGCATCGCGGTTGGCGGTGCCGTCAGTGTTCAGCGAGGCAACAAAGGCGCCTTTGCCGTCCCAGTTCTTGGCCGTCCGGTCTTCATGCTGATAAGAACCGAAACGCAACGTGGTGCCGCTTACCGTCACTTCTCCGGCATTGATAATATCATTGTTCATTGCAATATATTGCGTCGTCGTGCCGGTATCGGCATCAATCGTGTCGTCGCCGGTGAAATTAATGCGATATTGAGTAGTATAATCAATATCATAATTAAATTTACCGTTATCCGTCACATTTTTATAACTTCCACCTTCTATATTATCATTAATAATCCAAGAGCCTCTGCCTAAAGTTTCAAAGGTGGCATTAGCTCCATCATTCAGATAAAGTGCATTATAATGTTTTCCACGAACATTATCTTTTATATAATTTTCAGAAAGGAAATGTGTGTTTTCCCCTGAAGTTAAAACCATATCCGTACCACTGAAAATGGCTCCGCCAAGTGCAATACTTTTTTGAGATGCCTGGGCATAATTATATAAAAAGCTTCCATTGATGCTTCCCATAACACCCTCATTAAAAATAGCACCTCCATACACAAATCCTATTTCTGCTCCAGTGGCTAACACATAATTACAAACAAAATTACCTGTAATATCACCAACCGTGCCTCCGTACATTGTAACCGTACCATCCGGATATACTTCTCTCTTTTGATTATATATTGCACCACCAGCAGAAGTTGAAGACAGATATGGAGAAACGGAAGTTACATAATTACCGGTGAAATCACCGGAAATTTTGCCAACATCGCCATTATTGTATATCGCACCACCAAAAGAACGAGGACCGGCGGAAGTAGAATATACATAATTCCCGATAAAGTCACCGGTAATATTTTTTATGGTTGCATTTACACTGTAATGAGCGCTATTATGAATTGCACCACCGGAATTGTTAGAATAAACAGCCGACACAACATTATTGTTGATGAAATCTCCGATTATATCGCCAATATTACCACCTGCATAGTTATAAATTGCACCCCCTGCAAGTTTTGCTTGATTAGAGATAAAACTGCCGGTAATACCTTTTATTTCATTAGGAAGGTTGCTTCTGCTGCCGTAATTATAAATTGCACCCCCCAAAGACTCCCCATGACGATAAGTATAATTACCAATAAAATTTCCAACAATATTGCCAATTGCACCCAAATTATAAATTGCACCACCTTCATCTGCTGCATAATTGCCAATAAAATCGCCGGTAATATTACCTATAACTCCGGCGCTGTTACTCCATATTGCTCCTCCTTTAAAATATTCTCCCATTGTGTTGGAAGAAACATAGTTTCCAACAAAATCACCATTGATATCTCCAAGTGTCCTGTTAAAATTATAGATCGCACTACCGTTATATGGAGAAGCAATCTCTACAAAATCAGCATCAATATTGCCACTAAGAGCATCTTGCTGGGTATTGTAAACCGTTCTTCCTTCGGGTTGGGTATAGGTATATTTGAGGTATTTGGTCTGATTGTTCGGCAGTTTTATTTCCACCACATCGGCAGCATCTTTCTGGTCTTCGCCGACCGCGGTCCAACTGATGTTTTTGGAGGTGGTAAATTGTTCCGGTTTCAGATCAATTTTATAATATTTGGTACTCAGTTTGCCGTCAGCATCTGCTTCCTGCAAAGTGAAGTTATAATCGCTTTCCGAGCCTTCCGAATACGCAAACGCGCTGTTTTCTCCGAGTGTCGGAGTTAAAGAAGCGGCAATTGCCGGCGCACTCAAAAAAGTAGTCGCCGTTAAGGCAATTGCCAAAGAGGTATGTTTAGTCATTTACACAATCCTTATCAAAATGCATTTAAACGTTCATTTTTTTGCTATGGATAAATGTCGATGCCAAATTTGAAAAAAAATAAATAAAATTGTTGATTTCAAATAAGTTACAATTGATTTTAGAAAAAAATAAATCTACATTAAAAACGTATCAAAAAAATGAACCTTTTTTTGCGACAGGATAAATTCTCCTTTTTTCCTAACAAAATAAAGCCAAAACAAAAACTCCCGCCGTTGGCTTTGACAATAAAAAAATCCGGGAAAATCCCGGATTTTTAGTTGATTAATTTATTTCAAACTGATTAACAAGCCCTATACCAGCATGGTATCCAGCAACTCTCGGCAATAGGCTCGCAGATCCGGATTTTCCATTAAGGAAAGCTTCAAATTGGCCTTAGCCAGATCAGCATTAGTTCCGCAATCAAAACGCAAGGTATCACACAGCACGCCGGTCAGTTTCATTCCGCGTTCAGCCGCCAAACCCGCAGCATCGGCCAGGTTGATTTCACCGTTGGTCCCTTTTTTGACCTCCGGCAGAATATCCATAATTTCATTCGGCAAAATATAGGGACCCATGCTGGCATAGTTGGAAGGAACTTGATCCAGCGCCGGTTTTTCGATCTTTCCTTTGGCACGGACGATTCTTCCGTCGCGTACAGCACCGATCAAGGCGCCGTAACGGACCATCTGTTCCCGCGGAAATTCCATAATATTTTCGACCATACCGCCTTCTTCTTCATAAACATCCAGCAACTGACGCAGAATCCCCTTGCCGCCGCGAACATTCAAATAAACATCGTCGGGCCACATGACCACAAAGTCACGCTTACCGACAATACCTTTGGCCATCAAAACGGCATGACCGTTACCTTTGGGTTCGCTCTGTTCGGCAAAATGAAAACGCATTCCTTCGGGAACAATATCTCTCACCACTTTCAAAAGATCGTGTTTGCCTTTTTCTTCCAAATGCTTTTCCAACCAAGGATAAGGAGAAAAATAGCTTTCGAACAAATGTTTGCAAGACTGATCGCTGTAGACGAAGACAATATCCTTAATACCGATTTCCGCACAGGCATTGATCGCATATTGGATGATAGGCAGGTTATTCAAAGTCAAAAAGCCCTTGTGTAAAACTTTGGTAGCAGGCAGGTTGCGTGTTGACAATCCGGCCACGGGGAGGATACAAACCTCAGGTTTTCTATGCATTAAAATCTCCAAATAATAACAACAACATTAATACTTGGTAATATAACACAAAAAACCGATTCGACAAGTTCTATCTGCTACTGTTTTATAATTATTCCACCGCTTTTTACATACCCTGCACCAGAAGAACGAACCCCACTTTTGCTTTTCCGCTGTCCTTCGTCGGTTTGGTTACCGTCATCCGAAAAATCAAGCACCTTTACTTTTTGTTCCTTGACCGCCGCTTCGGTCCGGCGAATGTCTTCCAAATCACGTTCCACCGTCACCGTTTTGCCGCCGGCAGTAGAGATCTGACCGGTGTTTTCTTCCATTTTGCGCTTAACTTCCTGATCATGCAGCCACTTGGCATAGGCTCTTTCCTCCAAACGAACTTTTTCTTCGGCATACGCGGCCAGATCAGCCACCGCTTTTTCCATCTGGCTCAGTTCATTCACCGTATTTTGCCGCGCGGTATCAAACTTTTTGTAATATTTTTCCAACCGTGCCGTATCGGACACGTTTTGCAAATCGATGTTGGCCTTGGCTATTTCCGAGTTGATTTCGTCAATTGCCAAAACGCCGGCTTCAATTTGTTTTTTCCACTCAATGATACTTGCATCTTTTTGCGGATTAAAACCGGTATTGATCGCTGCCAGACGCTTTTCCAAGCCGCCCAGCTTGTCGATATAAGCGGCGGAAATTTTCTTTGAGCTGTTATAATTGTTGAAAATTACATTATAACTTTCATTAATCCGAAGTTTGACATCTTTCAGATGCACCCGTTTCAATTCGGAAACAATCTGTGCCAACTGCTCGTCGACCTTCTTATTTTGCTGTTCCAGACGGTTGATAACATCATCGTCAATATTGACCATATTGTCTTTAACGAAAATTTCCTGCAACAAGGCTTGAACACGTTCAATCTGCCTGCCGACGTTTTGATATTGTGAACACGTTTTGGGATCTTTGGCCCGTTGGCTGTAGAGTTTGTAGTCAGGCATGATTTCGTCATTAAGCACGGCTTCTGCCCGGTGTGCCTGCTCTTGTTGTTTGTCCATCAGACTGCGGTATTTTTCTGTTCGCGCTTTTTCCTGAGCCTTGGCTTCGGCCTCAAGCTTGGCCCAATGGGCATCATAAACGCCGGTCACTTTACTGACGTCAACTTCCAACACCGGGGTACCGATACTTCCTTCGTAAGAAAAATCAAATCCCGGAACCCGCGCATTGTTAAACGTCACCTGCAACGACGCATTGCCGGTCCAATTTTTCAGACTACCGTCGGCCAAAGCGTCAATCATCATATCCTCGTTGACAAAACCGGTGTTGGCAATTTGGTAATTGCCTTTATCAAGCCGCACATCCCCCTTCAGCAAATTAAAAATTGTTTCTCCTTTGCCGAGTGCGTCCCGAGCTACGGTTGCAAACCCTTCGGAAACATCGCGTTTATCCAAATCGCTTTCGATTTTTCCAAAATCCCATCCTTTGACAATCGGTTTGTCAATGGTGAAACTAATCGTTCCCGAAAGGTTGGATAACATTGCATCTTCCGAAACCGCCGAGGTATCAAACACAATATCCGAATTGACAACGCCACGGGTCAACCCGTAGATGCTGCCGCTCCAGTTTTCCTTATTGAGGTTCATCCCCCTGATATTGATCTTGCCGTTTAATCTCGGTTCCTGAACAATATTCAATTCCAACTCGCCATTAAAGACGCCTTTGGCATTTTCACCGGTGAAACGGCTTAATTTCAAAATGCCTTTATTCAAAGCCAAACTTCCTGAACTGCGGGTGAAGGCATTATTGTTAAATGACAGACTGTCGGCTTCAAACACGGCGGCAATATCCCAGTTTTTCAACCATTCATAATCGATTTTGGTCTGGCTGAGACGCGGCTTGGCCAAAAACGTTGCCGATTCTGCCGATCCGCGGAAGTTAGTTTTGTCGTCTTTTTGAAGGTTGGCATTATAAAAGAATTTTTCAAACTCAAAACGGTTTACTTTCAGATTTGTTTTCACCTGATTGCGACCGTCTTTAGTCTGATAAGCTAGCGTGCCGGTAAAATTGTTGACGCCGATGTTGGCGTTGAGCCGGTTAAACACCGCCACATTACCGTTGGTTTTGACTTCGGCACTCATTTTAAACAAGCCCAACGGATAATCGGGCGCATAGGCAACCGAGAAGTTATTCAACATTTTGACAAAATCCGGCGCCTTGATTTCGGTTTTGCCGTTCAAACGATAAACACCGTTGTTCCGTGAGATTTCACCGTGATAAGCCGCCTCAATCTCACCGAGACGTGCCACGCTTTTGACGGCGGCCCGTTCCAGTCCTCCGGTAACGACCCCCGAACTCGAAAACCGTTTCATCGTCTCAAAATCGGCAGCGGCAATTTCAATCCCGAACTTATTCAAAAATGACGGCATATCGCTGACAGCGGCGCTGTATCTGAGATTTTTAACCTGCGGGGCCGCACCGAAACCCGACATTTCGCCTTTGAAGGTGAAATCGCCGCTGGCAACGCTCTTCACCGCCAAATCGACGATTTTCATGACGCCGTTGCGGACAGTGGCTTCCATTTCCAGGTTTTCAAACGGCACTTTTTCAAAAATTCCCATTTTCAACGAGGTACGAAACTGTATGTCAGCCTCTTTCAAAGACGCCAACTTGCTGAAACGATAAACCAGACGGTCCTGCCACGGTTTGGCGGCAATTTCTTTCGGCAGCGGCGCCACATAATTGTCAAAATTGATACTATCGGCATCCGCAATCACAAACCAACGGGTTTTATCATCGCGAACAATCCCGATTTTGCCGCTGACAACGCTCTTGTCCAACGTCAGATCAAACGGTGCAATTTTGATCATCTCGGTTGTCCCCTCCACGGTCGCGCTGAGAGTGCCTTTTTTGTAAGTTCCCTGTGACAGCGGTTCAACCTTCAGTTTCAGCCATTTGGCAAATTTAGAAAAATCGAGTGTACTGCCGCTGACATTAAAATTATAAGTCAGTTTTTTCTCAACCCCAAACACCTCTCCGTTTAGTTTGGCCGAGGTTTCGCCCGGCATGGTGACGCTCAGATTCTGCACTTTCAGAACATTGTTCATGAAGTCGACACTTAAGTCAAAATCACGGATAACCTGACCGTTATAAGTGGTTTTAAGCGCCTTCAGGTCGGCAATCACGTCAAAATCGTATTCCGGAACATAATTTTCTTTGCGGTCATATTGCTTTACCCAATCCTCTACCGCCTGAAGCGCCGGTTCCAACTCAAACTCGGTCATATTGAACACCGCGTCAATGCGGCGGCGCTCCGTCCCGTCGTCGCCGATTTTCTGCTCACGCCGCGGAATCAGTATGTTTCCCGCACCGGCGCTGCCGCCGTACTTGAGGACGATATTGCCGAGACCGATCTGAGATTTGTCGGTTTTCAATTCCATTGACAACGCCAGCGGATATTCATAATCTTCCGAGACGTTAACGTTTTTAAAATTCGTATTGACATAGTTAACCGGATTTTGCGATTCAAAAATCAGATTACCGTTCACCGCATCATTGTTCAGTAGCACCGTGCCGTCAAAACGCAAATAGCTTTCCGATTGCGGATGGCTGATCACGGCATTGACCGAGGTGGCAAAACTGTCGGAAAACTGTCCCAGCGAAATTGCAAAACCGCCCGGACTGTTGTCTTTGACATAGCTACCCTCAATCCTATACGGCCCGTACAGACTTTGGGCAATAATTTCGGCATTGAGATTGTCCAACACCGAATTAATGTTGTAATCATTGCTGATCAGATGCATCTTTGCTTTTTCGACGGTAACGCTGTTGAGAGAAATTTCAACATTGTCAATTTGAAAGTTCTGCTGATTGCCGCTTGACGACATCCAGTTGAGTTTGCCGTCGGAATAAGCTTCCACGTAAATATCCGGCTCAATCAGGCTCATCCGTTCGACATTGAAGTTACCGCTGATCAACGAGCGAATTGAAAGCGTAGAAACCAGTTTTTCAATTTTGGCCAGAAGCACCTTCTCGCCGCCGGCGGCCTGATTATAGATTTTGATATCCGCCGCTTCCAGATACGGAGAAGGAAAAAGGCTGAAGCGCACCGGCCCGTCAAACACCACTTCTTTGCCGGTGGCGGCCGAAAACTGCTGCGATATCTTGTCTTTGTGACGATTCCAGTCGATATTGTTCAGATAGACTGTCACACCCGCCACCGCAATCAGGACGAGAACAATAACCAACAGCAAAATTTTTTTCCACATAGGCGCTTCCTCTTTTCAAAATGCAAAAAACGAAAATAATCTTTGCTAAAACCGCAATCCTAGCATAATATACCCTATATTGATAAATAAAACATTTAAGGTCAAGTCCGAACATGAAAAATTATCATCAACTTTTCACTTTTGCCCGCAATGCACTCGAAAATGCCTATGCTCCCTACTCCCGTTTTAGGGTCGGTGCCGCCGTCGAAGCCGATGACGGTCGCATCTATACCGGCTGCAACGTCGAAAATGTTTCTTACCCGTGCGGCACCTGTGCCGAAGCGAGCGCAATTGCCGCAATGGTTTGCGGCGGCGGCAAAACGATCCGGCGGATATTAATCACTTCCGACGGCTCATCGTTGGTCACGCCTTGCGGTGCCTGTTTGCAGAGGATTGGAGAGTTTGCCGATGCCGACACCGAGATTCTGCTTGCCGACCGCACCGGGATCCAACAAACATTTAAAATAGCAGAACTTCTTCCCAACGCTTTTAAGGAATTTTAAGATGATCAATTTCCCTCAACTGCAACACCTGTTAGGAGACCGCCGGCCGCAAACCGCAATTATCCTTGGTTCGGGCCTCGGTGCTGTCGCCGACAACATCAAAAATCCGCTGAAGATTGATTATGCCGATATTGAAGGCTTTCCCCGCCCGGGAGTCGCCGGTCACTCCGGCAAAATAATCGTCGGCCGACTGGGCAGACACGAAGTTCTTTGCTTGCAGGGACGTTTTCATCTTTACGAAGGACATGCCCCACAGGTGATTGCCGAAGTGGTACAGGCTCTGAAAAAACTCGGAATTTCGCGACTGATCGTTACTAACGCCGCCGGCTCGCTCAATCCGGAACTGACGCCCGGCAGCCTGATGCTGATTAAGGACCATATCAACTTTTCCGGCCGCAATCCGTTGATCGGTCCAAACAACGATAATATCGGCCCCCGCTTTCCCGACATGAGCAATGCTTATAACTGCGAAATGCGCCGTCAGTTAAAACAACTGGCGGCAAAACACGGCATTGCATTACCGGAAGGAGTTTATCTGATGGTGCTGGGGCCCAACTTCGAAACTGCTGCCGAAATTCGGGCCTTTCGCATTCTCGGCGCCGATGCCGTCGGCATGTCAACCGTTCCCGAGGTGATTGCTGCCGTTCATGCCGGAATCAAAGTTCTGGCGGTTTCGGCAATTACCAACTTCGGAACCGGACTGCAGGCGCAACCGTTGTCGCATGAAGAAACGATTGCCAACGCTGCCCGCGCCGGCGGCAACCTCACTTCTTTAATTACCGCTTATCTCGAGGAGTATTAAAATGACCGACAACCAGACCGCACGCCGCTTAATCGGCAGTCTTGACCTGACCTCGCTCAACCGCGACGACACCGAAGCCAAAATTGCCGCCCTCTGCCAAAAGGCCTGTACCCCTTACGGATATACCGCCGCCGTTTGCATTTATCCGGAATGGGTTGCCATTGCCAAAAAACTTTTGAAAAAAACACCGGTCAAAATTGCCACTGTGGTCAATTTCCCCGCCGGCGGACACGATTTCAAACAAATGAAAGAAGAAATTAAAAAAGCGCTCGGCAGCGGTGCCGACGAAATCGACGCCGTTTTCCCCTATCGGGATTTTCTGGCCGGCAATCTTGACGAATGCCGCCGTTTTCTCGAAATCGTCAGTCGCGAAACCGCCAAACAAACATCCAAAATCATTTTAGAAACCGGCACTCTTCACCACGTGTCGATCATTGCTGCCGCTACCCGGCTTTGCTTGGGCTACGACGTCGGCTTTATCAAAACTTCCACCGGAAAAACCGAAGTTTCCGCCACTGTCGGCGCCGCCAACATCATCCTGGAAACCATTCGCGACAGCGGTAAAAATACCGGTTTTAAAGCCAGCGGCGGTATTCGTGATTTTGAAGAAGCGCGCAAATACCTTACCCTTTCCGAAGTAATCCTGGGAGAAACCTGGCCCGATCCCGACCATTTCCGCATCGGCGCCAGCTCACTGCTGGATGACCTGATCCAGGTTATTGAAGGAGGAAACTGATATGCTGCCTCAGGAAATCATTCGTAAAAAACGCGACCATCAAGAACTCACGGAGGAGGAAATCGCCTTCTTCGTTAACGGCATCACCGACGGCAGCATTGCCGATTGTCAGATCGGTGCTTTTACCATGGCTGTGTTGCTCAACGGCTTTTCCGAAGCAGAAACGGCGGCGCTGACGCTCAAAATGCGCAATTCCGGCAGTGTTCTGCAGTGGCCGGAACTCGACGCGCCGGTCGTAGACAAACATTCCTCGGGAGGCGTCGGTGACAAAATAAGCCTGATGCTGGCGCCGATGCTGGCGGCTGCCGGCGTATATGTGCCGATGATCTCCGGACGCGGTCTCGGACATACCGGAGGAACACTCGACAAATTCGATTCGATCCCCGGTTACCGAACCCAGCCGGACAACGATCTTTTTCGCACGACCGTCAAAGAAGTCGGCTGTGCCGTTATCGGTCAAACCGGCAGTCTGGCTCCCGCCGACAAAAAAATCTACGCTATTCGCGATGTCTGCGCCACTGTCGAGTCCATTCCGCTGATTACGGCTTCCATACTGTCAAAAAAACTGGCAGCTGGTCTTGACTGTCTGATCATGGACCTCAAATTCGGCAACGGCGCTTTTATGAACAATCTTGAAGACGGCCGGGCATTGGCGCGTTCAATCGTCAAAGTAGCCAACCGTACCGGCACCAAAACCCAAGCTTTGCTTACCGATATGAATCAGGTGCTCGGTACTGCCGCCGGAAACGCAGTCGAAATGCAGGAAGCGGTTGATTACCTGAAAGGACAGCCGGCCGACCCGCGCCTGCATCAGGTGACTATGCGTTTGGCAGCCCGTGTGCTGACAATTTCAGGACAATTTTCCGCCGAAACCGACGCTTTGGCAAGACTGGAACGGGATATTGCTTCAGGAAAAGCGCTCGAGACCTTTGCCCGCATGATCACCAAATTGGGCGGCCCGGCAGATTTTACCGACCATCCGGCCAAATATCTTCCGCAAGCCCCGATAATTCGTCCGGTTTTCTCCCGTAATGCCGGTTATGTGGAAAGTATGAACACCCGCAACATCGGACTCAGCATCATCGGGTTAAAAGGCGGTCGCACCACTCCGGGACAAACAATCGATTATTCCACCGGTTATACCGGTTTCTGTCAAATCGGCGATTATATCGATTCGCAAACACCGCTTGCCTTTGTTCATGCGGCCAACCAAGAAGATTTTGCCCGGGCTGCCGACGAACTGCAAAACAACATCACCGTTTCCGACCACAAACCGCAGCCGGCACCGGTAATTGCCGAAACTGTGGAGTAAAAAGATGTTGGAAAAAATGGTCAATTATTATCTGGCACCCAACCTGCCGCAGGACAAACACGCTTTTTTCGGTCGTAACGGCGGCGTATCGGAAGGAATTTACGCCAGTCTCAATTTCAATTGGCGCAGTGAGGACAAACCGGAAAATATCGAAAAAAATCTTGAGCTCATCGGCAAATTCTACGGTCTGCCCGGCAGTTCTGTCATGCGCCCCAAGCAAGGACACACCAACATTGCCGTTTACGTTGACTGTCCGTCACGCTATCAGATTGAAGCCGACGGTGTGGTAACCGACCGTCCGGATATTGTTCTCGGCATTACCACTGCCGACTGCATGCCGGTATTGTTGGCCGACGAAAAAAACGGCGTGATCGGTGCTGCACATGCCGGCTGGAGAGGCGCACTCACCGGTATCATTGAAAACACGATCGGCGTCATGGTCGAAAAAGGAGCCAAAATAGAAAACATTGCCGTTGCTGCAGGGCCCTGCCTGCAAAAGGAATCTTTTGAAGTTCGTAATGACATGCGTGATCAGTTTATCCAACAAGACAAGGCCAACGGGCAGTTTTTTATTCCTTGCGGCTATGATCGCTGGCTGTGCGATCTTGAGGCTTATGTCTGGTACCGCTTAAACCTGCTCGGTATCAAAAACACATCGTTTTCCGGAATTGATACCTACACCAACCCCGAACTTTATTTCAGTTATCGTCGCTGCTGTCATCAGGGCTTAATCCGTCAACATGCCGATTTCCCGATCCAGCTCTCTACCATCAGACGATAAGAGAGGATACCATGTTACTTCGCCCGCTTGATTTTTTTGATGACCGCAAACTGCCGATTGACACCTTGGTGCTGCACTCAATGGCGCACCCGGCAGCCGAAGGAATTGAAAAACTGGAAATGCTGCATCTGAGCTCACATTATGTGGTCGATTATGACGGCACGGTTTTTCAATGCGTCAGCGAAGACAAACGCGCCTGGCATGCCGGTGTCAGCTACTGGCGCGGCGCCACCGACCTCAATTCCTGCTCAATCGGCATTGAAGTCTGCCACCGCTCGCTCGGGCAAAGCAGATTTAACCGCCGCCAGACCGAAGCGCTGATCGGCTTGTGCCGGGATATCATCAAACGCCATCGCATCACGCCGGAAAAAATTGTCGGCCATTCGGACATTGCCCCCGAACGCAAGGCGGATCCGGGCAAAGACTTTCCCTGGCGCGAACTGGCCGCCCATAACATCGGCATTTGGTACGGCAGCCGTTTTGCCGCCGAAAACGATGCCTGCAAAATGTTATCAAACATCGGCTATAAGACGGATTCCCCGCAGGCAGAAGCCGCCTCGGCTTATGCTTTTTGCCGTCGGTTTTTGCCCAAAAAAACGATCAAACTGCCGGTTAAAAAACTAGCCGACCATCCTTATCCGGCTGATTGCGGCAAATTATTCTCAGACCCGGAATTTCTGAACGCTTTACAAAATATTTATCTGCAATATCAAATCTATTCTAAAATATCCCATCCCGGATAAACAGACTTTGCCGATGCATTAACGACGGCAAAAAAACAAGCTCCGATAAACCGGGGCTTGTTTTTTTTGAAATCATTCAATAATCGGAAACAGCGGATCGCCGACCCTGATTTCCGTACCTTCCGGCAAACCGAAAGGCTTAAACTCGGCGGCAAACGTTTCCGGTTCAACGCCTAACGAAGCTTCAATCTTGCGGGCAGTTGCCGGCGTCAGCGGATAAAGGGCAATACCGATCAGCCGCAACAGTTCCAAAGTGGTATAAACCACAGCTTCAAAACGTGCTTTTTGGGTTTCGTCTTTTGCCAAAACCCACGGCGTGTTGGCGGCAAAATAAGCGTTAGCGGCATCACCAGCTTTAACAATGCTTTCCGCCAGTTCACTAACCGTTTCCAACGACATTTCCTGATTATAAATCCGTTCGAAACGTCCGGCAATCTCGGTAATCAGTTTTTTATCCTCGTTTGTCAGCGCCGCCGCCGAAGGCACTTTACCGTCCAGACTCTTCTGTACCATTTTCAGCACCCGCATCTGCAAATTGCCGATATTGTTCGCCAGCATTTTATAACCTTGCTTCAGCATTGCAACGCTGATTTGCGAGTCGCCGCCGAGAGTCATGTTGTTGATCAGATAAAAACGCAGCGCATCCACACCCAACAGCTTGACCACTTCAACCGGATCAACCACATTGCCGAGTGATTTCGACATTTTGACGCCGCCTTCACCGATCCAATAGCCGTGGATAAAGCAATGCGTTACCGGTGCCACCCCCAGGGCATGCAGCATAATCGGCCAGTAAATACAATGCGGTTTCAAAATATCTTTGGCGATCAAGTGGTTGGAATTTGCCCATATGCTTTCAAAATCGGGGTTATGACCGTAATTGAGAGTTGAGATATAATTGACCAGCGCATCAAACCAGATATAGGTCACATATTCGGAATCAAACGGCAATTCAACCCCAAGCCAAACCCGTGATTTCGGACGGGAAATACACAGATCTTCCAGCGGCTCTTTCAACATTCCCAAAACTTCGTTGGCATATTTGGCCGGCTGAATCCAATCGGGATGGCTTTTAATATGGTCGATCAGCCACTGACGATAGGGTTCAAGACGGAAAAAGTAATTTTCTTCACTGATTGCTTTCGGGGCCGTTTTATGATCGGGACAGCATCCGTTTTCATCCAAATCGGTCTTTTTCTTAAACTGTTCACAGCCTTCGCAATAAAGCCCTTCATACGACTTTTTGACAATCAGTCCCTTGTCAAAGATATTTTGCAGAATTTCCTGCACAATTTTCTTATGCTCGGGACGCGACGTACGGACAAAATAATCAAAATCGATTCCCAAATCAACAAACAGATTACGGAAGTTGTCGCTCTGGCGGGTCAGGAACTCATCGGCAGACAAACCGCTTGCTTCAATACTGTGCTGGTTTTTCTGCCCGTGTTCGTCGGTACCGGTGGTATAATAGACCCCGTTGCCGCGCATTTGTTCGAATTTTTTAAAAACATCGCCCAAAATGGACGTGTAAGCATGCCCGATATGGGGCAGTCCGTTCAAATAGTAAATCGGGGTCGTAATATATTTTTGCATCGACATTCTCCAAGTTTTTAACCAAATCTGCCCGGCAGAGTATAACAACCCGGCGCCAAAATCAACGTTTTTTTACCCAGCTATTCATATTCGCTGCCGATGTGGCGGTAACTCGGAGCGGCATTTTTCTTTTCAACGGCAGCCGATGCCAGACAGAGACCATCAACAATCTCGGGGTTGTCAATATCACGACCAACACATTTCAAGGCAAAATCGCGAAAATCTGACAACTGCTGCGGCACCACGGCCGCGGATTGCGGATCTGCCGCCAGTATCACCCGTTTTTCGTTATGCATCCAAACTGCCGCTGCATAAACCTGACCACTGTCTTTCAAAACCACGCATTTATCACCGTCATGCCAACTAAATCGCCGTATACTCCGATTGATCGTTTTCAACTTTTGACAATCACGCATATCGCCGGCACAAATAACCGGCACGTCAACTTTTTCGGCTGTTGCATTTGAATTTTCATACAGCAGCTTTTGTTTTTCCGAAGCATCGGTGTATCCTTTATACCCCTGCGGCAGCGGATTTTTGGAAAGCAATCTTCTGTACCCGGTCATACTGATGTCATCATTGCTTTGGCCCACCGAAATATAACGATAATTGTCACCGGCAAATTCCTTGACCATCCGTGTCAGCAGTTTTTTGACTTCTCCTTTGTTTTTATAATAGTTTTCAACTTCCACGTTATCAAACGTCAATCCTTTGTATTTGCCGTTCTGGCTTTCATAAAACCAACTGCAGCCGCATATTTGCCATTCACCGCCTTTCTGTTCTTTTTTTTCCCAGATCATGCATCCCGAATGCGGGTTGGTTACGCTGTCGATGGCACAATGGCCGCCGACATCACCAAAGCTCTGGCAGCAGGAAGTGTGTTGGCCGGCAAACAAAATCCGCGGATCGTCTTTTGACGCTACCCGGCAACGCAACGTTTGGTCATCATTATACAAAACCGGCTTATCGGCAAAACGTGACGGCGTTATCTGTCCCCGCCGGTAAAGTTCTTCGGCCTCGTCGTAATCTTCCTGCGACGAGATATAGGCCGAGTTGGCAGCGGCAAAATCATAGTCGCTGTACTGATACTTAATGTTGGCCAGCCGCTCATAAATTTCGCCGTATTTCAAAGTTTCCAGTTCCTGGTCGCTGATATAAGACAATTTGTCAGCCAACAGAGAGTAGTCATCCGAGAATTTTACTTCAGAACGCGCGCAATCATTGAGATCGTTTATTCTCTCCGTCGAATAATGCGGTGCATCCAACCTCAAAAAGGTTTCGCCGATTGCATTCACCGCTTTCAGATGCCGATCGAAAAAACGGCGGATTCGCGGCAGATCACCGTCTTTTTCCACGGCTTTAACCATCCATGCCGTCGCTTTTTCCATGCCGATCGGCTGCAAATTGCGATATTCCACATAATTAGCCGTACTGTACAACGTACCGAGCAGACTCTGACAATAAAGCTCAAGCCGCCGCCTTTCTTTCGGAAGACAGAATTTTTCATCGGACAACACATCCTGCTGCCACTGCTTCACGATTTTTAATTCCTCTCTATTTTTCGGTGGCGACAACAGAAGATTTTTCTGCAACGCCATTTTGGCTAACAACCGGTTATCCGGTAAGTTTTCCAATGTATCAAGAATAAAAGAATACCCCTTATACTGCCGGCGGAGTTTTTCCTCTTTATCCTCACGCGCCTGCTTCTTATCTCCGTTCCAACATTCTTCCTGCCACTTTGGCAACGCTTTATTATAATTGTCAATAACCCGAAAATAGTTCATATAATCTTTGCCGTAAATTTTAGCACATGAAAAAGCAGACGGAATCAGCCATTGCATTGTTACGGCACCAGAACCGGCTTCTTTCTGCATATAATCTTTAACCTTCAGATAAATGCCAAGATTGCAGGACAGACAACCGTTAAGGCCTTTACGGAAAAAATGCTGTTTTTCCTCCCGGCTCAGCGCGGGGGTTGTCAGTATCCGCGCCAACTGCTTCTTTTCGCCTTCCGACAAACCGGCATATCCCGCTTCGGCCGCCTGCTGCATTTGTTCCCATTTTCCGGGTATGCGATCCAGACTTTCCTGCCTATCATAATTCCATGACGATGAGTCAGCAATCATCCGGTTTATCGCTTCCAGCTGTACCAACTCTTGTTCCGACACATCCTGACACCGCAACAGGGTTTCTTTATACAATTTCAGCATTTCGATAATATCAAAAGTATTCCAGCTGTCCCGCGCAAATTTTTCATCTTCAAACATCATCGCCGGCGTCAAGCCTCTGTCTGCAGCCCATCGTACGATTTTTCCGGCTTGTTCTTCGCCGGCCTGATTGCCCATTGTCAAAAGATGGGACAACAGTTTCGTTTTATTTTCAGTGTCTTCGGGCAGCGGTACCAACGCGGCCAGTTCCAAAATCTTGTCTGTAGAACGGACCGGGAGGCTGGTCAAACCTCTGATCATCATTTCCCCGTCAACATCCTTACCACGCTGCACCAGCAGATTCTGCCAGATATTAAAATAACGCTCACTTTGTTGCGGATAACGTTTCAACACATTTTCAACAATTTCATTTAATCTTCTGACGGCCTTGTCTGCCGAAAGATCCGGCCGTTGAAGCAGTTTTGCAACCAGCGCGGCCGTTTGTTCTTCTTTGTCTGCAAACGCCTCTGTTTGCAACAGGCATCGCAACAGCTCATTTGCCTCAGCCCCGTGATTTCCGGTTAACGGCAGCGAATTTATCTTGGCGGCAATAATCGCAAAAGCCTGATCCAATTTTCCGCAGTTCATCATCAAATCAACGAAATTGACATATGAATCCGGCCGGGTCGCATTGGCAAACAAACCGGCGACATCTGTCTGATATTGTTGCGATTCGGGATGAGGAAAAGCCCGGTAAAATTTCTGCATTGCATCTATCAGGGATTGTGCTGCTTCAATTTCCCGCACACCATAAGCTGCTTCTTTAGTCACAATCTCCAAACAGCGGTCCGACAATGAAGAACTGCGGCCTGTCACGGTATTACAGATTTCAAAAACCGGCAGCATTTCCAGCGGACGGCGCGGATTGTTCTGCAGGGTTTCAATCATTGAAAGAACATCGCTGTCATACATAAGATGCGATTCGCTGAGCACTTTTGCGGCAGACAGCGCATAATCATACAGCTCATATGCATGCGTCCCCGTTTGCAAACGCTGTCGCAAATTTTCAACTTCTTTTTGATAGGCTTCGATGTTCCCCTCTTTACCAAAGGCCGCTTGCGGAATTTGATAGCCTTCCGTCGCCATCTTTCGCAAAATTTCAAAAAAATCGGCTGGATCGGCATGTCTTTTGTGCACCATCTCACAAACATAATCACAAACCGCTTCATAACTTCCCTTATTATTGTCGCTCATCTGCATGCCGCGCATGACATACGGCAGCACTTCCGAATACCCGCAATTAATTCCGGCTGTAGCAGCCAACTTCGTATAACCGGCAGCCAGACCGTCGGGAACATTTTGCGACAGTTTATCCAACAAATGCAAAACCCCCTTCCGCTGCAAATCCGACCACTGTTTATAATATTTCAGCGTATAGTTGACCTCTTCGTATATGCTCGCAAATTGTTCCGGTGCCGGCTTGTTATCAATAATTTTTTCAAAAAAAGCCAACGTCGAGGATATGCTTGAGGCATGAACCTCGGCACTGTAAGCAAGCAGCCTTCCCAACTCGGGCGAATATACGGCACCCGATTTTTCATAAATTGTCTTCGCTAAATTTATCTTCTTTTCAGAAAAAAGCAGGTTGTTCTTTCTTATCTTCTTATAAATACCGCTCAGACTTTCAGGCGGAATTTCGGCAAAATACGGATTGGCGGTCAAAGCTTCACAGATCGGAGCAAATTGTTCATATTCCAAATAATCCATTTCTTCAAGCAACGATAAATAATCTGGCACTTGTGTCAATGTTGCCGCCTTTGTAAGCATTTCTTGATAAGTCATAAAACCTCTCCGGCCGTCAATAAAAAGATGCTTTATTTTATCATCTTTTTTTAAATTTTCAAAAAATAATTGTTTCATTGGTCAACAAAAGAAAAAAAAGCTTTATCTTTTAAAAATTTATGCTATATAACATATATTCTTTCATGAAAATTAGTTGAAAGTGGGGCCGAAAGCCCCGCTTTTTTGTTAATGAAAAAGGAAAACAAATGCAAAAAAGACACCACCTGCAGGACCTGCTTGAACCGCTTATCAATCAAATGGGCTTTGACGTCGTCCGTATCATTACCATCGGCAATGTCAATCCGACTTTGCAAATTATGATTGAACGCAAAGACCGCGAAAACATCGTCGTTGACGATTGTGCCGCCGTCAGCCGCGCCGTTTCGGCCCTTATGGATGAAAAAGACCCGATCGCCGGCCGCTACAATCTTGAAGTCAGTTCGCCGGGGTTGGACCGCCCGCTGACGGCACTGGAAAACTTTGTCCGATTCGCCGGATTTGAAGCCAAAATAGAAACCGATACCGAGGTCGAAAAACGCAAACGCTTCAAGGGACGGATTCTCCGGGTGGATGAACAGGACAACATTATTTTGGCCATGGACGGGGAAGAATATGCCATTCCTTATGACGCCGTTGCCAAAGCCAAACTGCTTTTAACCGACGAACTGCTGGCTGCTGCAGCCGCCGAAGCCGGTGAAGAAGAAATCGAGATCGAAGAATAAACTTAACTGAAATATTTAACGAGGGAAAAATGCCAAATATCGAAAATATGCCCAGACCCGAAATTATCTTAGTCGCCGACACGGTGGCCCGCGAAAAGAACATCGACAAAGAAGATGTCTTTGTCGCGATGGAAGTTGCGATCCAGAAAGCCGCCCGCTCCCGTTACGGCTTTGAACATGACATCCGTGCCCAAATCGACCGCAAAACCGGTGCCATTACACTGGAACGTTACCGCGAAGTGGTAGACGAAGTCGAAAACGAAGTCACCCAGCTGACGGTCGAACAGGCTCAGGCGTATAAAAAAGACGCTGTCGCTGGCGACTTCATTATTGACACCCTGCCGCCGATTGACTTCGGCCGCGTTGCTGCCCAAACCGCCAAACAGGTGATTGTGCAGAAAGTGCGTGACGCCGAACGCAACCGTCAGTACGAGGAATATAAAGAAAAAATGGGCACCATCGTTAACGGAACCGTTAAAAGAATCGAATTCGGCAATGTGGTGCTCGATATCGGCAAAACCGAAGCGGTGCTGCGTCGTGATGAAATTATCCCGAGAGAAAAATTCAAAAACGGTGACCGCGTGCGTGCCTATGTTCTCGACGTCCGCCGCGAAACCAAGGGTCCGCAGATTTTCTTGTCGCGCACCTGCCCGGAATTTCTGGCCGCCCTGTTTACTCAGGAAGTTCCGGAAATTTATGACGGCATTGTCAAAATCATGGGGGTCGCCCGTGACCCGGGCTCCAAGGCCAAACTGGCAGTCAGAGCCGAAGACGTGACCATCGACCCCGTCGGGGCCTGCGTCGGCCTGCGCGGTATCCGTGTTCAGGCAGTGGTTACGGAACTGCAGGGCGAAAAAATCGACATTATTCCCTATTCGGAAGACCGCGCTCAGTATATGGTCAGTGCCCTCGCACCCGCCGAAGTCACCAAAGTGGTTCTTGACGAAGAAAACAACCGCATTGAAGCCGTGGTTCCGCAGGAGCAATTCTCCATTGCAATCGGCCGCCGCGGTCAAAACGTCAAACTCGCTTCGCTGCTGTTAAATTGCGATATCGACGTTCTCACCGAAGAACAGGAAGCCGAACGTCGTTCCAACGAAAACAAAGTTCGTTCCCAACGCTTTATGGAAGCTTTGGACGTTGACGAAATGATTGCCCACCTGCTGATTGCAGAAGGTTTTTCCAATGTTGACGAAGTAGCGTTGGTTCCGTTGCACGAACTGGCCGAAATCGAAGGATTTGACGAAGATGTTGCCACCGAACTGCAAAACCGCGCCAAAGAATTCGTCGCCAAACGCAACGCCGAATTTGCCGAAAAAAGCAAGAGCCTCGGTATTGACGACACTTTGAAAACGGTTACCGGTTTGGATCAGGATATGATTTTGGTGCTGGCTGAAAACGGGGTCAAAACGTTGGACGACCTCGCTGATCTGGCTGCCGACGAACTGATCGAAATACTCGGTGAAAACGCTCTCTCGCAGGTCGAAGCCAACAAAGTTATTATGGCTGCCCGCGAGCACTGGTTTGAAAACGAAGGACAAGAAGCCGAGGATGAAAGAAACTAACCCAAATCGCACCTGCCTGGCAACGGGCGTCGAAAAAGCCAAGGAAGAACTCTTGCGCTTTACGCTGACGCCCGATCGGCAGGTCATCCCCGATTTTAACAAGAAGCTGCCGGGAAAAGGTTTTTATCTTACCAATTCCCGTGCGGTTCTTAATCAGGCGGTGGCCAAAAATATCTTTAAGAAATTCGGCAAAAACACCAAGGTCGATCCGAACTTGGGGGATATCGTCGAAAATATCTTGAAAAATCGGGCACTTGACGCTATAAATCTGGCTAAGAAAGCAGGATCGCTGATTACCGGCTTTGAAAAAGTAAGGGAGAACCTGCAAAAAGGCAAAGTTGCTTTTATTATTGAGGCGACCGATGCCGGCAGTGACGGCGCTGCCAAAATCAGAAACGCCGCCGGGAATACGGAAATTTTGACATTGTTTGAAGTTGAGGAGTTGGACAAGGCATTAAACAGAGTAAACACGGTACATGCGGCTTTGCTGAAAGGCAAAATGGCAGAGATGGTTCGTAACCAGTTGCAAAAATGGCAAAATTTCAATTCCTAAAATTATGTAAGATGGAGAAACAGTTATAATGACAGAAGATAATGCAAAGTCAAAATTAACATTATCGGGAAAAAAGACCCTCACCCTTAAAAATCTGGGAGATTCCAGACCGTCAGGCGACGGCAAAAAAGTGGTACAGGTCGAAGTTCGCAAAAAAAGAGTAATCAATCCTGCCGCAACGGCAGCCAAAGAAGTTAAAATTGACGAGGCTACCGCCGCCAAGCTTAAACTGATTGCAGACGCCAAAGAACACGAAGCGCGCCGTCAGCAGGAAGAGGAAGAAAAAGCAGCCCTGCGCCGCAAACAAAAAGAAGAAGAGGAAGCACGGCTGAGAGAACAGGAAGAACAAAAGCGCCTTGAAGAAGAAAAACGTCGCGAAGAAGAAGCCCGGGCTGCAACGTCTGCCGTCAAACCCGCCGAAAAAAATGACGACGAACACACTTTCAAGGCCAAAGAAAAAGACCGCCGCGGCAAAGATTTTGACGAGGACGACGAAGATGGCGGCGAGCGCGACAAAAAGGCCAAGCCGCTTTCCGAAAAAAGCAAAAGCAAAGATGACGTCTTTGAACAGGAACGCAAGAAAATTACCAAACGCAGCTTTGAACCGCAGCGCCGCAACCCGAAAGTCAATATTCATACTTTCGGCAGTAATGACGATGACGAAGACGATTACGGCTTTGCTTCGCCGCGCCGTCGTTATAAGAAAAAACAGCCGAAACCGGCCCCGGTTATCCAACCGCAGGAAAAAATCATCAAAGAGGTGATTATCCCCGAAGTGATTACAGTGCAGGAACTGGCTTCGCGAATGGCCGAAAAAGGCGCCGAAGTGATCAAAAAGTTGATGTCGCTGGGCGTTATGGCAACCATCAATCAGCCGATTGACGCCGATACCGCACAAATTGTGGTCGAAGAAATGGGGCACAAATGGAAACGGGTTGCCGACAGCGATGTCGAGATGGTTCTCAACGAAGAAGAATGCCGTCCAGAAAATCTGCTGCCGCGGGCACCGGTGGTTACCGTCATGGGACACGTCGACCACGGCAAAACTTCTCTGCTTGACGCCCTGCGTGAAACCAACGTTGCCGCCAAAGAAGCCGGCGGCATTACCCAGCATATCGGTGCTTATCAAATCACGGTCGGTGACGGACAGAAAATCACCTTTATTGATACCCCGGGGCACGAAGCCTTTTCGGAAATGCGTGCCCGCGGTGCCAAAGTGACCGACATCGTCGTACTGGTGGTTGCCGCCAACGACGGCATCATGCCGCAAACAGTTGAAGCGATCCGCCACGCTCAGGCAGCCGAAGTTCCGATCGTGGTTGCGGTCAACAAAATCGACCTGCCCGGTGCCGATCCGATGAAAGTCAAAACTTCGTTGCTTCAGCACGGCATTGCGGTAGAAGAAATGGGCGGTGAATGCCTGTGTACCGAAGTCTCGGCCAAAAAACGGATCAATATCGACAAGCTGGTCGAAGCAATTTTGTTGCAAGCGGAA
The DNA here is from genome assembly GCA_900539605.1 of uncultured Azospirillum sp. Classification (GTDB taxonomy): domain Bacteria; phylum Pseudomonadota; class Alphaproteobacteria; order RF32; family CAG-239; genus JAFUYI01. The sequence goes on along the minus strand of UQCS01000020.1, from coordinate 7,438 downwards.
ATTTTAGACCTTAAAGCCGATCCCGGCTGCAAGGCCAGCGGTACCGTGATTGAAGCCAAAATGGAAAAAGGCCGCGGATCGGTTGCAACCTTGTTGGTTCAAAAAGGTACCCTGAAAGTCGGCGACATTATCATCGCCGGCAAAGAATGGGGACACGTTCGTGCCATGTTCAATGAACACGGTCACAAAATTTTCGAGGCTGGCCCGGCAACCCCGGTTGAAGTGATCGGACTGCAGGGAACACCGGCGGCCGGTGACAATTTCAACATGGTGGAAAGTGAATCCCAGGCTAAGGAAATTACCAACTACCGCATTCAGAAGGAACGCGACGCCAAATTGGTCAAGAGCGCCAAATCCGCGATGGAACAGATGCTCGACAAGATTAAGTCAGGCGAGTCCAAACACCTGCCGGTTATCATCAAAGCCGATGTCCAGGGTTCGATCGAAGCGATCGAGGGAACTTTGAACAAGCTGTCCAACAACGAAGTCAGCGTTCAGATTTTGCACTCGGCAGTCGGCCCGATTTCGGAATCGGATATTACCCTGGCCAAAGCTTCCAACGCTTTGATCATCGGCTTTAACGTCCGCGCAATTCCTCAGGCCCGCGATATGGCGCGTCGTGACGGGGTTGACATTCGTTACTATTCGATTATTTACGATGTGGCCGACGACGTCAAAAAAGGCCTCGAAGGTCTGTTGTCGCCCGAATTGCGCGAAAAGATCCTCGGCTACGCCGAAATCCGCAACGTCTTCACCATCACCGGCGTCGGCAAGGTGGCCGGCTGCATGATCACCGAAGGCATGGTCAGACGGGGCGCCAAAGTGCGTCTGCTGCGTGATAACGTGGTTATTCACGACGGCAGTCTCGGACAGTTAAAGCGCTTTAAAGACGACGTCAAAGAAGTCAAAGAAGGCTACGAATGCGGCATGAGTTTCGAAAACTACAATGACATTCAAAACGGTGACTTCATCGAATGTTACGAGATCGAAACCATCGCTGCCAAACTGGCATAAATCCATCAACCTCCGCAAACCGGAAATTCGGCTTTTCCGCCTGATTTTCGGTTTGCCGGTTTTTATGAACAAGGAACGACAAATGGCAATCAAAGAACAATCTCAGCGGCAGCTCCGCGTCGGACAGGAAATCAAAAAAATCATCGCCGGCGAAATCAATCAGGGACGTGTCCGCAATCTTGAAGAAATCAATACTTTGGTCACGGTTATGGAAGCTCAGGTTTCGCCTGATCTGAAATATGCCGACGTATATTTCATTACCTCCAACCCCGAAACCGATCAGGAAGTGTTGGAAGCTCTGCAACTGGCCGCCAACCATTTTCGCAAAGTGGTCGGCAGCAAAACCACCCTGCGTTATGTGCCGGAAATTCGCTTTCGGATTGATAATACGTTTGCCGAAGTGGACAAGATTGAAAAACTCCTGCATGATCCGAAAGTCTCTCATGATCTGGACCAATAAAAAAATACCGCGGCAACGCGGTTTTTTTGTATCCGGTCATATATTGACAAAACAAATGAAAAAAGCTAAATATCCCCTTAAGAAATTTATTAACCATAAACTATTATATTATGAAAACCAAAACACTTCTCGATCTGGAAATCAGCAAATTCCAGTTGATCAGAGCCGACAAAAACAGAATTGTTGTTCGATACTATAATGAAGAAAAAGACCGTTTTTGCAAAGTCTGTGCCACCCAAAAGCTGAACATCATCGATGACCGGCTGCTGCTTACCGATAATGCCGGTTTTTTGGACTTTGACCGCAAACTGATTTATCTCGGCACACCGTCGGTCATACTGCAAACGCCGAAAGGAGATGAACAGGTCTTGCTGTTTGACGCCGCGAACAAACCGTTGCCTTACCCGCTGCTGGCAGTATGTCCCAGTTTGGAATGTTGGACGCCGGTTACCGCTTACACGCAGCACCCCAACCGTGTCGAAATGACTTCTCCGGACAATCAAAAGATTGTTTACGAAGTGTCAGAACATGTCTCTCCACTGTGGGATCATCAGACTGCATCCGGATTGCGCCGTCTTTGATCGCACATTTTCCCCGGCCTGCCTTGTGCAGCCCGGGCTTTTTTTTTGATTTTTGCAGCGGACAAACAAGGTTGACACCGCCTCAAATTTAAGCTACCCCTTGTCATAAATAAGAGAAAAAGGAAAACAACCATGAAACACCGCAAAGGCGACGCCGTCAACGGCTGGCTGATTGTCGACAAACCGCAGGGCATCGGCTCGACACAAGTGGTCACCCTGACACGCCGCTTGTTTAACGCGCAAAAAAACGGTCATACCGGCACTCTGGATCCGTTTGCCAGCGGCATTCTGCCGATCGCTTTCGGCGAAGCGACCAAACTGATCGATTTTTTGGATGACGAGACCAAAGAATATGAATTTACCGTTCAGTGGGGCGCCGAAACCGACAGTGCCGACAGCGACGGTACCGTCATCGCTGCCGGGGCCAGAATTCCCGCCGACGAAGAAATAAAAGCCGTTCTGCCGCTGTTTCGGGGTGAAATCAGTCAGGTTCCGCCGGCATTTTGCGCGGTCAAAATCAATGGGCGGCGCGCCTATGACCTCGCCCGCAAAGGCGAACAAGTGGAAATTCCAGAACGTCGGGTCACTATCCACCGACTGGAATTTACCGGCAGCCTGCCGGGAAATCAGAGTTGTTTTAAAGTCTGCTGTTCCAAAGGCACCTACGTGCGCAGCCTGGGGCGTGATATCGCCCGCAAACTCGGCTCGCTTGGTTATTTGTGCCGGTTGCGGCGCACCCGGTCGGGAATTTTTGACCAGACTGATAAAATTTTGCTGGAAACTTTGCAAAATATGGTGTATGTTGAGCAACGCAAACAATTTTTGCTTCCGTTAGAAACCTCTCTGCGCGACATCGCGGTTATGGCTGTTTCGGAAGCGGAAGCTGTCAAACTCCTTCACGGACAGGCACTTTCGCCCAAAACGCGCGAAAATTTATTTTCCGCCGGGCAGATTGTTGCCGCGGTCTGCAACGGAAAACTGACAGCGTTGGTACGGATTGAGGAAAACCGTTTTTCCCCGGTCCGCGTGTTTAATTTATAATAAAAGGAAAATAAAGATGTCGATTACCAAAGAAGCCAAAAACGAACTGGCCAAAACTTATGGCCTGGTCGAAGGCGACACCGGTTCTCCGGAAGTTCAGATTGCAATTTGGACAACCCGTATTAATAATCTGATTGAGCATTTTAATGTTCACCGCAAGGATCTGCACTCTCGTCTCGGTCTGATGAAGATGGTCAGCAAACGCCGTCACTTGTTAGACTACCTGAAGAAAAAAGACGAAAGCAGATATCAGGAAATCATTAAAAAACTTAACATTAGACGATAAGTTTTGCAAGTATTGCGGAACAGTACACAGGTTCCGCAATACTTTTATCAAAATCCTGCCGTAGCCGCAGGTGATGTTTAAAGATGTAGATATAAGATGTAAAGAAAGGTAAGATAATATGAATAATTTAAAAGTATCCACCCGCGAAATGGAATGGGGCGGACGCAAGCTGGTGATCGAAACCGGCAAAGTTGCCAAACAGGCAACCGGCTCGGTGGTTGTCACCTACGGCGGAACCAAAGTGCTGGCAACCGTATGCGCAGCCAAAGAGGCCAAAGCCGATCAGGACTTTTTTCCCCTGACCGTAAACTATCAGGAAAAATACTATGCTACCGGCAAAATCCCCGGCGGTTTTATGAAAAGAGAAGGCAAGCCTTCCGAACAAGAAGTTTTGATCTCGCGTTTGATTGACCGCCCGATTCGTCCGTTGTTCCCGGATGCTTTTAAAAACGAAGTTCAAATCATCTGCACAACCCTCTCTCACGACCAAAAAACCACTTCCGACGTGGTGGCCATGATTGCCGCCTCCGCTGCCCTTGCCGTTTCAGGCATCCCGTTCATGGGGCCGATCGGTGCCGCCAAAGTCGGTTGCAAAGACGGGCAGTTCATTTTGAACCCCACTATCGACGAACAGAAAGAATCCGAACTCGAACTGACAGTTGCCGGTACTAAAGAAGGCGTTCTGATGGTTGAATCGGAAGCCGCCGAATTGTCGGAAGAAACAATGCTGAACGCGGTTATGTTCGGTTTTGACAGCTTCCAACCGGTGATCGACATGATCGAAGACCTCAAAAAAGAAGCCGGCAAAGAACCTTGGCAGGCTCCCGCTTTCCCGAAAGAATTTGACGAAATGTACGAACGGATTGCCAAAGCTTTCCGCCGCCGTTACGAAGAAGCATTCTCCGAAACCGACAAACTGAAGCGCGGCACTCTGATCGGCCAGCTGGACGAAGAAGTCAAAGCCGGCATCGACCCCGAAAATGAGATCGAAAACCACTATCTGTTGGATGTCCTCGAAAAACTGAAACATGTTGTTGTTCGTGAAAAAGTTTTGAATACCGGTACCCGCATCGACGGACGCGATACCAAAACCGTTCGCCCGATCTGGTGTGAAGTCGACGTTCTGCCGGCAGCGCATGGCTCGGCCATTTTCACTCGCGGTGAAACCCAGGCGTTGGTGGTTACCACCCTCGGCACCGGTGAAGACGCCCAAATCATTGACGGCCTGATGAACGAATACAAAGAAGACTTTATGCTCAATTATAACTTCCCGCCGTTCTCGGTCGGTGAATGCGGCCGCATGGGCAGTCCGGGACGTCGCGAAATCGGCCACGGCAAGCTCGCCTGGCGCGCAATCCATCCGATGATGCCGAAAGACAAAGACGCTTTCCCGTACACCATCCGGGTTGTTTCCGAAATTCTCGAATCCAACGGTTCTTCTTCGATGGCCACCGTTTGCGGCACGACGATGTCGTTGATGGCCGCCGGCGTTCCGATGGCCAAACCGGTTGCCGGTATTGCGATGGGCCTGATTAAGGAAAATGACGGACGGGTTGCCATTTTGACCGATATTCTCGGTGACGAGGACCACCTCGGCGATATGGACTTTAAGGTTGCCGGTACCAAAGATGGCGTTACCGCTTTGCAGATGGACATTAAGATCACTTCCATCACCAAGGACATCATGAAAAACGCTTTGGCCCAGGCTCATGAAGGCCGAATCCACATCTTGGGCGAAATGGCCAAGACGATTGCCGAACCGCGTCCGCATGTGGCCGAAAATGCACCGAGAATCATCGCTTTGAAGATTCCGGTTGACAAAATTCGCGAAGTGATCGGTTCGGGCGGCAAAGTTATCCGCGAAATTACCGAAAAGACCAACTCCAAAATCGATATCAGCGACGACGGCGTTATCCGTATCGCCACGATCAACAGTGCCGACGGTCAGGCTGCGCTTGACTGGATCATGGGCATTGTTGCCGAGCCGGAAGAAGGTAAAATCTATAAAGGCGTCATCACCAAAATCATGGATTTCGGCGCTTTTGTAAAATTCGTGGGCACCACCGAAGGGCTGGTTCACATTTCCGAAGTTAAGAACGAACGCATTGCCTCTGTCTCCGACTTCTACAAAGAAGGCGACAGCATCTGGGTTAAATGCCTGGGCATGGACAACCGCGGCAAGTTCAAATTGTCGGCCAAACGGGTTAATCAGGAAACCGGTGAAGATTTGGAAAACAAATCGGCCGAATAACCGAACACCACAAAGAAAAGACATCCCCGGTTAAATCGGGGATGTCTTAAAAAAAAACAAAGGCCGAACATAAAATGCCCGGCCTTTAGTTTTTAGACATCAAATGATATCGCTAGGATGATACCCCAAATTATGATCATCCCGGCAGCAATCAAAAAAAAGATTTTAATACCATTAAAAAACAGACTGGTATTATCCCTAAAGTCCTGGGATGTCATCTCCTGATGAGACAACACGTCTGCATCTCCCCACCCCGAAGCATTGCTCACATATACATAAAGCTCATCGCCTTTGTGTATGCTCACGCCGAGATAATCGTCATCACTGTCTGTATACCGATATATTTTGCCGTTACTCAGTTGGAAAGTATATTCCGTGTAAGATGTAACAATCGACATGGATGCTCCGTTAGAGACAGGCAACAACGTGATTACCGTCTTGTTCTCCTGCGTTTTTTCCTTCACCCTATACTTGCCTGCCAACTTGTAAGAAGCATAAACAGGCTGGTATTTTACGGTGATAAAAACAGATAAAACCAATGCGATAATCAGTAATATCCACCAGTAGTTCAAGTCCATATTCTCGTTTATTTAATTAATACTCTTAATAATTCTAAACTGCATTAATTATTACAAATTAAACAAATTCTTTCAATCAAACATTATTGTCAGCCCGACTAAGGTCCGAACGGCTTTTTTAGTTTCAATTTATTTTTATTCTGCTGACACGGATAGTCACGAGTTTGCTTCTTCAACCTTATGATGACGCAGCTCTTCCAGATAATAATTTTTCATATCATTTCCATAAACATAGATAAGAAAAACTGTGTAGCATAAAAGAACGACCCACATACCGATTTCTACCTTAAACCTGTTATAACCTTTGACATACCATTCCCAATAACGATCCGGCATAAAGCCGGAATGAAGCCCTATAATGCTCCACAACACAGCATATATAATCATCCCCAACGACGGCATAAGGAACACAAACGGCATTATAAAAGGCACTGTAGCAATGCCCAACAATTCCAAACAGGATATTACGATGCCAAGTAAAATTGTAATAACTTCGGTTTTTGTAAGCGATAAAAATTTCATAACCTTTTTCTTTCCTTATTCTTGTCAGAGATGTTATTTGTCGCCGGACAGCTTGTTGCCTGATGAAAGCAACAAATTTATTTGAATCTCTCTGGCACAAAGGGCTGTAGCTCATCCCAATAAACAAAAGCAACCACCGCCGAATAAGACAAATAAATCAAATCAAAAATAATTTTTATTTTATGTTCATTGTAACCTTGTTCCAGCCACTCCCAATAACGATCCGGCATGCAATTTCCATACATCAGCATAGATATTAACAACACGTCATAGACAATTAATATAAAAGATGACGGCACAATAAATTGCAACAACATGAGAATAGCAATTGTATAAATAACTAATAAGCCTAATACGCCTAACACGCCATTAAGTAAGAACGTAATAACTTTGGGATTTTTAAGCGATAAAAATTTCATAACTTTTTTCTTTCCTTATTCTTATCGGAAATGTTATTTGCCGCCGGACAGTTTGTTGCCTGATGAAAGCAACAAATTTATTTGAATCTCTCCGGCACAAAGGGCTGTAGTTCATCCCAATAAACAAAAGCAACCATCGCTGAATAAGACAAATAAATCAAAATAAAAATAATTTTTACTTTATATTCATTGTAACCTTGTTCCAGCCACTCCCAATAACGATCCGGCATACAATTTCCATACATCAGCATAAATATTAACAACACGTCATAGACAATTAATATAA
>UQCS01000019.1 GCA_900539605.1 uncultured Azospirillum sp. | reverse complement strand
ACACTTGGGAATGGATCGGGCGGATTGACAAATTGCGGCAGGAATTGGAAGTGTGCAATTAAGCTCTTTTTTGTTCTTTTAAAAAGATAAAAGTCAGAATGGAAAAAAATTAAAGTCAGAATAAGATAATAAAATTAAATAAAAACAATGTGCTATTTAATCAAGACATCGGTCTCCAAAACCGAGGGTCGTGAGTTCGAATCTTACTGCCCCTGCCATTTTTGACAGGAGCCTATTTCAGCTAGTGCTGAGATAGGCTTTCTTATTGAAATAACTATGTTTTTCCCGTCTAATAAAATTTCCGAACAAAGCAATTTTAAAATCTTCTGTTTTTGCTCAATTTTCGGAAAATTCCAAATCTGGTCTGCGTGTAAAAATAAGCTGGCTAAGTATTTCAGCGTTACAAAGTCCTGTTTTGCTATCTTTCATACCTTTATTTATTATAACTTCTATTAGTTCCTTATCTGTTTTTGTTTCAGGAAAAAACATATTGGCATATAAATAAGCCTTATCGGATAAAACAACATGGCTTATCCAAACAGTGCCGATTTGAGCATTTATACTTCTGAACAGCGGAAAAGTTTTGCCGAAGCTCACAAAAAAAGGATAGATTTGTCTGATGCAATTTTTGTTATAAATAAAAACGGGTATATAGGGAGCAGCACAAAAAACGAAATTGAGTATGCTCAGACAAAAGGAAAAGAAATTATCTTTTTGGAAAGCGAGGAGTAAGTACAAAGTCTGTGTATTGCCTTATGTGTTCTGCCGTTCAAGATGAAGTCGTTGAAAAGCGACTTTTTTCTGATTGTGAAAAAGCCCGTTTCTTTTAGATAGAAACGGGCTTTGACTTATAAAATAACGGGCGGGTTAGAAGGCGTAATTCAATCCAAGACTGATTGACGCCGCATCATAATCTTTTCCGTAAACATAATATGCCGCGCCGAAAGCCGTCAGCTTATCATTAACAGAAGCGCTGAAGCCTACTTCTGCTTTGCCTAGCGTCATATTTTTCATGGTATCAGGATTGTTGAGGCCGTTCATTTGAATCCGCTCACCGTCAACGATGGTTTGGATAATGCTCGGTTTAATATAAACCTTGCTGTAACCGTTGTCGTTTTCAATCAGTTTTTCAAATTTAAGACCGGTTTCCAATTCAATTTGAGAAGCATCGTCAAATTTTCCTTTTTTGCCGTAGTTATCGCTGATGTTGTCATACGAGATTTGGGTATAATTTGCACCCAAAGTCGATTCAACAACCCAAGTTTTGCTCAGCGAATAAGCATAACCGGCATTCACACTCAAACCAAATTCGGTCGCATCCGTATCGGTTCTGATACCATCGTCGGATTTGATGTCGGCTTTTTGAATGCCGCCGTAAGCAACTGCTGCTGCCCACAGACTTCTGTTGGTATAACGATACTACATACCGGCCAGATAGCTGTCGATATCAATTTCGCTGCCTGTTGTGGAGTTATGGCGATCTGTTTTACCATTCAGGTCATAATTGTCCTGACGATATGAAGCAAAAGCACCGTATCTGTTATGAATATCCATCAAAATGTCGGCACCGGCTTCTAAACCGTAGATATCGGTATCCATGTCAACCGGAGCTTTCAGATCGGCGTAGCTGTACACCGGCGAAACCCACAGATTATGCAGCGTTTTTTATCATAAGCCCAGTCATACAGACCGTTACAACGATCATAAAGGGGGGTGCCGAGGTTTTTTCGACAACGCTTCTGATTTCGGTAATTGTCACTTGCTGTTTTAATTTGCTTTTAGGTCTGTTTTATACTATAATATATAAAGCGTTTTATTTATATGGAGATAAATTGAGTTGGGTATCTTTTCTTTAAAAGCAAAGTTTGATTTGGAACAACACTTGCAAAATGTTGTCGGCAGATGTTGTGAAGAACTGCCTGAGAAAGAAAAAAACGAACTGCAGGGACGTGTTGTCAGTGATGAAGGAAATAAAAGGTATGCCATTTCCCCTTTGGCAGCGGACTTCGTATGGCTGAAAAACGCGGGAAAAAAATTTATGATCAGGATGATTTAAGTCAATTTCCAGACTGGAAAGCGGATGAAGATTTTCCAAGCAATAAGGCCTATTCCTTAAATAGTAAGGAACATCAGGAAGGTGTTAAAAAAATTGAGGACTTAATAAAAAAATTTACGGCTAATGATTCTAATGTAGCCAAAGAATTAAAAAAATTGCTGGAGAACAGCGAAATCCATTACAGAGTTTTGAGCAAGTGGAAAGAACCGAACGGAAGCTGTTCTTTCAAAAGAGCACAGCAAAAAGGCGCTAAAAATCAAATTGTCATTTGTATTTGTGATTTAAATAAAACCGGGGATGAGGTGTTGCCGGAGATTCTGGCACATGAGTTGGGACATGCATTGGAATTCAGTCAGCGTCCTAAAGGAGCAGAAACAAAATATATGGATGGTTGTGAAACTGCGGCCGATATTTTGGGCGCTTCATTACTTGCTAATGCGGGGGTAAGCTCTAAAGGATTTAGCAAGTTTATGGGAAAAGACTACCAGGACAAGAAGAAAAAGAAGTTGGATACGAAAATGTTTTATTCCCCGGATGGCAAATATCGGAGAACAAATTTTATTTTAGCTTATAAATATATGCGTAAAGTCCAAAGAAATAGTTTTAAATCTTTAGAAAATGAAAACCAGAATAAGATTCCGGAAAAGAAAAATATAGTTGAACAGATTAAAGCTCATCGAGGATTGGCATCGAAAAAGACAACAGCGGGCAAACCTTGGTCCGTATCAAAAGAAAATTTAAAGAATTTTGGATATGTGCCAAATTATAACGACGGTGGCAGGTAGTCGTTCCGGCGGAAAAAGAGTCGTCAGGGGTCGGTGTTTCTGGGCATAATTAAAAGTCGTGTAGCAGCGGGGTAAAAGCGGGTTTGACGAGTTTAACCGGTAAAAAAGATTTCGGTTGCGGCCGGTGTTATTGTTTGCCGGTTCTCTTTATGATACAATATTTGTCGTGATGAAACGATGCAGGTGCCTTTGATGAAAAAAATATGGAAATATCTCGAAAACGGTTTAGGGTTGGTGGGCCTGGCGATTATTTTTGCCGTCGGGTTTGCCGCGGCTGCTTTTTATATTTATGTTCAGTTTAAGCAGGCGTTTTATTTCGGTACTTGGATGGATTGGTGGGTGGCTGCCTTAATTGTCTTATTGATGCTGTATGTTTTGTTTGAACTGTGGCGTCAACGGCGGCACTAAGGGAGAAGATCAACATAAATTGTTGAGAAAGCTATGGTTAAAAAGGCTTTCTTTCGATATTTTTTTGTTTGTAAGGGACGACCTCTATTGAGATTTCAGCCTTTTTATCTTCTCTAACATGAGCGTTGTTTTGCGTTTGGGGTCTGGTTCGCCGTTTTGTTGATTTTCTGTACCAAACAGTTGCCGGCAGACACGTTGGGGAAAAACGGCATTGTGCAATTCTTCCAAAGACTGTTTGGGGTAGCTGCCGTTCAGTATCGAGGGCAGCTCACGGAGATATTTTTGTTGAAGCATTTTGAGATAGTCTTTTTTAAGATTATCGTCCGTTTCGATTTTTGCTGCCAGCCGCACCAGCTTTTGCAATGCGTCGGCGTCAAAAAAACGGCAGAGTTCGCTGAGCATGTAAGGAATGTCTTCGAGCTTGCAAGATGCCATATTATTCTCTTTCTTTCGGGTTTGTGAAAGAACGGCTGTCGGAAGAACAGCAAATTTGTTTGATCTTTTGGGCAATGTCACTTTGGGCCGGAGCTGGATTTTCATCCGTTTGACGGGGAGTGATTGCGGCGCATCTTCCGTTTTTAACGTCGGGCAACGCATACATGTCTAAAACCGACAGATGAGCGCCGTAGGCGTAATTTTTGATTTCTTCGGATTGTATAACCAACTTTAATTGTTCTATGTTGTTGATTTTGAAGCCTTTTTGAGCGCAAATATTCGAGACGGCCAAGGCTTCGGCAGCGTGTCTTCTGAAAAACTGCGTTTCCCGCCGGATTTTCTGTTCTAGTTCGGGGAAGGTCTTGCCCAGCTCAAAAAACGATTTTGCCTGCAAGGCGTTGGACAGCATATACAAAGAGGTAAAAGCTTTAAAAATGTCATTGTCGTCGCCCTCGGCGGTGGAACCGTTGATCAGCCGGCGTCCGATCGTCTGGTTGAACTCGCCGGCCTTAAGCCCCATCCCGCTTTTGGTTTCGTTGCCGCCCAAAAACTCAAGACAGGTATAACGCGACTGCAATTCACTTGTCAAAATGCTACGGGCTTTACCCGCCTTGAGCAGCATCCCCCATTGTTTGCAGAGCTGGTCTTGCATCGGCAGCATCGAAATGACGGTGTTAAAATCCATGTTGCTGATTTGGGAATACAGTGCCGGGTTAACCGCGGGCTGTACGTTGCCTTTCCGCAAGCGTTGTTTAAATGCTTCGGCGCCGGGCAGGGCATCGTTTTTTAGAGAACCGTCCATGCCTTCAATATCGGCGGCGGAAAAAGTTCCTTGCGCGATTTTGACGCGAAGCTTAGCCGCGGCGGCAACGGCGGCAAATTCCAAAACCCGCGCCGCACCGTTTTTGATGCCGCATGATTTGGCGATATGTTCCATATATTGGACGATATATTCGTTTTCGATATCCGCCGGAAAGAGCCGGTTTAAATCGGGAAAAGCCGTGAAAAGAGCCTTGCGGTCGGTTGCGCTCAATCCGGTTACAGAAACATTATCAGTCATTTTATTACTTCCAAAACAAACTTTTAAAATAATAATAACTTAACAGTTGGACAAAAACAAGTACCATTTATGAAGTTTGTTAAGAAACAAAGGCGAAATTCAGTCGCCATCCGTCCAAGACAGCGATCGGTATAAATTTTGAGTTGCATGCGCACGGCTGATGATATGAGGGGCTCTGACGCCCTGGATACGCGGCTGTATATCCGGAAAAGAGGGAAAACTTAAATAAATCTATAGAGCCCAAGATAAAAATCTGCCGTTTTACGCCGGACTTTGAGAATTGGGAAGAAAGTGACAGATTAAGCGGATCGGCGTTTATTCGCCTTTTTGCAGTTTGGTCTGGACGATATGATTCATGATGTCGGTTGCCGAAATCTGTTTTTTATAATCCAGTTTTTTGCCGTTTTCGGTATCCAGAGTGCCACGGGCTTCATTGATTTTGTTTGGATCGTGTTTTTCAAAGGCCAATCCCAAAGGCGCTCTTTTTTCCTGGTCAACATCGGGGATTCTGCCGATATATTCTTCCATGTTTTCGGCGCCGGTAAGCTGTTCGAGGTTTTCGTTAACACCGTTGCGCAACTTTTTCAGATGGCGGATGGCGGCGCGGTCACTGAGGGGTGTTTTTTTAACGGTGCCGTCATTGCGGGTAACCATCCGGGTACCGCTTGTTTCACCGTTTTCCGAAATCACTTCAACAGCCTTGTCTCTATTTTTGCCTTGTTTAATTTTGCTGTAAAATTCTTTCGCGCCTTCGCAGATGTGTCCCCATAGGGATTTTTTTAGCTTGCCGTTCTTATCGTAGCGGTCGGTTTTAATCTCAGCTGTGGCTGGATTCTGACCGTTTTTTTGTGCCTCAACCTGGGTGTAATTTTTCAACCCCTTCATACTTTCGGAAGACAATTCTTCCAAATCGGTGCCGCGCCGAGTATTTAGCTGTATGTCGCTGACAGAAGAAGAGGTACCGTGATGTTCATAATGGTCTTTTTCGGAAGTGGTCCGGCCCTTGGCATCAAATTCTCTGCTTTGGCTCTGCAAATTGCCATAACCGTGGGCAGCATTATAGCCATGGCTGATATCAAGCGCGCCGGCTTCGTCTACGGTGTTTTGGAGACGGGTTGTTCCTTCCGAGCGCAACCGTCCCTGACGGTCAAGTTTACGCGTGTGAGAAAAATTTGTCTCCTGTTTGCTGTTGCCGCCGAAGCTGTTGAATTTTTCAAGGGTGTTGGCGGTGGTTGTTACGGTAGAAGTGGTTTGTCCGCGACGGCTCAGTTCTTCTTCGTCGGTGCGAACGGTGGTGCTGATGATCGAAGCGTTGGGCTCGACTGTATCGACGGTGCGCGAGACGTTAATTGTTGCCGAATTTTTGGTTTTGCCGTTGTTATAGGTGTCTTCCACGGTGGTGCTGTCTTGAGTGACGGTATAAGAAGACGTTTTTTGGTCGGGAATGCTGTCGTTGACTTCCAGTCCCATTTTGGCGGCTTCTTCCTTAAAACTTGCGGCGGAATCGTCTTTTTGTTTTTGGGCGGCGTATTTTTCCATTTTGTTTTGCAGGCGCTGGTTCATTTGTTCCATCAATTGGGCTGCCTGAAGGTCGCCGCCGTTTCCCGCTGTCATGATCAGGGCGGCCGCCGCTGCAATTTGAGGTGATTTTGAGTTGGACATTGTTTTTCCCGCAAGAAGTAATTGATTTCCGATAATTATAGCCCCGCCGGGTGATTTAATCAATCTATTTGTGAAAAAATGTACAAAATTTGCCGTATTGCCGTTGCAACGACGCTTTTACCGGGATAAAAGCCGGCGGCATGCCGTATATTTTGCAGAGATTCGTCTGGGCAATTTTTGAAAAAAGATGTTGCAATATTGCTTTTAATAGTTTATGTTGCTGAAAAATCAGACAGTCTTGGCCGGCGGTGCGGTTTGGTGTTCGGAAAATTCCGATCAGATGCCGCGACCGGTAAAATGAGGCTGTCCGTTCACGTCATGTGGGCGTTGTTTTAAAATTTTTTGAGTGGATGAAGTTGATGGCAAAAGTTAGTCCGGTTTTGTTTTTCAGGCAAGTAAAACAGGAAATTAAAAAAGTTACGTGGCCGACCAATAAGGAAGTGATTCAGACTTCGGTTATGGTGTTGATTCTGGTGGCAATTGCTGCTGCCTTTTTCTTCTGTGTCGATCAGGTGTTCGGCTTTATCGTTAAATTGATTTTTGGTTAGGAGAAAGTGGCAATGGCTGCTCATTGGTATGTCGTACATGTGTATTCGGGTTCGGAAAAAAAGGTTGCCGAATCGCTCCGCGAACAGGCGGTTTTGAAAAATATGGAAGATAAGATTCTGGAAGTGATGGTTCCGACCGAAAATATCGTCGAAATTAAAAAAGGTGCCAAAGTCAATTCGGAACGCAAGTTTTTTCCCGGTTACGTGCTGGTGAGAATGGAAATGTCTGATGACAGTTGGCACGTGGTTAAGAATACGCCGCGGGTAACCGGTTTTCTGGGATCGCGCAACAAACCGCAGGCAATTTCGGATGCCGAAGCCCATCGCATTATCAAACAGGTTGAAGAAGGCGTTGAGCGCCCGCAGACCGTTGTCAACTTCGAAATCGGTGAACAGGTTCGCGTTTGTGACGGCCCGTTTGCTTCGTTCATCGGTTTGGTCGAGGAAGTGGATGCAGAAAAATCGCGTCTGAAACTTTCGGTATCGATCTTCGGACGTTCGACACCGGTTGAACTTGAGTTCAATCAAGTTGAAAAAGTCAGTTAAGTTTTGAGCCGCCGTTGTTTTAAGGCGGCTTTTTACATCAAAGCAAAAAAAGATTATGCCTGAGGGTTGATAATCTTTTTTTGCGGATTAGGATACATTAACAAAAATCGCAGGAGAAGAATATGTTAAAGTCTTTTTTTTCGGAATTTAAGAAATTTGCCATGCGCGGCAACGTTATTGATATGGCGGTCGGTATCATTATCGGCGCTGCTTTCGGTAAAATCGTCGATTCAATGGTCAAAGACGTCATTATGCCGCCGATCGGGGTGCTGCTCGGTACGATGGATTTTTCCAACCTCTTTTTTGTGTTGAAAGACGTTCCCGGACACGAAGGCAGCTATGCTTCGCTGGCACAGGCTGTTCAAGCCGGAGCAACGACATTGAATCTCGGCAGTTTTTTAAATGCGGTCATCAGTTTTATTATTGTTGCCTTTGCCGTATTTGTACTGATCAAGGGTATCAACAAAGTTCAGGGTTCGCTTGAAAACAAAGAAGCGGAAGAAGCCGCAGCGACGGCGCCGACGACGAAAGAGTGCCCGTATTGCTGTTCGGAAATTCCGGTAAAGGCTGTTCGTTGCCCGCACTGCACCTCGGAACTGAAGTAGTCGGGAGAAAGAATAATAAGCGGATCTTCGGAATACCGGGGATCCGTTTTGTGTTTTAAAAAACTAAGCAGTGAACAACTGCCGGAAACTAAAAAACACTGCGGTCGGAAGACAGCAGTGTTTTTGAACGGATGCAACGGTGAAAGGTCAGAGGTTGCCGACCAGTTGCATTGCTGCACCGTTGTATTCGGCATGATGGAACATTTGCAGAATTTCCATTTGGATAGATCCCGGCGAAATGTACATAACGGTTGCACCGAATTTAGCGATGATGCTTTTCCCCGCGAGGGAAAGGGTTGCCAATGAGGCGGCGAAAATGTTGATGTTTTCATCTTGCGCCACACAGTAAATAACTCTTTCTGTTTTCATGTTTTTAAAGTATTAGTGAAAATAATTGATAATTGTAGAATCAAGGATATGTGATTGAATCAAAATTGTCAACAGCAGATATCGGCAGCTTAGGAAAAAAGAATATTTGATATGAAGAAAAAGCTTGCAAAAAGAATTGATTGTGGTATACAAAGGCGAATCATTAAGAGGGGCAGATCCTTTCTTGATGAAAATTTGTTTATTTTCACAATTTGTGGGGGATTCGCCATAATCTTACCACAAACCTGTAAAGTGAGGTATTAAAATGGCTGTTAAATCTAAAAAGAAGATTTTAGGATTAATCAAGCTGCAAATCCCCGCCGGAAAGGCTAATCCTTCTCCGCCGGTCGGTCCTGCTTTGGGCCAGAAAGGCTTGAATATTATGGAATTCTGCAAAGCTTTCAATGCAGCAACCCAGAAAATGGAACCGGGTATTCCGGTACCGGTCGTTATCACCGCTTACGAAGATAAGTCGTTTACTTTTATCACCAAGCTTCCGCCGGTTGCTTATTATATTAAACAGGCTGCTAAAATTAAGTCTGCTTCCAAAGAACCGGGTAAGGTTTTCGTCGGACAGATTACGATGGCTCAGGTAAAAGAAATCGCCGAAGCCAAAATGCCGGATTTGAACTGTGCAACAGTTGAAGCCGCCATGAATATGGTAAAAGGTCAGGCTGTTTCGATGGGTGTAAAGGTTGTGGAGTAGGACAATGGCAGGAAAAAGAATTGAAAACGCATATAAAACCATTGAAAAGTCTAAGCTGTATTCTTTGAAGGATGCCGTTAAGCTGGTTAAGGAAAATGCGAATGCCAAATTTGACGAAACTGTCGATTTGGCGATTAACCTGGGTATTGATCCGAAATATGCTGACCAGATGGTTCGCGGTGTTTGCTCGCTGCCGAACGGAACCGGTAAAACTGTCCGCGTTGCCGTTTTGGCTCAGGGTGAAAAAGCCGATGAAGCAAAAGCTGCCGGTGCCGATGTCGTTGGCGCCGAAAATCTGATTGACTCGATCTTGGCCGGTAAAATTGACTTTGATCGCTGCATCGCCACCCCGGATATGATGGGGTTGGCCGGTCGCGTTGCCCGCGTTCTGGGACCGAAAGGCCTGATGCCGAACCCGAAATTGGGTACGGTTACCATGGATGTTGCCGGTGCGGTTAAGAAAGCAAAAGCCGGTGAAGTTCAGTATCGTGCCGAAAAGACCGGTATTGTTCATGCTGGTGTCGGTAAAGTAAGCTTTAGCGAAGAAGCTATTTATGAAAATGCCAAGGCTTTGATCGACGCTGTTATCAAGGCCAAGCCGTCGGGGGCCAAAGGAACTTATCTGAAAAAGATTTCGATCAGTTCGACCATGGGTGCCGGTGTGCATGTAGATCTTGCCAACTTGTAAGATCGTCGAAAATTTCGGGGCGGCGAACGCTGCCCCGCGTTTCGGAAAGGTTCGGTCAACGGCCTTTTTGAAAAACTGTCCAAGACTGCAGGTGGGCGACCTTAAATATCCTGCATAGACGGGAGTGAAGATATAAGTTTTTTTCTCCTGGACAGATTAACCTCACCGTGCGTTTTGCCGCAAAGGTGAAATTGTAAAATATAACATCTGGATTTTAGATGTTTTGTTTGGAGATAGAAAAGTGAATCGTGATGAAAAAACACAATTGCTGAATGAACTCAAGCAGTTGTTTGATGATTCCGAAGTTGTGGTAATCTCTCATTATAAAGGGCTTACCGTGGCTGAGGTTTCTGAATTGAGAAACAACATCCGCAAAGCCGGTGCCGGGTTCAAGGTAACTAAAAACCGCATCACTCGTCTGGCTCTGAAAGATACCAAGTTTGCAGATTTGGCAGACAAATTTACCGGTCCGACCGCAATTGCATTTGCCAACGACCCGATTTCTGCCTGCAAAGCTTGTGTCGAATTTGCAAAAGGTAACGAAAAGCTGATTATCGTCGGCGGTGCTATGGGAACCGGTGTTCTCTCCGTTGAAGAAATCAAGCGTTTGGCAAGCATTCCGTCGGTCGACGAACTGCGTGCCAAGATTATCGGTCTGCTGCAGGCTCCGGCCGCTCAGCTGGCCCGGGTTACCAAAGCTTACTCGGAAAAGGACATGGCAGCTTAGGTTGCCGCTTGTTTGTGGTTTTTAATTTAAAAGATTTAATTTTATTTATTGGAGAAAAAAAATGGCCGATTTAGCCAAATTAGTTGATGAATTGTCAGCCCTGACTGTTATGGAAGCTGCTGATCTTTCTAAAATGTTAGAAGAAAAATGGGGCGTTTCTGCCGCTGCTGCCGTTGCTGTTGCTGCCGGTGGTGCTGCTGCCGCTGCCGAAGAAGAAAAAGACGAATTCGAAGTTGTTCTGGTTGCTGCCGGTGACAATAAGATTAACGTCATTAAAGAAATCAGAGCAATCACCCAGTTGGGTCTGAAAGAAGCCAAAGATCTGGTTGACGGTGCGCCGAAGACTGTAAAAGAAAGCGCTCCGAAAGCTGAAGCCGAAGAAATCAAGAAGAAACTTGAAGCTGCCGGTGCTAAGGTTGAATTGAAGTAATTTCAGTTTAAATTGCGACTTAAAAAAACTCCCTGAGAATGCTCGGGGAGTTTTTTTTGTAAATGGTTGCAGAATTTTATGTCAGCGATTTGTTTATCGCCATTCGCGGCCGCTAAAGTACGAACTGTTGTAACGGTAGGTTACCTGAGAATTTTTTTGCTTATGCAACAAAAAATGTTCGTGAGAACGGCTTTGGCTGAAAGAGCCGGCTCATTCGCTGCCGTCCGAGAATTTCAGATGAGCTTCGGTCTCATTGCCGTTGAAAGGAACAGAAATCTGAATCTCGGTTCGTCCGGTAACGGTCACGGTGCGCCAATCGGATGTTTTTTCGGTGATATTTGCCACAAAAATGATAAGGCCGAAAAAAAGCGACCACGGCAGAATGACACATATCGCTTTCAGAAAAAACAGGCAGGCATCATCTATGTCTTGTAAAAATTTTTCATAAGCTGTCGATTTAATAATTAAGCTAATTGTATTATAAAGCTATTCTTGATAGCATAGACGGACGGGGTGTCAACATATGGCCCTTCACTCCCCGCAGGACCGGCAGGCTTTTAGCATTTGGGCAGAATAAACCGCGGCGGATCGGGTTAAACGGTTTGAAGGTGCAGGATATGTTTCGATGGTGCAATGCTGATGGTTCGGGGGCGTGAAACGGTGGTGGTGCGGACGTAAAAGCGCTTGACAAGCTGTTAAAGTTACCGTAACTTTTTTGTCAATTGTATTTATAATGGAGTGACTTGATCATGAGTAAGGAAAGCATTGATAAAAATCCGTTGCGCGGTATGCGGGACTTTGTGCCGCAAGACTGGATTTTCAGAAAAAAACTGATGCGGGTATGGGAAAATGCCGCTGAAAAAAGCGGTTTTGTACGTTATGAAACCCCGATTGTCGAGCCGCTTTCCCTGTTGGAAAGAAAAAGCGGAGAAGAAATTTCGGAACAGATTTATAATTTTGAAGACAAGTCGGGGCGAAAAATTGCCCTACGTCCGGAAATCACGCCCTCGATGGTTCGAATCGTATCTTCCCGTCCCGATGCTTTTCCGACTCAGGGCAAAGTCTATTCGATCGGTCAGTGCTTTCGTTATGAAAGAGCTTCGCTTGGCCGCAAGAGAGAACACTTTCAATGGAATATTGACATTGTCGGCGAAAAGAGCGTGGTTGCCGAGGCTTATCTGATCAAGACCGCCGTTGATGCCATGGAAGGCCTGGGTTTCGGTGCCGACGATTACAAAGTGCGGGTTAACAGCCGGCAGCTGGTATCGGATTATTTGGAAAAAATTGATATTGTCGGTGAGTTGGCTAAAGGCGTGATGGGCGTTATGGATAAAAAAGACAAGATCTCGTCCGAAGCTTTTGCTGAAATGTTGGCAGAAATCGGCATCAGCGGAGAACAGACCGCCAAAATTAACAATTTTATGGCAGCCAAAAGTTTGGAAGATCTTCGTCAATTGGGGCTGGAAGACAGTACCGGCTTGAAAGCGTTGGAGGAATTTGCTGCTTACTGCAAAGCGCTCGGTATTGAAAATAATGTTGTGATTGATCCGGCGATTGTCCGCGGGCTGGCTTATTATACCGGGATCGTGTTCGAGGCGTTTGACACTCAGGGCAAATATCGGGCTATTTTTGGCGGCGGCCGCTATGACAATTTGTTCGAAAAGCTAACCGGACGTCCGAATTTTGCCGTCGGCCTTGGCTTTGGCGATGTTGTGGTTGAAGAGTTGCATCGGGAAAAATATCCTGATGAAATTACAGTGCCGGAGGTGGATATATTGCTGGGCGGGTATTCCGAAGAAGTTTGCAAGGAATTGTTGGAGGCTTTCTCACGCCTGCGTGCCTGCCGTTTCTCGGCCGATTTTGATTTCAAACCGGCCAACCTGGGCAAGTTTCTGACCCGGGCGAACAAGCGCAATGCCAAAGTTGCTGCCTATATCGGAGAAATTGAGAGCAAGCAGGGGCAGATGCTGCTGAAGAATCTCTGTAGTGGCGAGCAGCAGATGGTTGTGCTGAATGATGACAGTGCGCGTGCGGCGATAGAACAAATGTTGGCTGTAAAGACTGATGGGAATTGTATATAATAGGACGATATGTTGGTGCCAACCGACGGTGTATCCGAACAAATAAAGTCTAAGGAAAATGAAAAATGGCGGTCCTCAATTTTATAACCACCAACCAAGGTAAAATCCGTTCATTGCAGAGAGCTTTGGACGGATATGACGTTGAAGTGAGGGTACAGAAACTGGATCTGACGGAGCCTCAGTATGATACGGTTAAGGAAGTCTCTGCCTTTAAGGCACGTCAGGCTTTTGAACGTCTGCGGGAGCCTGTGCTGGTTGAAGACGGCGGTTTTGTGATTGAGGCCTTGAATGGTTTTCCGGGGGTTTATACTAAATTTGCTCTCAAGACAATCGGTGCGGCGGGAATTTTGAAATTGTTGGCGGGAGAAAGTAATCGCCGTGCCCGTTTTGTCGGCTGTGCCAGCTATATTGATGAAAATGGGTGCCTGTTTCAGTTTGAGCGCGAAGAAGGGATGAAACTGGAGATTGCCGAGCAAATGGTTGACATTGATTCTCCGTACGCTTGGTCAGAGTTATGGAAAATTTTGTATGTGCCGCAAATGGGCAAAATTATGTGCCAATTGAACGCTGATGAAGTTGATGAACTTTATACAACGGTTCGCGGAAGTTTGCAGGTTTTTGTTGCCTGGTACATCAAACGATTACATCAAAATTCTACGGCTGCATAAAAAGATCGGCGAATGTGTATTTTTTGCTTGTAAGAATCGGAAAGAGAGTCTATTATCCGCTTGAATTTCGTCACGAATCGTGACAATTGCATGCAATTATTTTATTGACACTCATCAAGAGGGGCCGTTCCCCGAGGGTTTGGTGAGATTTTTCGCTTTTAAAAGTATTCAACCTTCTGTGGGCGGGTTTCGGCATTGCCGATAGTATTGTCGCAGAATTTAACCATGAGGAATCACGCAAAATGAAAGAATCTTATACGAGCAAAAGACGTGTAAGAAAGAACTTCGGCCGAATCGACTCCGTGTCGGAAATGCCGAGTTTAATTGAAGTGCAAACCGGATCTTACTGCGATTTCATCGAAAACAAAAATTGCGAGTTCGGTTTGGAAGAAGTTTTCAAATCTATTTTCCCGATTAAAGATTTTTCCGGTACCGGCGAACTTGAGTTTGTTAAATACGAACTGGAAGAACCCAAGTATGATGTTGACGAATGCATCAAACGCGACATGACCTATGCCGCCCCGGTCAAAGCGACCCTGCGTCTGGTGGTTTGGGATGTTGACGAAGCCACCGGTGCTAAGTCGATCCATGACATCAAAGAACAAGACGTTTATATGGGCGATATTCCGCTGATGACCGACAAAGGCACTTTTATCGTCAACGGTACCGAACGTGTTGTCGTTTCGCAGATGCATCGTTCCCCCGGTGTCTTTTTTGACAACGATAAGGGCAAAACCGTGGCTTCGGGCAAATATTTGTTTGCTGCCCGGGTTATTCCGTACCGCGGTTCCTGGCTTGATTTTGAATTTGACGCCAAAGATCTGCTCTATGCCCGTATCGACCGTCGCCGCAAGTTGCCGGTCACTTCGATTTTGTATTCCCTGTATTCCAAGGAAACCGAAGAAAAACTCAAGCAGTTGGCTCAGGAAGGTAAAAAAATCGACCGTTCCGAAATTAAAGGAATGGATAAAGAAGAAATTCTCGGCTATTTTTATGATGTTGACACTTATGTTGCTGACAAAAAAGGCTGGAAAAGCAAATTTATTCCCGAACGTTTCCGTGGCGTGAAATTTACCTTTGATCTGATCAATGCCGAAACCGGAAAAGTTGCCTGGGAAGCCGGCAAGAAAATTCCGGCCCGTGCTGCTCAAAAACTGGTTGATGAAGGCTTGGAGTTTTACCGGGTTGCCGAAGATCAGCTGATCGGCAAGTTTTTGGCTTCGGCAATTGCCGACAAAAAGACCGGCGAAGTGATCGCCGATGCCGGTGCCGAAGTTAATCAGGAACTGCTGGATAAAATTAAAGACGCCAAGGTTAACGAAATTAAAGTTTTGTACATTGATAACGTTAACGTCGGCCCGTATATTCGCAATACGCTGGAAGTGGACAAGAACCACAGTCGCGAAGAAGCGCTGTTGGATATTTATCGTGTTATGCGCCCGGGCGAACCGCCGACATACGAAACTGCCGATGCTCTTTTCAAGGCTTTGTTCTTTGACAACGAACGTTATGACCTGTCTTCGGTCGGCCGCGTCAAGATGAACACCGCTTTGGATATTCCGTTTGAAGAAGCACCCGATACTTGCCGCACCTTGCGCAAAGACGATATTTTGCGTATTGTTAAGAGATTGGTTGAATTGCGTGACGGTCACGGTGAAGTTGACGATATTGACCACTTGGGTAACCGCCGCGTTCGTTCGGTTGGCGAATTGATGGAAAATCAATACCGCATGGGCTTGCTCAGAATGGAAAGAGCTATCCGCGAAAGAATGAGTTCGGAAGTTTTGAATAATGTGAAGCCGCAGGATTTGGTCAATGCCAAGCCGATTGCTTCAGTTATCCGTGAGTTCTTCGGTTCTTCGCAATTGTCTCAGTTTATGGACCAGAATAACCCGTTGTCGGAAATCACCCACAAACGCCGTCTGTCAGCCTTAGGTCCCGGCGGTTTGTCTCGTGACCGTGCCGGTTTTGAAGTGCGCGACGTGCACCCGACCCACTACGGCCGTATCTGCCCGATTGAAACGCCGGAAGGTCCGAACATCGGTTTGATCAACTCGTTGTCAACCTATGCGCGGATTAACAAATACGGCTTTATCGAATGTCCGTACCGCAAGATTGTTGACGGAAAAGTAACCAACGAAGTGGTTTATCTGTCTGCCGATCAGGAAGGCAAATATATCATCGCCGAAGCCAACGCCGAAGTTCGTGAAAACGGCACTTTTGTTAAAGATACGATTGCCTGCCGCAAAGCCGGCGAATTTGAATTTCATATGCCGGAAGAGATCAACTTTATTGACGTTTCACCGAAGCAGTTGGTGTCGGTTGCTACCGCGCTGATTCCTTTCTTGGAAAACGATGACGCCAACCGTGCGTTGATGGGATCGAACATGCAGCGTCAGGGTGTGCCTTTGCTGCGCTCGGAAGCGCCGCTGGTCGGTACCGGTATGGAAGCTACAGTGGCCAAAGATTCCGGCGCGACGGTGGTCTGCAAATATGACGGCGTGGTTGATGCGGTTGACGCCAACCGAATCGTGGTTCGTTCGGATGACAAAAAAGCCGGCGGCGTCGGTGTTGAAATTTACAAATTGTCGAAATTCCGCCGTTCCAACCAGAATACCTGCATTAACCAGGTACCGCTGGTGAAAGTCGGTGACGTGGTCAAAGCCGGCGATATCATGGCCGACGGTCCGTGTACCGACATGGGCGAACTGGCGCTCGGTAAGAATATGCTGGTAGCCTTTATGCCGTGGAACGGTTTGAACTACGAAGATGCGATTTTACTCTCCGAGCGGGTTTCGCGCGACGATGTTCTGACCTCGCTGCATATTGAAGAATTTGAAGTGATGGCTCGTGATACCAAACTCGGACAAGAAGAAATTACCCGCGATATTCCGAACGTCGGTGAAGAAGCGCTGCGTAACCTCGACGAAGCCGGTATCGTTTATATCGGTGCCGAAGTTAAGGCCGGTGATATTCTGGTTGGTAAGGTGACTCCGAAAGGTGAATCGCCGGTAACACCGGAAGAAAAACTGTTGCGCGCCATCTTTGGTGAAAAAGCTTCGGATGTTCGCGATACTTCGCTGCGCGTTCAACCGGGTATTGAAGGTATTGTGGTTGACGTCCATGTCTTTTCGCGCCGCGGCGTTGAAAAAGACGAGCGTGCGCTGGCGATTGAACAGCAGGAAATTTCCCAGCTGGCCAAAGACCGCGACGATGAAATTGCAATTATCCGCAAGGTGTTCGACGCCCGCTTAAAAGAAATGCTGATCGGACAAACGGTAGTTGACGCGCCGAAGGGCATTGCCAAAAAGTCGGTTCTGAGTGAAGAATCTTTTGCGGACGTTCCGTCTTCGCAGTGGCGCAAGATTGTGGTCAAAGACGAAGAAGCAATGGCCAGAATCGAAGAGTTTATTGCTGCTTTTGATGCACGGGTTGCCGGAGTTCAGAAGCATTTTGACGACAAAGTGGAAAAAGTTCAGCGCGGCGATGATCTGCTGCCGGGCGTTTTGAAAACGGTCAAAGTTTTCATTGCCACCAAGCGTAAAATGCAAACCGGCGATAAGATGGCCGGCCGCCACGGTAACAAAGGTACGGTTTCACGCGTATTGCCGCTGGAAGACATGCCTTATACCGAAGATGGTACCCCGGTTGACATCGTGTTGAACCCGCTCGGCGTGCCTTCGCGTATGAACGTCGGACAAATTCTCGAAACCCACCTCGGTTGGGCAGCCAAAGAACTCGGCAAACAGCTCAACGAGATGTGCGAACAGTATAAACGCGGCGAAAAAACGCTGGAAGAACTGAACGGCAAGCTGAAAGAAATTTACGGCGAGAAACAGTTCAACCGTGAAATTGCCGATCTGTCAACGGCAGAAAAAGTCGAAATGATTTCGCATGTTAAGAACGGTATTCCGATGGCGACGCCAGTATTCGACGGTGCTCACGAAAACGATATCAACCGTATGCTTGATATGGCCGGCCTGCCGACTTCGGGTCAGATTGACCTCTATGACGGCCGTACCGGTGAAAAGTTTGACCGTAAGGTTACCGTAGGTATCATTTACATGATCAAGCTGCACCATATTGTTGATGAGAAAATGCACGCCCGTTCGGTCGGACCGTACTCTCTGGTTACCCAGCAGCCGCTCGGCGGTAAGGCGCAGTTCGGCGGACAACGTTTCGGTGAAATGGAAGTTTGGGCTTTGCAGGCCTACGGCGCTGCCTACACCCTGCAGGAAATGCTGACAGTTAAATCTGACGATGTCAGCGGAAGAACCAAAGTTTATGAAGCGATCGTCCGTGGCGAAGAAGGATTTGAAGCCGGCGTACCGGAATCCTTTAACGTTTTGGTTAAAGAAATCAAATCGTTGTGCCTGAACATTGAGTTGCAGAACGAAGCCGTTTAGAATTGGAGATAAAAAATATGAATGAAATTATGAAATTTTTTGGTCAGCAGCCGGCAAACGGAGATTCTTTTGATGAAATCAAAATCTCGATTGCTTCTCCTGAACAAATCCGTTCTTGGTCTTACGGTGAAGTCAAAAAGCCCGAGACCATTAACTATCGTACTTTCAAACCGGAAAGAGACGGCCTGTTCTGTGCACGCATTTTCGGACCGGTTAAAGACTATGAATGTTTGTGCGGTAAGTACAAAAGAATGAAATATCGCGGCATCGTCTGCGAAAAGTGCGGTGTTGAAGTCACCTTGGCGAGCGTCCGCCGCGAAAGAATGGGCCATATCGAACTGGCGGCGCCGGTTGCTCACATTTGGTTCCTGAAGTCGCTGCCGTCGCGCATTTCGATGCTGACCGACATCGGCGTCAAAGCGCTGGAACGAGTTTTGTACTTTGAAAGCTACATCGTGATCGAACCGGGATTGACCCCGCTCGGCATGTATGAAATGCTGTCGGAAGAACAATATCAGGAAGCCATTGACGAATACGGCGAAGATTCTTTCCGCGCCGGCATCGGTGCCGAAGCGATTAAGGAAATTCTCGCTTCGATCGATTTGGAAGAAGAAAGAAAAATTATCCGTGCCGAACTGAAGGATAATGCTTCCGAAGCCAAGCGCAAAAAATTGGTTAAGCGCTTGAAAATCATCGAAGCCTTTTTGAATTCGAACACCAAGCCGGAATGGATGATCTTGGACGTGCTGCCGGTTATTCCGCCGGAATTGCGTCCGTTGGTACCATTAGATGGCGGCCGTTTTGCCACTTCGGACTTAAACGACCTTTACCGCCGTGTCATCAACCGCAACAACCGTTTGAAACGCCTGCTGGAACTGCATGCGCCGGATATTATCATTCGTAACGAAAAACGGATGCTCCAGGAATCGGTAGACGCTTTGTTTGACAACGGACGTCGCTCACGGGCGATTACCGGTACCAACAAACGTCCGCTGAAATCGTTGTCGGATATGCTGAAAGGTAAACAGGGACGTTTCCGTCAGAACCTGCTCGGTAAGCGTGTTGACTACTCCGGCCGTTCGGTTATTACGGTTGGTCCGGAGCTGCGTCTGCAACAATGCGGTTTGCCGAAGAAGATGGCGCTGGAATTGTTTAAGCCGTTTGTTTATGCCAAACTGGAGTTGTACGGACACGCCACCACCATTAAGGCAGCCAAGCGCATGGTTGAAAAAGAACGTCCGGAAGTTTGGGATATTCTGGAAGAAGTTATCCGTGAGCATCCGGTTCTGCTTAACCGCGCACCGACTCTGCACCGCTTGGGTATTCAGGCTTTTGAACCGGTGTTGGTCGAAGGTAAGGCTATTCACCTGCATCCGTTGGTTTGTACCGCGTTTAACGCCGACTTCGACGGTGACCAAATGGCGGTTCACGTACCGTTGTCGGTAGAAGCTCAGTTGGAAGCACGCGTTTTGATGATGTCGACCAACAACATTCTGTCGCCGGCGTCCGGTAAGCCGATTATCGTTCCGACTCAGGATATGGTTTTGGGTATTTACTATCTGACCTATGATGCCGAAGGCCTGAAAGGCGAAGGTTCGATTTTTGCCGATTACAATGAAGTGCTGTTGGCGCTGGATGCCAAAACGGTGGATCTGCACAGCAAGATCAAATGCCGTATCACTTATGTTGATGATAACGGCGAAAGTCGTTACGGCATTGTCGATACCACACCGGGACGCCTGATGGTGGCCGAAATTCTGCCGCAGCATAAAGACGTGCCGTTCTCGCTGGTTAACCGTTTGGTCAAAAAGAAAGAAATCGGTGAAATCATTGATATCATCTATCGCCATTGCGGCCAGAAAGAAACGGTTATGTTTGTTGACCGCCTGATGTCGCTTGGCTTCCAGAACGCCTGCAAGGCCGGTATTTCGTTTGGTAAGGACGACCTGATCGTTCCCGATGCCAAACAGGAACTGGTTTCCGAAACCGAAAAACAGGTGAAGGAATTTGAGCAGCAGTACCAGAACGGTTTGATTACCAAAGGTGAAAAATACAATAAGGTAATCGATATCTGGGCCGCTTGTACCGATAAAGTGGCTGACGAAATGATGAAAAACATTTCCAAAACCGAAAACGGCTATATCAACTCGGTCTATATGATGGCTCACTCGGGCGCCCGCGGTTCTGCCGCGCAGATGCGTCAGGTTGCCGGTATGCGCGGTTTGATGGCCAAGCCGAGTGGTGAAATTATCGAACAGCCGATTATCTCCAACTTTAAAGAAGGCCTGACGGTGCTTGAGTACTTTAACTCGACCCACGGTGCTCGTAAAGGTTTGGCCGATACGGCGTTGAAAACCGCAAACTCCGGTTATCTGACCCGTCGTTTGGTCGATGTGGCCCAGGATGTTGTGGTTACCGAACAGGATTGCGGTACCGAACGCGGTATCATCGTTCGTCCGGTGGTTGACGGCGGTAACGTGATTGTCTCAATCGGCGAACGTATCCTCGGTCGTACCATTCAGGAAGACATCATTCATCCGGAAACCGGCGAAGTGCTGTTGAAAAAAGGCAAGCTGATTACCGAAGACGACGTTGAAATCGTTGAAAAAGCCGGTGTCGAACAGGTTCGAATCCGTTCGGTTCTGACCTGCGAATGCGAAAACGGTGTTTGTGCCGCCTGTTACGGACGCGACCTGGCTCGTGGTACGCCGGTTAACATCGGCGAAGCGGTCGGTGTTATTGCCGCGCAGTCAATCGGTGAACCGGGTACCCAGCTGACGATGAGAACCTTCCACATCGGTGGTGCGGCATCCAAATCTGCCGAACAGTCAACGGTTGAAGTTCCATTTGCCGGTGTGCTGAAACTGGAAAACAACCATACGGTTACCGACTCCGAAGGTCATATCATCGTCTTGTCTCGTAACTGTGAGATTGTGATTGTTGATGGCAACGAACGTGAAAAATCGCGTCATAAGGTTCCGTACGGCACCAAGATTTTGGTTGCCGAAGGCGCCAAGGTTAAAAAAGGCCAGAAAGTTGCCGAATGGGATCCGTTTACTATTCCGGTTATTACCGAAAAAGCCGGTAAAGTTGAATGGGTTGATCTGATCAACAATATTTCGTTGGAAGAACGTGTTGACGAGACCACCGGTGTGGTTGACAACGTTGTCATTGATTGGCATTCGGGCGCAAATTCCGCCAGCTTGAAACCGGGCATTATCCTCAAAGACAAAGACGGCAATCCGGTTTTGTTTGATAACGGCAAAGATGTTCGCTACTATCTGTCGGTGGGCGCAATTCTGACGGTTGAAAACGGTGCCGAAGTTAAAGTCGGTGACGTTGTGGCAAGAATTCCGCGCGAAAGTTCCAAGACCAAGGATATTACCGGCGGTCTGCCGCGGGTGGCTGAGTTGTTTGAAGCACGCCATCCGAAGGATCAGGCGATTATCTCCGATGTTGACGGTATTGTCGAATTTGGCAAAGACTATAAGGCCAAACAACGGATTACGGTGGTGCCGATGAAGGGTGAAGCGATTGAATATCTGATCCCGAAGGGACGCCACCTGGTAGTTCAGGAAGGCGACGTGGTCAAGAAGGGCGATATGCTGGTTGAAGGCACGCCGGCACCGCATGATATTTTGCGTGTACTGGGCGTTGAAAAACTGGCCGAATATCTGGTTAAGGAAGTTCAGGACGTTTATCGTCTGCAGGGCGTTAAGATTAACGACAAGCATATTGAAGTGATCGTTTCGCAAATGCTGCGCAAGGTTGAAGTCCGGGTTCCGAACGACACCACTTTCCTTACCGGAGAACAGGTTGATCGTGACGTCTTTGAAACCGAAAACGCCAAGACGATTGCCGAAGGCGGTGTTCCGGCCGAAGCTGATCCGATCTTGCTTGGTATTACCAAAGCTTCGCTGCAAACCAAGTCATTCATCTCGGCGGCTTCCTTCCAGGAAACCACCCGTGTTCTGACCGAAGCTGCGGTTGAAGGCAAAATCGATCATTTGAGCGGTTTGAAGGAAAACGTTATCGTCGGTCGTTTGATTCCGGCCGGTACCGGTACCGTTTTGCGCAATCTGAAACGGGTTGCCGCTCAGAACGACAAAGAGATTCTGGCTTTGCGGGAAGCTGCAGCCGAACAGGTTGAAAGCGCTACAAGCGAAACACCTGCGGTTGAACAGCAACTGGCAGAATAAACTTTGATGAGCTGAAAATGAAAAGCCGTCGGTGAGAACCGACGGCTTTTTGCATTGATGCCTTACAGACTGTCCCTATTATAATGGGGAAAAATATCTGAGCTCCATTTGACGTTGAAAAATAAGGCATGATAAGGCGTTTTTGGTCTGTTTGGCTAAGATATTCATAGAATGGTTGACTATTAGCGCTGTATTTGTTATCTTTTTAGAGCATTGGTTGATGACCGGTGTGAGGTTTCAAACCCTCTGAATGGTTGTCTGTTTATCAGCAGACGTAAAAAACTATCTTTTTGCCTATAGGCAGGAAGGTAGTTAATAAGGTGTATTTTAATATACCAAATACACTACACTATTACCATTAGTAGGTTTGAACTTCCTGCCACCTTTCATCAAGGTGGTATTTTTTTATTGCTTAAATGATTAAAAGGAAGTTTGATAATGGCTAAAATTTTATCTTTGTTGGGGCTGTGTTTATTGCTTTTGGCTTGCCAGTCTTTAACGTATCATGAACAAAAACAATTGACCGAGCTGGAATATAAAGGTGTAACTATTGACAGACCGGTCGGAGAGTGGGAAAAACCTGCCAGCCCGATGAAAGCGGGATTGCTCAATATTCTTCCCGGGGTTGGCAATTTTTATTTGGGGAACGGTCGTGCTGCTCAGTCGGAACAAAATCTCTACGGTTTTCTTAATCTTTTGACTTGGCCGATTTCAATTTTGTGGGGTATTCCGGCAGCCGCCATTGATGCCAACACCATCAACAAGCGAGATTTGTTGATGTATTATCAATACAATGAGCGTGGTAAAAAGTTTTATAAATTCATAAATTGAGATAAACGGCTTCGGATTTGTCGAAGCTGTTTATCTTATTGTTTATATTTACCGCTTTTTAGTAGTTTGTAGATTTTATAAACGTACCAGGGAAATAAGAAGTATGATTTGACAAAACATCCGCAAATTAAAAGCAAATGTCCGCTGCGGCTGTAACTAAATGAATTTTGAATCTGTTTCAGAAAATGGCGGGGATAACCGCAATTGACGATTTGTTTTATATTTTCGTAAGTTTTCGGGTCGAGTTGGATATGGTTCCGGAAGATCTTTTTTTGTTTTTTGAGTTGATATCGCAAACTGTTATAGCAAAAACGATTTTTGAGAACCGGATAATTTTGGAAAAGTTTACGAATATGGCTCAAATAACGGGCAGCTAAAGCGTTTTTTTGTTCAAAACTGTTTTGTTCCTGATATAGCTTCCAGATGCCATCCAACAAAACAAGAATATTGACGATTGTTTGTGGTTTGTGTTCTTTGACAGCAGACATAACGGAACCTTCTCGGGGATGGCTGTAATTGTAAAAGTATTCTTTTAAAATGCCGTAACGGTCGACATAAGGCAAACATTGCAGGTTAAAAAGTTCGTCTTCGCCCTGAACCAGGTTTTCGCAAAAAGTAAGTTTATTTGCCGTGAGAAATTCGCGTCGGTAGATTTTTGCACAGGCTTCCTGTGGCAGGGCAACAAGTTGTTCCGGTTCTTTTTTCCGCTGCGGAGAGAAAAAACAGGCAGTGCAGGAGAAAAGTCGTAATAAGTGTTGCTGTGAAACGCCTGTGTTGCCGGATTGTATAAACGTAACCGAAAAGCCAGTATATCAAGTTGATGCTGCTGCATATAGAGAAATGTTTTTTTGATTGTATGTGGTTCAATCCAGTCATCCGAGTCGATAAATATGATATATTTGCCGCGGGCAGCAGCCAAACCGGCGTTGCGAGCGGCAGAAACACCGCGGTTGGGTTGGTTGATAATGCGAATCCGGGAATTGTCGGCAGCGTATTGTTCCAAGATCTGCAGGCTGTTATCGGTTGAGCCATCGTTGATGCAGATGATTTCGAAGATATCGGTTGTTTGGTTGAGCAAGTTGTCAAGACAACAAGTGAGCCACGGAGCGGTATTGTAAACGGGAACAATAACAGAAAACGGAATTTCGGCTTTTACCAAGGCAGATATGTTTTCTCCGAACTGTTCGGAAATGCCCGGAATTTCTAGGTAACCAGCCATTCGGCAGCGGGCTTCCCCGTAATATTCGGCGCCGCTTTTGAGCAAGGCTGCCGTCAGGTTTTGGTTGAATACGTTTTCCAGTTGCGGCAGCAGGTTGAAACGTTGCAGTTCTCGGGTTATGAGAACGTTGATGTCGATAATGTCAAGCGGGCGGGGCGAATTTTTTTCGGTGGCGGTAATAGAGTGGGAGTGGATACGGTAATTATATAATTTGTCGGGCAGGTAAAAATAGCTTTGGCAATGAATACCGTAAGCCCAGGCCCAGTATTCGTCTTCATGGATCAGCCGTTGTTCGGGAAAGGAGAGGTTAAATTGTTTGATGATGCTGTCCAGGCATTGACGGAGATAATTTTGTACATTGTATACGGGGACAATAACGGAAATTTGCGGTGTATGCATTGTGTAATCCTTAAAAAGAAATAGAGCAAAAAAACGCCCCTTTTTTTGTTGCACTTTTTCTATCTACTAAGTGATTGACAATGCAGATATTTAATTATAACTTTTCGTTAACAAAAAAAGGGGCGTTAGATTTCATCACTTTTTGCTGATTTAATATTTTTCGAACATTTTATATCGTTGAGCTTGATTTTTGTTTCTCCCCCTTCTTATATTTAAAAGTAAGGAGAGAAACGATGAATATGGAAAAATTTACCACCCGTTCCCAAGAGTTGATCAAGAACGCCGTTGACCTTGCGGTAAGCCGGCGCCGTCAGTATGTTACGCCGCTTTACTTGCTGGCGGTGATGTTAGAAAGCCGCGACAATGTTATTGACAGCTTGATTGAAAAATCCGACGGCAATTTAGAAGTGATCCGGCGTGAAGTTAAAAATGAGCTGGACAAGATCCCGGAAATTTCCGGCGCAGCGGTGCAAACCGTGATGTCACAAGATTTTAGCGCTTTGTTGCTGGATGCCGAAAAAATTGCCGCTCAGGCCAACGACAAATTTGTGACTGCAGAACGCCTGTTGCAAACGATGGCAACGATGGCCGGCAATCAGGCTCACGATATTTTGCAGCATAACGGCGTTGATGCGGTTAAGCTTAACCGCGCGATCAGCGAATATCGTCGGGGAAGGCTCGCAGACAGCGAATCGGCCGAAGATAATTTTGAAGCTTTGAAAAAATATGCGATTGATATTACCGGCAAAGCCAAAGAAGGCAAACTTGATCCGGTGATCGGACGGGAACATGAAATTCGCCGCACCATCCAGGTTTTGTCGCGACGAACCAAAAACAATCCGGTACTGATCGGCGAACCGGGGGTCGGCAAAACGGCAATCGTTGAGGGCCTGGCGATACGGATTGTCAACAATGACGTTCCCGAAAGCTTGCGCGGCAAGCGGTTGCTGGCACTTGACATGGGAGCCCTGATTGCCGGCGCCAAATTTCGCGGCGAGTTTGAAGAACGTTTGAAAGCGGTGTTGAAAGACGTAGAAGCCTCTAACGGCGGCATTATTTTGTTTATTGATGAAATGCATACGATTGTCGGTGCCGGGGCATCGGAAGGGTCGATGGACGCTTCCAACCTCTTAAAACCGGCGTTGGCTCGCGGTGAACTTCATTGTTTGGGCGCCACCACGCTTTCCGAATATAAAAAATACGTTGAAAAGGACGCCGCGCTGGCACGGCGCTTTCAGCCGGTGTTTGTAACTGAGCCGACTGTTGAAGAAACAATTTCGATCTTACGCGGAATTAAGGAAAAATTTGAACTGCATCACGGGGTGCGGATTTCCGATTCGGCCCTGATTGCCGCTTCTACCTTGTCCAACCGTTATATTACCGATCGTTTTTTGCCCGACAAGGCTATAGACCTGATGGACGAAGCTGCCAGCTCGCTCAGGATGGCCATTGACTCCAAACCGGAGGAGCTGGATAATCTTGACCGGCGGATTATGCAATTGAAAATTGAACGCGAAGCCTTGAAAAAAGAACATGACGAGCAGTCGAAAAAAAGGCTGGAGGAAATTGAAAAAGAGGCGGCTGATTTGGAGGAAAAAGCCCGGAGCCTGAATGACAAATGGAAGGCCGAAAAACAGAGCCTGGCCGATTTGACCGAGATCAAAGACAAGTTGGATAAAGCAAAAATCGAAGCGGCGATCGCGCAACGCAATGGCCAGTTTGAAAAGGCCGGAGAACTTCAATACGGCGTGATTCCGGATTTGGAGAAAAAGATGCAGGCGCTGGACGATTTGGCCAAAGAAAGAAAAGGCCGGGCGGAAAAAGTGGTTACGGACGAGTCTATTGCCGAAGTGGTGTCGAAATGGACCGGGGTTCCGGTTGACAAGATGCTGGAGGGAGAAAAAGAAAAACTGCTGCGGATGGAAGATTATCTTGGTCAACGGGTGGTTGGACAAAAAGACGCGATTCGTGCGGTTGCCAACGCCGTACGCCGCTCACGTGCCGGCATCGGCGATCATCGGCAACCGATTGGTTCGTTTCTGTTTCTGGGACCGACAGGGGTTGGAAAGACCGAATTGAGCAAGGCACTGGCAGAGTTTTTGTTTAATGACGAGACAGCCCTGTTGCGGGTAGACATGTCAGAGTATATGGAGAAGCATGCGGTTGCGCGTCTGATCGGTTCGCCTCCGGGATATGTCGGTTATGAAGAAGGCGGTGTTTTGACCGAGGCAGTACGCCGGCGACCGTATCAGGTAATTTTGTTTGATGAAGTTGAGAAGGCACATCCGGATATCTTTAATGTGCTGTTGCAGGTTTTGGACGATGGACGGCTGACCGACGGTAAAGGTCGTACGGTTGATTTTAAAAATACGATTATTATCATGACTTCCAATCTGGGGTCGGAAATTCTGGCACGTACCGATGACAAGAGCGATCCGAAAGCGGTGAGCGATGCGGTGATGGAAATTGTGAAAGCCTCGTTCAGGCCTGAGTTTATTAACCGTATTGACGAGATGAGTATTTTCCAGCGGTTGAGCAAGGAGGATATTAAAGAGATTACCAAAATTCAGCTTGCCAATATCGAAAAACGGCTGGCGGAACGTAATATCAAGCTGCACATCAGTAATGCCGCGGTCAAGTGGATTGCCGATAACGGGTATGATGAAGTTTACGGTGCGCGGCCGTTAAAACGCTTGCTTAAGAACCAGATTGAGAATAAACTGGCTTTTGCAATTTTGGACGGGAGAATCGGCGAAAACGACACCGCGGAAATTGTGGTTAAGGATAATCAGTTAGAGATCGAAAAATCGTGATAGACAATAAATTTTTCAGGGTGGCGGTGGAGACAGCCGGTACCGAAGATGTGCGCAGCGCACCGAATACGGTGGTGTTGTATTCGGTCAGTTATCAACCGACGACCGTTAATAAAGACAAAGCGTTTGCCTTTATGAAGGATCATCCGCAAATGGTGATGATTGATGATACCGTTTGCGGAAAACGGCTGATTGAGTTGGGCTTGGAATGGAGCAAGCTTGATAATGACCATGACCGGCAAAAAGCGGCGGAGATCTGGCGGCTGGCTTCCAAGCGTTTTATTGACTGTGCTTCCGGTAACGTGACCGCATTCGTAGACGGCGCCGATCCGCGCAGCGTTTTCTTGAGTGAAGAACTGCCGGCACTGCTGGCCAATCCAAAGATTTTAACCGTCAACGGCGTTGACAAACATTTGTTTGCCGCACGTTTTAACAGGCCGGAAAAAGAAGCTGAAGTCTTATTGAAAACGGCAGATTTGTAAACAAGCGGTCAGGTTATTTTTATAGCACAACCCCCCGGTTAAACCAGGGGGTTGCCAATTGTTTTATAAAATTCAGTTTGCCTGAACGATTTTGCTCTGAGCGCTGTTGTCGGCCAACTGTTCGTTCTTCTTTTCGAGTGCTTTGGCAAACATTTGCTGGCGCGTTTCTTGGATTTGAGCAACCTGAATCTTGAATTGTTTGAGGTTTTTGCCGCTCAGGTTTTCGGATGCGGAAGCGGTAACCGTCAGCGGATTGACTCTTTTGCCGTTGCGTACCACCTCGTAATGCAAATGTGGTCCGGTCGAACGGCCGGTGGAACCGACATATCCGATCAGTTGTCCCTGTTTGACACGGACACCGGGCCGAATCCCCTTGGCAAATTTCTGCATATGGCCGTATGCAGTGGAGTATTCCGAATTGTGGCGGATTTTAATGTAATTGCCGTAGCCGCCGTTATATTTGGCCACCTGAATGACGCCGTCTCCGGCCGCGTAGACCAAAGAATTGCGCGGCGCCGCGTAGTCAACGCCCCAATGAACCCGGTAATCTTTATAGATCGGGTGGCGGCGGCGTCCGAACGGAGAAGAAATGCGCGCGTTTTGATAAGACATCGGTTTGCGGCTGAGCGTTTTTTTCATCGCAAAGCCTTTGACATCATAGTAATCACTGTTGCCGGCGGCGTCTTTAAAGCGATAAAGCGAAATTTTGTTTTTGCCGAGCGTAAGCGAAGCATATAAAATATTGCCGTTTTTGACTACTTCTCCGGTAGAAGTGATGTAGTTTTGATAAATGATTTCAAACTGGTCGCCTTTTTTGATGTCACGGCGAAAATCGACGCTGTAGGAAAAGATGCTGATAAAGGCGGCAACAATTCTTGACGGAACCTTTTGGCGGTTCATCGAAACCGAAAGGCTGCCGTCAACGATGCCCGAAGCCGAGTTGACCTCTTCAATCAGTTCGTCTTTTTGCAGTTCGGCTTTGTACTTGCCGTCTTGATCTTTTTCGACGACAATACGCTCCCCGGTACGGATTTGCGAGGTAAGGGCGTTGAGCGAAATCAGTTTGTTTTCGGGCAGGTTCCACAACAGGCTGACCTGCAATTTTTGTCCGGCCTTAATGTTGCGCGGATCATAAACTTTTTTGACTGCCAGATAAAGTTCGTTGGCTTCCTGGTATTCCATCCCGAGGTCGGTTAACAGGTTAAGCAGGGTATCTCCCGGTTTGACCGTAAGGGTATTTTCCCGGGTTTCTTCAACCGATTCGGGTTCGGCAACCTCGGCTTCGGCGATAAAATCATTGTCCGGTTCGCTAAATTCTTCGCCGTAAATTTCGTTTTCAATCGTCTCTATCGGGGCGGAAGGAGCGAGCGACGCATTGACTTCGGTATTGTGCATAACCAAAATAATGCCGAACAGGGCAATTGCGAAAGTGGTGCAAAAGGTCATCCAGCACCGCTTGTTGGCAATGGTTGTTGCAATCTGTTTTTTGATCCAGTCTTTATGCAAAATAAAAAATCCTTTTTGTGCCGTCGTCGTAATTTTCCAGTGCGACACTGTAGCAT
>UQCS01000018.1 GCA_900539605.1 uncultured Azospirillum sp. | reverse complement strand
TGCAGTGCGGCTTGCTTCTTTCAAATTTCTCTTTTGCCATTTATCTGTCTTCCTAAAAAATTATTTTATTAAAAAATTTTCAGAGGGGGGGTTACAAAAAGCTTTTCGCAATCCCCCGCTGAAACCAAGTCATTAAGCGTTTTTCGCTTTTACCTTTTCGGCAATCTCATTCGGTACTTCCGAATAATGGTCAAAGACCATCGTAAACTGAGCACGTCCCTGAGACAGCGAACGGAGGGTATTGACGTAACCGAACATGTTGGCGAGCGGAACCTGGGCATCGATAACCCGGGCGTTGGCACGCTGATCCATGCCGTTTACCAAACCACGGCGAGAGTTTAAGTCGCCAATGATATCACCCATATATTCTTCCGGCGTTACAACTTCGACCTTCATAATCGGTTCGAGCAGTTTCGGACTGGCCTGACGCATACCTTCGCGGAAGGCAGCACGGGCAGCAATTTCGAAACACATAACGTTGGAGTCAACTTCATGGTAAGCACCATCATACAGATTGCACTTAACACCGGTAACCGGGTAGCCGGCGATAACACCGGTATCCATTGCGGAACGAAGACCTTTTTCAACACCCGGAATATATTCCTTCGGCACGTTACCGCCGACAACGCTGTTGACAAATTCAAAACCGGTATAACCTTCCATCGGTTCAAATTTGATCTTAACTTTCGCGAACTGACCGGCACCACCGGATTGTTTCTTGTGGGTATATTCGATGTCGCAAGGTTTGGTAATCGTTTCGCGATAAGCAACCTGCGGTTCACCGACGTTGCATTCTACCTTGAATTCGCGTTTCAAACGGTCAACGATAATATCAAGGTGCAATTCGCCCATGCCGCGGATGATGGTTTGTCCGGAATCGGGGTCGGAAGAAACTTTGAACGACGGATCTTCCATTGCCAAACGAGACAAAGCCAGACCCATTTTTTCAACGTCAACTTTGGTTTTCGGTTCAACGGCCAATTCAATAACCGGATCCGGGAATTCCATGTTTTCGAGAATAATCGGGTTGGACTGATCGCAAAGCGTATCACCGGTGGTGGTATCTTTTAAGCCCGCCAAAGCAATAATATCGCCCGCGTTGGCTTCTTTCAGGTCTTCACGTTTGTTGGAGTGCATCAGCAGCATACGTCCGACACGTTCCTTTTTGTCTTTTACCGAGTTGTAAATATAGCTGCCGGCCTGCATCGTACCGGAATAGATACGAACGAAAGTCAGCGAACCGACGAACGGGTCGTTCATAATCTTGAAAGCCAGCGCCGACAAGGGTTCTTTGTCATCAGGCTTGCGCAAGATAACTTCGTCGGTACCGGGTTTAACCCCTTCAATCGCCGGAATATCCAGCGGAGAAGGCAAATAATCGATCACGGCATCAAGCAAAGGCTGAACACCTTTATTCTTGAAGGCAGTACCGCAGCAAACCGGAACAAAACTCTGAGACAGCGTTCCCTTGCGGATACATTTTTTCAATGTATCGATTGAGATTTCTTTGCCTTCCAGATAATCTTCCATTGCCTGTTCGTCTTCTTCAACAGCCATTTCTACCATCTCGGCATGATATTTTTCGGCTTTTTCTTTCAAATCGGCCGGAATGTCCTGAATTTCGATCGGAGAATCGGCAGTATCACCGGTATAAACGATCGCTTTCATTTGCAGCAGGTCGATAATGCCGCGGAATTCGGCTTCAGCACCGATCGGCAACTGAATCGCCATCGGGCGGGCACCCAGACGATCTTTGATCATATCCAAACAACGATAGAAGTTAGCACCGATACGATCCATTTTGTTGCAGAAACAAATTCTCGGAACTTTATATTTATCGGCCTGACGCCATACGGTTTCGGACTGCGGTTCAACACCGGCAACGGAATCGAATACGGTAATGGCACCGTCGAGCACGCGGAGCGAACGTTCAACTTCAACGGTGAAGTCAACGTGTCCGGGGGTGTCGATGATGTTTACGCGATATCCTTTCCAAAAACAGGTGGTTGCGGCAGAGGTAATGGTAATACCGCGTTCCTGTTCCTGTTCCATCCAGTCCATTGTAGCGGATCCTTCGTGGGTTTCACCGATTTTGTGGTTTACACCCGTGTAATAAAGGATACGTTCGGTTGTTGTGGTTTTACCGGCATCAATATGTGCCATGATGCCGATATTTCTATATAAATCCAAACTGTGTGTACGAGCCATGTTCTTTCCCTCAGATTAGAATTTGTAATGAGAGAAAGCTTTGTTAGCTTCGGCCATTTTGTGGGTATCTTCGCGTTTTTTAACGGCAGCACCACGGTTGGCGGCAGCATCCAGCAGTTCGTTGGCCAATTTCTCGGTCATGGTTGTTTCCGAGCGTTTGAGGGCAGCGGCAATAATCCAGCGGATTGCCAAAGCCTGACGACGATCGGCACGAACTTCGCACGGAACCTGATAGGTTGCACCGCCGACGCGACGGGATTTAACTTCCAAAACAGGTTTGACGTTTTCGATCGCTTCGCTGAAAACAGCCAAAGCGTCTTGTTTGGTTTTGGCAGACAGAATATCGAATGCCGAATAAACGATTTTTTCGGCAACGGCTTTTTTACCATCTTCCATAACGTTATTAATAAATTTAGCAACTACCTTATCATGGTACTTTGCATCCGGCAGTACAATTCTTTTTTCTGCACTATGACGACGTGACATAACTTACCCTCCTATTTCGGTCTCTTGGCGCCGTACAGAGAACGACGCTGACGACGTTTGGCAATACCCTGGGTATCCAAAGTACCGCGAATGATATGATAACGAACACCAGGCAAGTCTTTTACACGGCCTCCCTTAATCAGCACCACTGAGTGTTCCTGAAGATTATGACCTTCACCAGGGATATAGCTGATTACTTCAAAGCCGTTGGTAAGCCGAACGCGTGCCACTTTACGCAAAGCGGAGTTCGGTTTTTTCGGGGTAGTCGTATAAACCCTTGTGCAAACACCGCGTTTTTGTGGACAAGCTTTCAAGGCCGGGACCTTGTTTCTTTTCACTTTAGGTGTTCGTGATTTACGAATTAACTGACTAATTGTAGGCATCACAAATTTCCTTATTCTTAAATTAATACAAAAAAACCTCTTTAATACTTTCATTCTCAAAGAGTTAATGCATGTATACATTTATAAACCGACCAAGTCAACAATTATTTTGCAATAAAAAAACCGGTATTTTTCAACCGTTTTTTTTATTTTTGTTTACCTCACAATCCCATATGAGCGGAAGAGACAGAGAGCACCCCCATCGAAACCGGCTTGCCGTTTATCGTACTTCCCGATCCCGACTGCCGTACGATAAATTCGTCTACAGTTTCGCCCTTGTCATTTTTTATCCGCTTGCCGATGTCAAGATAAGGCCGCAAAGAATCGAAAAAGCCGCCGGACGGGCATTTTAAAGGCGCCCCTGACGGATCTTTTGCCTGCTGTTCGCGACAGGCTTTGCCGGTATCGGGCGATAAAATGTCAAAATTGACAACTTCAAGTTTCATCACATTCAGCACATCGTCTTTCCTGATTTCCAAACGACCGTTTCCGTTGATTGAACCCCGATTAAACAAAGCGGATAATTTATATTTTATATCTTTACCGATCAAAAGACTGCGCCAGTTTTCCTCAGAAGCTTCGGCAAGCCCCACCTCATTGCCGTCTGAATCGGCAAATGTTTCATCGGAGCCTTTGTTATCTTCACTCAAAACCGGCATATTGCTTTGTTGTTCATCCTGAAATTTTTCATATTTTTGACGATCAATCCCTTTAACCCAAAACTTCAGATCAAATGAGTTTAAAGACAGATCAGATAACATCCCTTCGCTCTTCACATCTCTCAAACGAAAAAGCGAAACCACGTCAATTGTTCCCTCTTCTTTATTTAAGACCGACCGCCCCTCGGAATCTATCCGAAAATTGACGACCGTCGACAACATCGGCACTTCAAGCGTTATCACCGACGTTTTTAAAGAGCCGCTTATGTCATCGGCCAGCATCGGCACTTTTTGTCCCGGTTTCAGGATCGCATTTTTCATATCGTTTACCGAAACAAAACCCGGAATGCGCAAATTGCCGAGGGGCAAAGAAATAACGATGTTCTCACCTTTGAAAACCGAAAAATAATCGGCACCGTTTCCGGTTTCTTTGCTTTGAACAAAGCTGCTGATCTTGGAGGCGGTCAAAAATTCTTTCGTTCCCTCTTCTTCCTCATCAATCAACCGCAGATTGATAATTTTCATTTTTCTGCCACTTTCATATCCCCGCGCCGGAACGATTGCAGATTCTTCGGCAAAGGAGCCCACTTCGGTAGCCACTGACGGAAACCAAAAGCCCAATCGCGAATAGACCAACGATTTTAAACGAAGCGGGGACACGGTAACATACTTATATTGCGGCATGCCGTTAAAACTTCCGGCTTCTTTAAGATGCAGCTGATAAGCATCGACTTTCTTGTTGCTTCCGCCTTCATTTTCAACCGTCACTTCAGGAAAGCCGACCACCACCGTTTCTTTTTCCTCCGTAATTTTAATTGATTGATCGCCAAAAACATTTCGGATCTCTTGTTTTTGCGTTTCCGACAACACTGCCGCCGCAGAACGCGCAACCAGCGAAAACATGCCGACCGCAGCAACCAATAAAATAAAACTTTTTTTCGTCATAACGTCTCCCCTCAATTTAGTTTTTCCTCAACGCCGATGGATCTTAACAAATAACCTTTTTCGTTTTACTTATATATTATTGAGCGCAGTAACAAGAATCAACAGGTTTCGGTCCCATGTTGATGGTTGGATAAATTTGCTTGCTTTCAAGTTTAAATAATAATATTCTCCACTATATTTTAATCAAATTTAAGGACTACAAACACAATGACAAACAAAGATATCGAATCGGCACGCCGGACTATCGATAAGGAAGTCGACGCCTTGCGTATCATGGAAAGCGAACTTGACGCCAGTCTGACCGAGGCTCTGGATATGATACAGGCTGCCAAAGGGCGCGTCATCGTAACCGGGATGGGAAAATCGGGTCATATCGGCAACAAAATCGCCGCTACTCTGGCTTCCACCGGAACACCCTCCTTTTTTGTGCATCCGGCCGAAGCCAGTCACGGCGACCTCGGAATGTTGACCGACGATGACGTGGTGTTGGCGATTTCCAACGGCGGAGAATCCAAAGAACTGTCCGATGTCCTGATTTACTGCAAAAGGTACGGAATTCCGTTGATTTCGATGACCAAAAATCCTGACAGCACGCTGGGAAAAGCCGGCGATATCATTTTGCGTCTGCCCGATGCCGGCGAAGCTTGCCCGCTCGGCATGGCGCCGACTTCTTCCACCACCGCTACTTTGGTGCTGGGTGACATTCTGGCAATTGCGCTGATGGAACGCAAAGGCTTTTCGAAAAGCAACTACAAACAACGCCACCCGGGCGGAAAGCTCGGTGCCCTTTTGCAGAAAGTTTCCGACCTGATGCATCGCGGCGACGAAATGCCGATTTTAGATGAACATGCCGCTCTCAGGCAGATTATTCTGACCATGTCGTCAAAAATGCTGGGATGCGTCGGAATCGTCAACGAAAACGGCGAACTGAGCGGGATGATTACCGACGGTGACTTGCGTCGTGCAATGGTCAACTCGCTTGACAATGACCTGTTTGAAAAAAATGCCGAAGACATTATGACCAAAAACCCCAAGACGACTTCTCCCGACACCTTGGTGGCCGAGGCTGTCAATATTATGAACAACACCGGAAAGGGAATCACTCAGCTGTTTGTTATCGAAAATAACAAGCCGATCGGCGTCATTCATATGCACGATTGTTTACGTGCCGGCTTTACGATTGAAAAAAAGAAAGATGCTCCGCTTAATTCTCAGGAGAAGGTCGCATAATTGTTTGATTTCAAGAAATTAGACATCTTCTTTGCCGAAGACAGCCTCAAAAAAAAACAACGCGGT
Source organism: uncultured Azospirillum sp. (assembly GCA_900539605.1). GTDB lineage: Bacteria > Pseudomonadota > Alphaproteobacteria > RF32 > CAG-239 > JAFUYI01. Next base: position 24,042 of record UQCS01000018.1, on the reverse strand, counting down.
GACAATTCTCCGGCTTCGCGGCGGGCACATGTTGTTCGCCTGATTAAGCTTGGACTGCCGGCAATTGCCGCCGCACTGGCGGGGCTGCTCGTAATTTTGCCCGGTTTGCAGGAACGCAGCGGCGAACTTCAGATGAACATTGCCAAACCCAAAGACGGCGAGCTGGAAAAACTCCATATGGAAAATACTGTTTTCTATATTACCGACAAACAAAACCGGGTTAACAATTTTACTGCCGAAACAATTGACGAAACCGAACCCGGTTCAAAACTGGTCAAGCTGATTCATCCCGAAGGGCTGCTGCCGTCTTCGGACACCGACTGGACCAGTGTCAAATCTCCGGTCGGTTATTATGATCAGGTCAACCGGCTGCTGTGGTTGGACGAAGACGTCAAAATGGTTTACAGCGACGGAACAACCGCCCTCACCCGCACCATGTTCTATGACAGCATCCAAGCCAAAGCATACAGCAAAACACCGGTAACCGCCGAGGGTTATTTCGGCAATTTAAAATCGGAAGGATTTGAGTATTATAAAGGCAACCGGGTTCTTATCTTTACCGGCAAAACCAAAATCATCATCCATCAGGAAAATTTGGAGGGGACACCACAATGAAAAAAATATGGCTGATTCCTCTGCTTGCTGCTATTCGGATAACTTCTGCCGCTGCTTATGACATCATCATTACTGCCGATAAACAAGTCGAAATCTACCAAAACGAACAAAAGGCTGTGGCCATCGGCAATGCGGTCGCCGTCAAACCGGGAATGACCGTCAAAGGAGAGATTTTGACAGCTTGGTTTTCTAAAAGCAACCAGGGCAAAACCTCGATTACCGATATGGAAGCCCGGCAAAAAGTGAGCCTCCACCTGCCGAAGGCCGATGCTTTTGGAGACCTGATGGAATATCATGTCAAAGACGATTATATGATTTTGACCGGAAAACCGGCAAGAATCAAAAACGACCGCGCAACCATTACAGCGACGGAAAGCATTACCTATTACCCGGGACAGGAAAAGGCCGTTGCCAAAGGTAACGTCATTGCCGACAACGGCAAAAACAAAGTCTATTCGGATATTATGGAAGCCTTTTTCCAAAAAGATAAAGAGGGCACCCCGGTCTTGCAACGGGTTGAAATTCCGAAAAATGCGCGGATTGTCACCAAAGACGGCGAAGTAACCGCCAAAACCGGCGTTTATTATCCCGAACAGGGTTTGGTAAAGCTGTATGAAAATGTGGTCATTAACCAAAACGGCAACATTCTGCGGGGAGACCGTGCCGAAACCGACCTCAATACCGGCATCAGCAAAGTTCTGTCCGGAAAATCGAGAGTTTCCGGCATTTGGTACGAAGAAAAATAACGCAATTGAAAGCAGGAAAAATGTACGATAAAAATTCCAGTTCTACTTTAGAAATTTTTAACATCGGAAAAAAATACAAAAACCGCCCGGTGCTGCGTAACGTCTCCTTGCATGTCAAACGCGGCGAAGCGGTCGGGCTGCTGGGACCGAACGGTGCCGGAAAAACCACCTGTTTTTATTGCGTTACCGGACTGATTACGCCTGATTACGGCGATGTGCATATTGACGGTCAGGACATTACCAACATGCCGATGTACCGCCGCGCCCGGATGGGAATCGGGTATTTGCCGCAAGAAGCTTCCATTTTTCGCTCACTGAGTGTTGAAGACAACATCAAGGCAATTTTGGAAATTGTGGTGGAAGACGAGGACAAACGGGAAAACATGCTGGAAGAGCTGCTGTCAGAATTTTCGATTGCTCATTTACGCAAGTCTCCCGCCATGGCGCTTTCCGGCGGTGAGAGACGGCGTCTTGAAATTGCCCGCGCCCTGGCCAGCCAGCCAAATTTCATTCTGCTGGACGAGCCCCTGGCGGGGATTGATCCGATTGCAGTGGGCGAAATTCGCTCTCTGGTTTCCCAGCTCAAACACCGCGGCCTCGGGGTTCTGATCACCGATCATAATGTGCGCGAAACCCTTGACATCACCGACCGCGCTTATATTTTGCACGGCGGAACCGTCCTGATGGAGGGAACACCGGAAGAAATCGTCAACAACGAAGAGGTTCGCAAGGTTTATCTCGGCGACAACTTTTCAATGTAGCGGAAACTATGTTTGCATAATTTATTGATCGTTCGCCGTTTCGGTAAGCAAAATCAGTGTTTCCGATCGGAGAAAACTCAAATATTTCGTCAAGGATAATCAATCTCTTGGCTTTCCGCGGTTTTTGCAGCCGGTTTAAATATTTCTTTTGCCGGTTTTCTTAACCTTATTTTAAGTTAATTATTCCAAAACTGTGGTTGAATTCTTAATTTTATATGCTAAAATGAAGGTTCAAAATTCACTTTATCAATTATATTTTGCAAGGAAAAATTATGAAAATAACACTAACAGGCAAGCAAGTAGATATCGGAGACAGATTGCGCTCGCATATCGAAGAAAATATTTTGAATTCGGTAACTAAATATTTCAGCGATCCGATCGGCTGCAATGTTGCGTTTTCGAAAGAAGGAGAAGAGTTCTCCGCCGAAGTTACCGTCCATCCTGCAAAAAATATCGTATTAAAAGGCACCGGAACCGCCGGCGATCCTTATACGGCTTTTGACAATGCCAACGGTCACATTGCCGTTCGCCTGAGCAAACACAAAAACCGCCTTAAAGACCATAAAAGCAAAACCGGCTTGGCTGAACTGGCTTCCGAAGCTGTTTTCCCGGTTATCGAAACCGAAGACGAAATGGACATTGATGTCAATGCGCCGCTGACAATCGCCGAAACCGGCGCCAACATTCCGGTTTGTACCGTCAGCGAGGCGGTTATGTATATGGATTTGGCCAATGAATGCGCCCTGATGTTCAGAAACGCAGCCAACAGCCACATCAGCATGGTATATCGCCGCAAAGACGGAAACATCGGCTGGGTTGAACCGAAAGCCGACAACTAATCGTTGGGTGTTAAAATGAAAATTTCTGATATTCTGACCGATAATGATGTCATCATCATTAATAATGCGGCTTCCAAACGGCAGCTGTTAAAAGAAATGAGCATAAAAATTGCCGAAGGTACCGGTATTGATGACCGAAGTATGTTTGACATTATTTTGGAAAGAGAAAATCTGGGGGCGACTGCCTTTGGCGGCGGAACAGCTGTTCCTCACGGACGGATTCCGGAACTGAAACACTTGAAAGGCCTGTTTGCCAAACTGCAAAAAGGCATTGATTTCGAGGCCGATGACAATCAACCGGTTGATCTGGTATTTATGCTGGTTTCGCCGGAAAACAGCGGTGCCGACCATTTGAGCGCACTGGCACAGATCTCTAAAATCATTAAAGACGAAGAAGTCTGCGACCAGCTCCGCAATGCCGAGTCAACCAAAGAAATTTACCGGATTTTGACTCAGAATTGATTCTATATCTTCCCCGGCCAGCCACCGGGGATTTTTTATAACGAGAAACAGCCGCTGATAACAGCGGCTGTTTCTTAATTACGCAAAGCATCATTCCTTTGCTTCAACGTACATTCCCGATGCATCGGGACGAAAAACACGATGATGTTCTACGGGCTGTCCAGAGGAGCAATCGATTTTATAATGATGATGCACGTTATGTTCATTGTCCACCGTCAACAAATCTCCGTTACAACACAAACAGACATTTCTGATTTGTCGCTCGCCGAGCTGGTAACACATTTTTCCATGCTCCACTTTCGCAATCATCAACATTTGGCCGAGATTCTCCCGCCAGTAAAACTCAGGATGAGCGCCCAACGAATGAAAACCGCTGCTGTCCAGAAAATAAATGTCGCTGCCGAGCATAAACATCAAATAGTTGCTCAGAATACCGATCAATTTCAAAGGTAACAGGCGGAATTTTTGATTGCTCAGCACATAACCATAACCGTTCCACACAAAACTGTTGCCGCTGATCGCCGATACGGGTGCGTTTTGACGCCGGGGAACATCATTGTCATCCAGCATAAACAAACGGAATTCCCGGTCCGAATCGATCAGGAAAGCATTTTCTGCTTCGGGAAGGACAACTGCCTTTTGACGTTCCTGCAGCCATAACCGGTACAGACTCTCCGGTAACATTCCTTCATCGGCACCGGGCCGGCGGATGAACATGTTGCCGATACCGTTCTCGGGTACAGGCCGACATTCTGCGGCCAGATTTTCCTCAATCGAAGCACTTTCCTTTGCTTTCGCCGACAAAACATCAAATTCAATCAACCGGCTGTTGGAGGCAATTCGCCGATAAACACCCTGCTCGCAAACAAACAAGCGTTCGCCAATCCGGTAAACGATATCTTTCCACAATCTCGTCAGGACAAGCGCTTTTCCCAACGACATTAATTTTCCTTCCTCCATTAGATAGGCCCTATCGTTAAGAGGATCAAACACAATGATACTTTCTTCCATAAATTACAGGAGTTAAATTAATAATCGGATATTAAAAGGGGGATTTAAACAACCGTTTTCCCCGTCAAACAAATTTCTGTTTACATAATAATCATTTATCGTTTTACATGTTATCTTTTCCAACCCGATATTGCAACACAAAAAACACGGTTCCTGGTTGCCGGCACCGTATAAAAAACCCCTGCCGGTTTGACAGGGGTTTGGGCAGAAAGAACAAGCCGTACTCAGGCCAACTTGGCTGCCAGCAGCTGATTGACCACCTGCGGGTTTGCCTTGCCGCGGGATTCTTTAATCACCTGACCGACAAACCATCCCATTAGGCCGGTTTTTCCGCCTTTGTAGGCATTAACCTTATCCGGGTTATCGGCAATCACCTGATCTACAATAGATTCAATCGCGCCGGTGTCGGTAACCTGTTTGAGACCTTTTTCTTCAACGATTTTTTCCGGGGCTTCGCCGCTTTCGCTCATCATTTCAAAAACGTCTTTGGCAATTTTTCCGGAAATGACGTTAGTTTCAATCAATTCCACCAATCGCCCGAGGTTTTCCGCCGATACCGGACTATGTTCGATCGTCAGATTTTTGCGTTTGAGCATCGCAAAGAAATCCCCCATTAGCCAGTTAGCCACTTTCTTGGCATCATGGCCGGCAGCCGCTTTTTCAAAAAAGTCCGCCACTTCTTTGTTTTCGCAAATGACCGTGGCATCATATTTTGTCAGTCCCAGTTCTCCGGCAAAACGGGCTTTTTTGGCATCCGGCAATTCCGGCAATTCGTCAGCCACCTGCCGGATATAAGCGTCGGTCAAAACCAGCGGCGGCAGGTCGGGTTCGGGAAAATAACGGTAATCATGAGCAAACTCTTTTTTGCGCATACTCTGGGTCAGACCGGTCACCGGATCAAAACGCCGAGTTTCCTGATCGACCGTACCGCCGTTTTCATAAACTTCGACATGGCGGCGCGCTTCATTCTCAATTGCCTGCATTACAAACTTAACCGAATTGACGTTTTTCATTTCACAACGGGTTCTCAACTCATTGCTGCCGGCAGGACGTACCGAAACATTAACGTCACAACGCATCGAGCCTTCGTCCATATTGCCGTCGCAGGTACCGAGATAGCGCAGGATTGAACGTAGTTTTTTCAAAAAAGCACCGGCTTCTTCGGGAGAACAAAAATCCGGTTTGGTGACAATTTCCATCAGTCCGACCCCGGCACGGTTAAGATCAATGAAGGTTTTGTGCGGATCAATATCATGAATCGACTTTCCAGCATCCTGTTCAATGTGCATCCGTTCAATCCGGATATCTTTGGTACTGCCGTCTTCCAAATCAATGGTCACCACGCCTTCACCGACGATCGGATATTCAAACTGAGTAATTTGGTAACCGGTCGGCATATCGGCATAAAAATAATTCTTACGCGAAAATTCGGAATATTTGTTAATTTGAGCCCGCAACCCCAAACCGGTTTTAACTGCCTGATGAACACAATAACGGTTCAACACCGGCAACATTCCCGGCATCCCGGCATCCACCAGCGACACGTTTTGGTTGGCGTCGGCGCCGAATTCGGTCGAAGCACCGCTGAAGATTTTCGACTTGGAAATAATCTGGCAGTGAATTTCCAAACCGCAGACAATTTCCCACTTGTTTTCTTTTCCTTCTATTAACATCGCTACTTTAACCTTTCAAACTTGGCTTCTTTTTCAATCACTGACGCAGCTTTGAAAACCGTTTCTTCGTCAAACGCGCGACCAATCACCTGCAATCCCAGCGGCAATCCGTCTCCGGAAAGTCCGATCGGCAAACTCATTGCCGGCAGACCCGCCAAATTGACCGAAACCGTAAAGACGTCATTGAGCCACATATTAATCGGATCATCGGTCATTGATTTGTCACCGATCGCAAAGGCCGCCGACGGTGCCGTCGGTGTCAGAATTACATCACAGCGTTCAAATGCACGTATAAAATCATCGCGGATCAGACGGCGCACCTTCTGAGCCTTAAGATAATAAGCGTCATAGTACCCTGCCGACAAAACATACGTCCCGATCATAACCCGGCGCTTAACTTCGGTACCAAACCCGGCTGTACGGGTATTGACATACATATCGTCCAGGTGTTCGCCAAGAACCCGCAGACCATATCGCAATCCGTCATAACGCGCCAGGTTGGAAGAAGCTTCTGCCGGCGCAATAATATAATAAACGGCCAATGCATATTTGGTATGCGGCAACGAAATATCGACAATCTCGGCACCGGCATTTTTAAGCATTTCAATCCCTTGATCCCAATAAGCGGCAATTTCCGCATTGAGCCCCGCCGGGCGGTATTCGGCAGGAATTCCGACCTTCAACCCCTTGACACTCTGTCCCAGAACTTTCGTAAAATCAGGCACATCCATCTTGACCGATGTTGAATCTTTAGCATCATAGCCGGCCATCACATTCAGCAGCAACGCACAGTCGCGTACGTCTTTGGCAATCGGCCCCGCCTGATCCAACGAAGAAGCAAACGCCATAATCCCGTAACGTGAACAACGGCCATAAGTGGGTTTAATTCCGCTGACACCGCAAAATGCCGCCGGCTGACGGATAGAACCGCCGGTATCGGTTCCGGTTGCCGCAGCACAGATGTTGGCAGCCACGGCGGCGGCAGAACCGCCGGAAGAACCACCAGGAACCAGTTTTTTCTCCGTTTTCCACGGATTGATAACCGGACCGTAGCAGCTGGTTTCGTTGCTGCCGCCCATGGCAAACTCATCCATATTGAGCTTGCCGAGGCAAGAGGCGCCGGCCTCAAACAAACGGGCGGTTACCGTTGATTCATAAGGCGGAATAAAACCGTCCAGAATATGCGAACAGGCGGTCGTCCGAATACCTTCGGTACAGAACAGATCTTTGATTCCCAACGGAATACCTTCTAACGGACGGGGATTTCCGGCCGCATAACGCCGATCGGATTCCGCCGCTTTAGACAACGCGATTTCGGGTGTTTCCAGCACATAAGCGTTCAAGCGGCGTGCCGCTTCGGCTTCTTTTATATATTCTTCGGCCAGTTCGACCGCCGAAAATTCTTTTTTATTCAATCCGTCCAAGGTTTCGTGGACGGTCAGCGTATTTAACTTGCTCATTTTTCCCCCTATTCGACCACTTTCGGCACAACAAAATAGCCATATTCCGCAATCGGCGCGTTGGCCAAAATTTTATCCGCCTGATTTCCTTCGGTCACCGCATCATCGCGGCAAACCAATGCCGTTTCGTTAACCGCCGCCAACGGCTCAACGTTCTCGGTGTCAACTTCGTTAAGTTGTTCCACCCAGTTAAGAATCTTATTAAACTCGTCTTCCGCCGCCGTAATTTTGTCGGGATCGATCTTCAAGCGTGACAGAAACGCCACCCGATTGACCGTCTGTTTGTCTATTGCCATAATTCTCTCCTGTTTTTTACAAAATAAAAAGCCATTGACGCTTGGCTGTTCAATGGCTTTCACTATAGTTTATAAGTTCAAAAACTCAAGCGTATTTATTCTTCTGTCAGCATTTTTCCGCATTCTTGAGCATTGTCCAGATTGATCATGCCGACAATATGATAACCGGCATCGACATGCAGAACTTCCCCGGTAACAGCCGTACCGAGCGGCGACAACAAAGCCAGCGCCATATTGCCGACTTCGTCCTGAGTGACATTGCGGCGCAGCGGTGCGTTGAGTTCGTTCCAGTGCAGAATTTTACGGAAATCGCCGATCCCGGACGCGGCAAGCGTTTTGATCGGGCCGGCCGAAATGGCATTCACGCGGACGTTTTGTTTGCCCATATCAACCGCGGCAAAACGAACCGCGGCTTCCAACGCGGCTTTGGCAACGCCCATAATGTTGTAGTTGGGCAAAACTCTTTCGGCACCGAGATAAGTCAGAGTCAAAATTGAACCGCCTTCGTTCATAATCGGCGAGGCACAGCGGCAGGCTTCCAGGAACGAGTAGCATGAAATGTGCATGGTGTTGGTAAAGTTGGGCAGCGTGGTATCAATTGTGCGGCCCTTCAATTCGTTTTTGTCGGAAAAAGCAATGGCATGAACGACAAAGTCGATTTTTCCCCATTTTTCGCCGAGTTCTTTAAAACAGGCTTCGACACTGGCGGAATCGGAAACATCACATTTAATCAGCAGCGGTTCGTTATCCAGCTGAGCAGCCAGCGGCGCAACTCTTTTTTCCAAAACTTCGTTCTGATAAGAAATAGCAAGTTGAGCTCCCTGAGCATTTAAAGCCTGACAAATTCCCCAGGCAATTGATTTATCGTTGGCCAGTCCCATAACAAGACCTTTTTTACCGCTCATTAACAGTTGGTTAGTCGTCATTTTTATTTTTTCCTTTGCAATTTCAAAAAAATTTATATACTAAAAAACAGTTTGAAAACTTTTTATAAGATTTCAGCCCATTTGTAAACACATTTTTTATGCAAAGGTGAATTCATGGAGTGGAAAATCAAACTGGCGGAAAAGTCTAAGCCGGTAGCCGATTTCTTGTTTTTTTTAGCTAAGCGCGCCCAGAACGACGCCGTTTTCCGGGTTGCTTCTTCGTTGGCCTACACCTCACTGATTGCCATTGTGCCATTGTTTGCTATCGGTCTGGCCATTTTCTCCGCGTTTCCGGTATTTGACGGCATTCGCAGCCAGGTTGAGGAGTTTTTGTTCCATAACCTGACCCCGGAATTTGAGCAGGAAGTCAGTCAATATTTTGCCGATATCGTCAAAAATTCCGGACAACTGACAACCATCGGCGTCGTCGGTATCGCCGTCACCTCGATCTTGTTGCTTTCGACGATCGAAAACAGTTTTAACTTTATTTTTAAAGTCACCCAGCCGCGGCATATTACAACCAAAATCACCCTTTACTGGACTGTCATCACGTTGGGGCCGCTTCTGCTCGGCACCGCTTTTTCGATGCGCGGTTATTTGTACACGCTGCAAAAAATCGTTGCTGCCGACGGTGAGACCGGGCGCTTTTTCTTCAGCTATCTGATTCCGCCGCTGATAACGATTTTGAGCCTGATGCTGGTTTACATTCTGGTGCCCAACAAAAAAGTATCGGTCGGAAGCGCCTGCAGCGGCGCCGTGGTGGCGGTGATCTTATTTTGGTTCCTCCGCCAGGGATTTGCGATGGCGGTCTTAAACAATGCTACTTACAAAACTCTGTATGGCGCACTGGCCATTATTCCGATGTTTCTGATCTGGATGTATTTGTCATGGGCGGTGGTTATTTTTGGTGCGGTGGTTACTGCCGCACTGGACGAATTTCGCCAGTTCAATCAACGGGAATTGAAAAAGGTTATCGTTGCCGGCAAAAACGGCCGCCGTTGACTTTGCACAGTATAAATTTCCTGATATTCTAAGTCAAAATAACTCCCCGTTTGACGTGGGATTATTTAATTTGGTTATGATATTTGGCCATATTGGTTCAAACAGAGGAAATACTTTTTTTATTTTGCATATTTTTACTTAATTTTGGGAGCAAAAATCCCCCGGTACCGTCAAGAACCGGGGGATTTCTACTGCAATGCAAATTAATAGTTGCCGTACTTTTCTTCCAGCTCGACAACCCAGCGCTCAAAAGCAAGCAGTTCGCTTTTCTTTTTGCCGCTGAGTCCGAAACGGTCATACAGCTTTTTGACCTGTCGGTAAACCAACACTGCCATTCCGTATTTACAGATGTTTTCGTAAGCATCCATATATATGTCGTGAATTTCCTTGCTGACCCAGTCTCCTTTAAAAGAAACCTGAATCAAAATCACGTTCGGAACCACGCGGACCAAAACCTCGGCGATGTAGTTGAAGCACAACTGCTTGACAACCATCGGTTTTTTCAGCTCAAAAGCCATGTTGCCTTCCATGTCGAAGAAACCGTCAATCAGCAGAATCTGCTCGTGGGCAATTTTCGGGTCCGACGAAAAGTCGGTCGACAAGGCACGAGGCAGCAGATCTTCGGGAAACCGACGGTCAGCAGCCGGAAGCGACAAGTCTTTACAATCAGCCTGTTTGTTGCGCAGATGATGAATCGTCTGCAGCTGAAACAGCTTGTCTTCCTCAATCCGGCGGATCTCGGCGGCATGTTCTCCAACCTTTTTATAAAGCCCGTTATAATCCAGTTCCAACATGAAAGGAACGGCATACCTTTTAAACTTTTTGCACTCTGCAACGTATTGCGCCGCGTTTTTCTTGACTTGTTCAAGCATGCGGCTGGGACGATGGCCGTCGGCTTTCAGCTTGGCAAGTCGACGGTTGGCGAGCGTAACCGCGTGTTCCGGAGAAATTTCCTTTTGATCCAGACGCGCGGAGAGTTCATAGGCATAGGTTTCCGGATCAATACGCCAGTCCTGAATTGCCCGTACCATTTTGCGATACCAGCGGTCATAGAGGTTATTTTCCAGTTCGATAAACTGCGACATCGTGACTTTGATTTCATGGATGTCGAAACCTTGTGCAAACAGCTGAATTGCAGCGGCACGGCAGGCAGTGGGAAAGACTTTTAACACTTTTCCGGTCTCTGAAGGTATTTCCATAAGCAATAAAAATTAATTAATAATGTTCTCTGATTTTAAAGTTAACCATTTTTTGGCTTTTTCGTCAAATAAAAATTATGCCCACAACGGATTTTTGAGAACATTTTCAGTAAAATCGGGCCGGTTTTAGTCTCTATTGCACCATTTATGATAAAACAAAAAGACCGTCTTTTGTTCAAAACCATAAACTTTCGCGAGCAACGGCAAGCGATCCCAACCGTTCCGAATCGTCTTAATTCTGCCCGTAACCGGGCGCGCATAAAAAATTATGAGCGAAGAAAACTCCCCTGTCCTAAACTTAGCAAATCGCATAGCCTGGACCTGATCTTTGCATCTGCCCGTTCACACAGGACTTGTTCCCTTTCAGCCATAAAAAAACGCCCCGCGGGGCGTTTTTGAAAGAGACGCTTAAAGCTTAAGCGTTCAGAGCAGGATACTCGATCCCGTAAGCACCGAGAAGCGCCTGGAAATAGAAAATCCGACGGCCTTTGCGTGCGACTTCCTTACGACGCACAACCTCATCTTCCAAGGCTTGTGCCCACTCCAGACGGCGGTACTCCTGATCAAGGTGGCGCACCATCTTGGCAGAAATCACATGAACCATTTCTTTGAAACGATTCAGAGGCTTGAAATGTCCATCCTCTATCTCCAGCATCAGACGCACCGCATCCAGCGGAACGAAATCGCGGTCCCAGAGGTTCACCCAGAACGACCACGAAATATTCTGACTGGCCGTTTCTTTTTCCCGTAAGAAATTATAGGAAAAATCATTCAGTTGCCGGTCAGGATAGCGAAGTCCTTCGATAAGCAGGGCACCCACCACCGCAGAAATCGTCTGATTGGGAGAATCGTACCCACGAATCACAAAGTGTTTGAAGCTTTGTTTGCTCTCGTCATCAAGACGGGAAGCTTCCAGATCGCGGTCATGTACATACTGCTCACGCTTACTGTTGATCATCTCCCAAAGCGCCTTGATCTTCTTACGGTACTCTTCAACCACGGCTTCTGCCCGAGGCTGTTCGCTGAACAAAAGGTTTTCTTCTTCGAGTTGTTCCTTTTCTTCGACGTTACCGTTGACCTCCAAAGCTTTTGCACGTTTTCTGTCACGTTCAGCCGCCTTTTCGGGATTATCTTTACGCCACTGGGCACGGAGAAGATCTTTCTCCTCCTGGGAAAGCTTTCTTTTCACCATAGAAATTTGTTTTTTGATGATAAAGGAAAGGGAACTTATCAAAGTGCCGGTTTCCTTCATCATGGTTAGACATTCTGATTTAGAGGCTCAAGTTGTTGGCCTTGACGAAGCTTCTGAGCTTCTTCATCACTTCCTGATTTTTGGAAGCGGCGCTGTTAACGCAGTAGACGAAGGCTTGGTAAGCTTGACGGGTTACGGCGTTGACACGGGGCCGGCGCTGAGAGAGGACGGCGACAACGGCACGTTGCACACCAACCTTACGATAGCGTCCGCTTTTGAGTTCTTCCGTGATAAAGGCGATAAACTCCGCCAGTTGCTTTTCGTCAGCCGACTTGAGCTGGTTTTTCAGGCTTTCTTCTTTTGGTACCGAAAGCTGCTCGTTTTTTTCTTTCATTTGAAAAGTATTTAATTGAACATAAAAATTAACTGTTGTTTATAATATAGACAAAAAAACAGCCGTTAGCAAGTATTTTTTGTTCTTCTTTTATAAAAAAAGATTATTATTTTATATCAAAAGATAATAATATGAACCTAAAGGACAGGGACATCGTTATAACCTGTATGGTCGGAAACGGCTGAAAATGATTTTAGAAGGATAACCTATGAAAAAACTTTTACTTACGGCACTGATTATCGGTCTGACAGTTTGGGGAGCAACCGCTTTTCGCAACCGTTCCCATGATGTTGCCGACTTTGTTACCAAACGGCTCGAAAAAGGTGCGATTGTCGAAACCGTTACCGCTACCGGGACGATCACCCCGATTTCAAACATTGACGTCGGCACTCAAGTATCGGGACGGATTCAGGAGATCTTCGTCGATTATAATTCCCAAGTTCAAAAAGGGCAGCTGTTGGCCCTGATCGATCCCTCGTCTTTTGAGTCCAACGTCGCCAAGGAAAAAGCCAACCTGGAAGTGGCAAAAGCTCAGGTACTGGTCGCTAAGGCCTCGCGCGACTATTACAAAAAACATTTGGAACGAATCACCAAACTCAACAAACAAAGCTACTCGGCCGACAAAGAACTCGACGAAGCGCAAAAAGACTATGATACGTCGGTTGCCCAAATGGCTCTTTATCAGGCACAGGTAGAACAGGCACAGGCCGCCCTCGACTACAACCTGATTCAGCTCGGCTATACCAAAATCATCTCCCCGGTAGACGGCATGATCGTTTCCAAAAACATCGAGGCCGGACAAACGGTGGCCGCCAGTTTTGAAACGCCTACCCTGTTTAACGTGGCCGAAGACCTGACAAAGATGAAAATTGAGGCTTCGGTGGTAGAAGCTGATATCGCCAAAGTTAAAGAAGGGCAAACGGTCGAATTCAGCGTTGACAGTTACCCCGACGAGATTTTCACCGGCACCGTTACTCAGGTACGCAACGAGGCTGTCACAAATTCTAACGTGGTGACTTACGAAGTGATTATTGAAGTGGACAATTCGGATCTGAAGTTCAAACCCGGCATGACCGCCAACGTCGAGATTATTACCGCAAGCAAAAACGATATTTTGGTCTCTCCCAACAAGGCTTTGCGTTTTTCGATCGACAACGGCGAAACCCGCTATAAAGACAAAGGATTATGGATTTTGGATAACGGACAACCGCGCCGTCTGGCCGTCATAACCGGAATTTATGACGATGACAGCATCGAGGTGTCCGGTCCCGATTTGCAGGAAGGGATGGAAGTCATTGTCGAGCGCTCGGAAACTGCCAAAAAATCGACCATGAGAATGAGGATGCCCCGCTGATGGCGTTGATCGAAATTAAAAATTTGAAAAAAAGCTATCCGCTCGGCGACAGCCAGTTGATGATTCTCAAAGGAATTTCGTTGGAAATCAACCAAGGAGAATTTGTGGCGATCATGGGCCCCTCCGGATCGGGTAAATCGACCCTGATGAATATTCTCGGTTGTCTGGACAAACCGACTTCGGGTAAGTATTTTCTTGACGGCGATGACATCGGCAAGCAAAACAACGACCAACTGGCAACCATCCGCAACCAGAAAATCGGCTTTGTTTTTCAGGGCTTCAACCTGCTTTCCCGCACTTCGGCAATCGAAAACGTCGAATTGCCGATGGTCTACGCCGGCATTGCCGAAGAAGAACGTCATCGCCGCGCCGCAGAGGCTCTTAAAGCGGTAGGACTGGAGCGACGGATGGATCATCAGCCTAATCAGCTGTCGGGTGGTCAGCAGCAACGGGTCGCAATCGCCCGCGCACTGGTCAATCAGGCGCCGATTATTTTCGCCGACGAACCGACCGGCAATCTGGACACCAAGACCAGTGTTGAAGTCATGGAACTGTTTACTAAATTTAACCGCCAGCTAAACCGTACAATCATCTTAGTTACTCACGAAGAAGACATTGCCCGCTACAGCGACCGCATTATCAAAGTGGTGGACGGCGAAATCGTCAGCGATGAAAGGGTTGTCAAATGATTGATCTGAAAACCATCAGCAGCATTGCTCTGCGAGCCATTCGTGCTAACAAAATGCGCTCCACCCTCACCAGCCTTGGCATTATTATCGGTGTGGCCGCCGTCATTATCATGCTGGCTATCGGTCACGGTGCCCAAATCTCGATTCAAGAAGACATGAAAACCATGGGTTCCAACCTGATTATTATCCGTTCGGGCAGTTCAACTTCCGGCGGCGCCCGCGGCGGCAGAGGATCGTTGCCGACCATGAAAGCCGGCGACGGCAATGCCATTCAGGAAAAAATCAGCAAAATACGACTGGCCGCACCGGTCCTGGAACAAACTAACCAGGTCGTTTACGGCAATGCCAACTGGGCAACCAGCATTACCGGAACCGACAACCGTTACTTTGAGTTAAAGGAATGGGCACTCGATTACGGACGTTCGTTTTCCGACAGCGATGTCAAAAATGCCTCCAAGGTTGCGGTTTTGGGACGAACGGTTGTCACCGAACTGTTCGGCGACGTGGACCCGATCGGCAAAACAGTGCGCATTAAAGGACTGCCGTTTACGGTGATCGGCGTGCTGGAAAAACGCGGTGAAAACGGCATGGGTATGGATCAGGACGACGGCGTTTATATTCCGATTACCACGGCTCAAAAAAAGGTTATCGGCATCACCTTTCCCGATCAGGTCAATGTGGTGATGCTGCAAGCGGTAGACGCCGAAAGCACATACAGTGCTCAGGAAGACATCCGCCGGCTGCTTCGCCAGCGTCATAATCTCGGCACTAATAAAGATGACGACTTTATCATTATGAACCTGACGCAAATGCAGGAAATGATGGAAAGTTCCACCCGCATCATGACAATTCTTCTGGGTTCGATCGCCTCGATTTCGCTGATTGTCGGCGGGATCGGCATCATGAACATCATGCTGGTTTCGGTTACCGAGCGTACCCGGGAAATCGGCATCAGAATGGCCATCGGTGCCAAAAGCTGGGATATCCGAATGCAATTTCTGACCGAAGCGGTGGTTTTGTCGCTGATCGGCGGCATTATCGGCATCATTAGCGGTTTTGCCGGAGCAGAGCTAATCAAAATATTCAGCAATTTCAAAGCGCAAATTTCGATACTTTATGTAATTGTTCCATTTTGCTTCTCCGGTCTGGTCGGTATTTTGTTTGGCTTTTATCCGGCTTACAAAGCCTCGCTGCTCAACCCAATCAACGCCTTGCGTTACGAATAATCTTTTTTTCAAAACAACAGATTACTAAATTTTCTTAATGTGCTTGATAAAAAAACGCGGTTTAAATTACATAGAGGCAACAGCTTTCGGACTGGGACTCAGCTATGTCTGGTAACAAGCGCTCCGAAGATTGAACAGCAATCTTTGACATCAACAAAAAAGGCAGTTTCCCCTGCCCTTTTTGTCATATGCTCCGTTATTGAAAACTTTTTTCAGTCAAAAAGTACCGACCAGTTGGGATCGGCAGCAGCGGCAAAACACATCTCCACCTGCACCCGATTGCATTTTTCTTCTGCCAGCGGCGGCAAATGGTCAAGGTCAAAATAAGCCGTCGCCGTGGTTTCAATATTTTGCTTAAACGTTCCCTCAATATAATCACACAATACAAAAACTTTGCACACCCCATAAGCATAAGGCGGCCGATTATGTTGATTGCGGTCCAGAACAGCAATCAGCCGCTGCGGACGAACCGTTATGCCGGCTTCTTCCCGCACTTCTTTGGCCGTGTTGGAAGCTATTGATTCCAACACATCGACCCAACCGCCCGGAAGTGACCACAGGCCGTTATTTTCCCGTACCAACAGGATTTTCCCTTCTCTGAAAATTGCAGCCCTGGTGTCCAATTTCGGAGTTTGATAACCGCTTTCATTACAAAACAAATCTTGCACTCTTTCGAGCGGAAGACCGGATGCATCACTCATCATTTCGGCGGCAATTTCCCGCAACCGCCGGTAACGTTCAAGGTCATATTTATCTTTACAATATGCCAGCCCGCATTGCGCCAGGCTTTGGATTTCAATCACCCGTTTCAGCCATTTTTCATCCATACTGCCTCCTTTGTTTACATTCAGAATAACCGCTGCCCTGCCGATATGTCAAATTCTATTTGCCGTCAGCGGAAACCGATCTAAAAAAAACCCCGAAACTTTACGTTCCGGGGCATTAGTTAGTAAATGTCTAATCAATTTTTTTCATCTGTTCCGTTCTGCCGCAGCAGAAGGGAACTTTTTGTTGAGAGAGCTGCAGAATGTTTTCTGAGCGTTTTCCCGTCATCATTTCAGAGACAGAGAAGTGTTCGCGGTATTGCTGCCGTTGTTGACTGCATACTTAACGGTGATTTGATTGCCGTTAATTTTGTACGACTGCGCACTTGGTATCGGCGTTACATCAGCTCCGATATTCAACGCGATGGCGTTTTGCTCCATCACGGTGTGATCCCAACTGGCATTTTTGCCGGCATAGATCCATCGTCCGCTGGTCATCGTAATTTTTGCAGGCTGCCACTTGTTGTTTCCCCATACGCCGGAATAGGAACCTTTCAGACAGGTTTCAACGCCGTTCTTCGCAGCGACGGTTGCATCAAAAGCATAACACAGGTTCATGTCCACTTTGCCGTTCGGTGCCATGACTACGCCGTTTTCGTAAGTGAAAACGATCATATCCATGAAGTTTTGCCCAACAGCTTTCTGAACGCGGGTATACTTAGCAGACTTGGGAGCTCCCAGCCAACTCGGGGTATCGCGGTCTTCTCTTGAAAAGACACGCAATTCTGCCTGAGCGGTTGCACTTGCCGGATAACCGTTAAACACAGCGCTCATCTGATGCGCATAGTTTTTGCGGTCGTAGATTTTACCGTCTGCGGCAATCTGATCCAAATCGGTCATTTTGAAACCTTCATCGTTCAGATTCTCGTATTCGGCATACGGCATGTCGTGGGTCAACGGATTGTAAACTGCCTTTTGGTAAGAAAGCGTGAAAGTCCGGTCAAACTTGTCGTTGGCAACCGTATAGGTACGTTCGTAAGTCATAACCTTGAAGTCGCCGACGGTTTCGCTTTTGACCATTTTCCCGTTACTTGCCGACGGTGTACTGCCGGTCAGGTTAAAGTTTTCCAAAATCTTGGTGACCTTGGCGGGCACGACAATTCCGTTTTTGAGGTTTACCGATTTGGTATAGACCTTTTCTCCGGAAATCGACCACACTTCCCTGATCTTAAGCCAGCTTTTGGTCGTGGAAGGATCGATATAATCTTTTCCGTCTTCCAAAACCGTACGTTCCTGTAACTGATCCTTGAGTTCAACCCAAAGTTCCGCTTCGCCTGAGGAGGCGGCATCATGCCCGTTGAAAGTTGCACCGATGTTATGGGTATAGCTCTTGCGGTCATAAGTTTTGCCGTCCTGCGTGATGCGGGCCAGATCAGCCAGTGTGAACCCATTGTCCGAAACGTTTTCGTATTCGGCATTTGGCATGTCATGCGTCAGCGGGTTATAAACCGCTTTCTGGTAGCTGAGCGTAAAAATGCGGTTAAATTTGTCGTTGGCCACCGTATAAGTCCGCTCATAAGTCATCACTTTAAAATTGCCGAGAGTTTCGGTCTTAACCAGTTTTTCGCCGCCGAGAGACGGTGATGCCGACGCGAGGTTAAAGTTTGGCAGAACCTTTGTGATCTTGGCCGGAGATAAAATTCCGTTTTTGAGATCAACCGATTCCGTATAAACTTTTTCGCCTCCTACCGTCCAAATTTCCTTGATTTTGATCCAGGATTTGGTGGTATTGTCGTCAACATAATCTTTGCCGTCTTCGATAATTTCGCGGCTGGTCATGACGTCGTCTGCCAAAACCCACAATTCAGCTTCTGCGGTTGCATCGGCCGGATATCCGTTAAAGCTTGCACTCATGGAATGGGTGTAGCTCTTGCGGTCATAGGTTTTGCCTTCTTCGGTAATTTGAGTAATGTCAGCTGTCGCAAAGCCTTTGTCCGAAACACTTTCGTACAGGGCATAGGGCATGCTGTGATCCATTGGATTGTAGAAAGCCCGCTGGTAAGACAACGCAAACACACGGTTAAATTTGTCATTGTTCACCGTAAATGCACGTTGGTAAGTCCTTACCGTAAAGTCTCCCACCGTCTCGGTCTGGGTCAAGACTTCATCTCCCAGTTCGGAAGCGGCACCGTTAAGGTCAAAGTTTTCCAAAATTTTGACAACCCGCGCCGGAACTGTGATTCCGTTGGTCAGGTTGACCGATTTGGTATAAACTTTTTCTCCGCTCACCGACCAGATTTCTTTGATCTTGATCCACGACTTGGTGGTTGTCGGGTTTACATAATCCTTGCCGTCTTCAACAATTACTCTGCTTTCGAGCCGGTCTTCCGCTTTTTTGTGAAGCTCCACTTCGGCAATGGCCTGAGCAGAATTTCCGTTAAAAGTGGCGCTCATGGTATGAGCGTAAAGACGGCGTTCGTAATTGTCGGTTTCGGGCATTTCAGTCAGTTTGAATCCCTTGTCTGTGATGTTTTCGTACGTGCGAGAGGGCATTTCAAACGTCTTTCCGTCAACCGCTAGAACCGCGGTTTCCCAAAACGGGACAAACACTCTGTCAAACAGGTTGCAGCCAACCGTATAATCACGGGCGTGGGCTGTAACGGTAATGTTGCCTTCGTTACGGGTACCGGTAACGGTTGCTTCTCCGAGATCGGCGCTCTTCTTTTCCAGATCAAAGTTTTCCACCACCCGGATCTCATATGCAGGCGCACTGATTCCGTTTTTGAGGATTACTTCGTACTTGGAAACGACACTGCCCGACACACGATAGGTCCTGGTGATTTCAACCCAGCTTTTGGCCGTGGTCGAAGACAGAGTTTCGTACCCCTCGCCTGTCTTGTCGGTGGAAACTAAAGCGTCATCCGCATCGATCGCCAGTCTTTCAAAACCTTTCTCAATACTGCTGCCACCCATAAAGGCAACTTTGTAGCTTGATGTGGAAAGGTAATAGTGGACCTTGTCGTTTATCCCTTCGTCAATAACGGATATTCCACCGTCTTTACTAAAGGATACGCTGCCGTTGGCCGCCGGGAAGACTACTTTTTTGCCCCACAGCGTCATTTCCGCATCCAGATAGCTGATGGTGATGTCTTTCAAATACCCGCTCAGTTAGTGACGATACGTCCGCACTGTTTTGGTATAAGACACGCCTTCTGCTTCCCAGTTGTTGGAATTGCTGCCGGTTTCGGCAAAGTCTACCGACGAAACTTCGGGTTTGGTAACTTTGATCGTATCCAGAGGGGAAATGTCAAACTTGACTGCTCCCAGAGGAACGACCACCGTTGTGTCCTGTACAACACCGTTAACCTCTTTCGAGGCAACCACAGTTCCGTTTTCGCTGTCGCGGGTTACGGTAATGGTCACTTCAGTGTTGTCTCCGCCGCCTTCGTTAGGTTTTACGTTAAGGCTGAAATCGTCCATATCCGCGTCACAAGAAGTGAGCACAGACAAAGCCAGCATTACGACCAATGCAATAATGCCGTAAAAGAAACTTTTCTCTTTCATATATATAGTTATTTAAATGATTTGTATTCGGAAAATCTGAGAAATTATTCTTTCAGGTCTCTCAATTGTCGAAAAATTGTTTTCATTTGAGACATTTACAATGATAATCAATGTAATAACAGAATAATTTTTGTCGTTTATACTGTAGCATAAAATAAATAAAACCACAACTTTTTTTTGATAAAAAAGACATATTTTTGTTTTTTTGTCCAACCCCTCTCCGGCAGCGAGTCGTTAAGATCAAATTGGATCTTCTTGGGTGATAACTTTGATCAACACTTTGAAAAAAACAACATGAGAAAAGGAATCGCCGGTACCGGATAAAAAGAACGGCAAAGTTTCTCAATAAAGAAAAACAGTGAAATTAAGACAAAAAAAAGATGTCGGAGGAAACCCTCCGACATCTGAAAATATATATATTGCTTTGCAGCGAAACTAGAAATTAGTAGTTTTTCTTTGTCTTACCAAACTGGAAGCGATAGCTCAAAGTGAGTTCTACCTGCCAGCCCTGTTTGATAATGTTCTTATCAGCAACTACTTCTCCGTTTACCTTTCCCGACGTTGCGTGCTGCACGTCGTAAGTATAAGCGGCGAGCTGAACACCGAAACGGTTTCCGCCCATGAACTGACGGGTTTCCCAGCCTAAAACGGCACCATAACCCAATCCAGAACCTTTGAGAGAAGAATTACGATGAAACTCGTAATTTTCTCCGCTTTCATGAATCGAATTGTCACTTTCGGTATATTGATAACCGATACGACCACCGACATAAAAGCGATTCTGCTTGTCCTTGCCCCAGTGAGCAAGATTTACGCGAGCTTCGGCGAATGCGGAAGGAGCCATATAGGTCTTTCCGTCGAAGTTGATCTCACCAATGCGGCCGGTAACCAAAAAGTCACCCCACCACATGGTATAACCAACCTCTGCACCGAATACATAGCTCATGCTCTTCGCGGTAGGAGCATAAGATGCACCGCCAACGACTCCTACAAAGAAGCCTTCGATGGTACGTCCCTTCCAGTACGTTTTACCGTCGGAAGTTTTCAGCATCAGCTCATCGTGTTTGCGAGAGCCGAGTGCCTCGATGTAATCGAGGGTGAGCGAATCGACTTCAGCAAGAGCTTTCTGCTCTGCCGAAACCTCTGTTGTCAGAGTTTTTCTTTCGCTTCCGAAGGTTATGGACTGTGCGCTAGCGCTGTTTACATTCACAAATGCAGTTGCCAACACTGCTACAATGGCAAAAAGTATATTTTTCATCTTTTCTTGTAGTTTAAAAGTAAAGTGGGAAAAATCTCCCGAGTTTTTTTTGATACACCTCTCCGGAAGAATTTCCGAAGAGGGTTGAAAGAGTGTCCTAAATTAAGCAATTTCTTTCCGTTCAAAGCACATAAACAATTAACGCAGTGACAGAGAAGAGTTTGCGGTCGTGCTTCCATTGTTAACAGCATACTTGATAGTGATTTGATTGCCGTTAATAGAAGTAGACTGTGCTTTAGGAGTCGGGGTTACGTCTACACCGATACCAAGAGTAACAGCGTTATTTGCCATTACAGTGTGGTCCCAGCTAGCGTTTTTACCAGCATAGATCCAACGACCATTTGCGATCGTGATCTTGGCAGGCTGCCATTTACCGTTACCAAATACACCGCTGTTAGCGCCTTTCAGACAGGTTTCTACACCGTTCTTAGAAGCAACAGTTGCGTCAAAAGCATAAGCAAGGCTCATATCTACCTTACCGTTGGGAGCCATAACAACACCGTTTTCGTAAGTGAAAACGATCATGTCCATGAATTTTTCACCAACAGCTTTCTGAACGCGGGTATATTTTGCGCCGGTCGGGTTGCCCAGCCATTCCGGAGTCTGACGGGGTTCGTTATATTCAACCATGATCTCAGCCTCAGCGTTAGCGTTGGTATTGTAACCGTTGAAGTTAGCGCTCATTGCGTGAACGTAGTTCTTGCGGTTGTAGGTCTTACCGTTCTGAGAAGCGTTAGACATGTCGCTCATATTGAAGCCATTGTCTGCAACATTCTCATATTCTGCGTAAGGCATATCGTGGTTGATAACAGTGTAAACGGCTTTCTGATAAGAAAGAGTGAAAACGCGGTTAAACTTATCGTTTGCTACCGTATAGGTGCGATTGTAAGTCATAACTTTGAAATCACCGATCGTTTCAGTTTTTACCAGTTTTTCACTGCTGAGGTTGTCAGCTGCGCTGTTCAGGTTGAAAGAAGCAAGGATTTTGGTGATCTTAGCGGGAGCAGCAATACCGTTAGTCAGATTAACCGACTTGGTATATACTTTTTCGCCACCGATAGACCATACTTCCTTAACTTTCACCCAAGATTTCGTAGTAGTAGCATTGATATAATCCATACCATCTTCTACGATAACGCGGCTGATGAGTTCATCCTTAACTTCTACCATGCGAAGTTCTACTTCTGCCTTTGCGTCTACAGAGTTACCGTTGAAAGTAGCACTCATATTGTGAGTGTACAGTGCACGGTCATAACCGGTGATTCCTTCCATATCGGTGATACGGAAATCTTCGTCGTTTACGTTCTCGTACTTGCGGCTCGGCATGTCGAAGTTCTTACCGTCAACGGTGAGCACTGCAGTCTCAAAAGAGAGAACAAAAGTGCGGTTGAACAGGTTGTTAGCAACGACATAGTTCTGGGTGAAAGAAGTAACTTTGATGTTACCTTCTTCGCGGTTACCAGAAACAGAAGCAGCATTCAGCTGTGCAGCCTTGTTGCTCAGATTGAAAGACTCAACATTCATAACTTCATAAGCAGGAGCGCTGACACCGTTGTTGAGGATAACCTCGTAACGAGTAGCAACTTTGCCGGAAACTTTATAATTGCGAGTAATTTCAACCCAGCTCTTAGCTGTGGTGGAAGTCAGGGTTTCATAACCCTCGTCGGTTTTTTCAGTCGAGAGAAGGACATCTTCAGCGTCGATAGCAAGAACTTCCAGGCCTTTTTCTACGCTGCTGCCTTCCATGAAAGCAACTTTGTAAGAAGTTGTAGCCGTGTAGTAGTGCATTTTGCCTTTGATACCTTCGTCGAGGAGGTTGATTTCCTCAATTGCCTCAACTGCGCCGTTTGCCTTCGGGAATTCAACACGCTTGCCCCATACATAAGTGTATGCGTCGAGGTAGTTGATGTTGATATCCTTTGCATAACCGGTGAGTTCGTCACGGTAGCTCTTAGAGGTTTTGGTGAAGTAAACACCGTTTTCCTCATAGTTGTCTACCTGAGCGTCGCCGGTTGCAGCGAAGCTGGTGCGGGTT
Organism: uncultured Azospirillum sp.; assembly: GCA_900539605.1. Classification (GTDB taxonomy): domain Bacteria; phylum Pseudomonadota; class Alphaproteobacteria; order RF32; family CAG-239; genus JAFUYI01. Next base: position 576 of record UQCS01000018.1, on the reverse strand, counting down.
ACCTCAGCGACAGCCACGTTGATGGTGTCAACCGGGGTGATATCGAAGTTCACTGCGCCAAGAGCTACAGTGATAACGGTATCCTGACGGAGGCCGTTGACTTCGCGAGAAGCTTCGATAATGCCGTTTTCAGCATCACGCTTCACCTTGATCGTCACTTCCTTGTTATTACCATTCTCGTTAAAGGTGGTGTTCAACAGGAAATCATCTTCACTCTTGTCGCAAGAAGCGAACATTACCATAACTGCTAAAGTGGTCATCATGAAAGCGATAACCTTAAACATTTTCTGTGCCATATTGTTTATTATTTATTGATTATTTACTTGGTGAGAAAATCACTGTCTTTAGTAGCTCTCCGTACCGAAAAAACTCGAAATCTTTTTAGAAACTCGACTTTTATTTTCAAGAAAAGCAATTTTTAATGATAGACAGCGTAATTGAACAGACTAATTTTTTATAGTGTTAATGTAGCACAAAATATTTTGGGGCGCAAGTTTTTTTTGCGAAAAAAATAACTTTTTGGGCTATTTTCGAAAACACTCTTTGTTTACGCCTATATTCCAAAACAAATATCAA
>UQCS01000017.1 GCA_900539605.1 uncultured Azospirillum sp. | reverse complement strand
AAATGAAAAATAGAAAAATTATAAGAGCCGTTCATGGAGGCCGTCGTTGAGAAATTAGCTATGAGAAGAGGCAAGATATAAATATAAGGGAGGCAGTTGGGGAATGCCCACTACGTAGTTAAAGTAGAAAAAATACCGAAAAAGTTAGAAATTATATACATGAACTAAGGCCATATACCTCAAAATCTTACAATGAATCACTAAATATCCATAGAAAAAGGATAACAGACAGATATGTCAGGCTTCCATGGTGCTGTGCCCAGATGATCTATATCAATTTATTATCATAAAAAAGTGATAACTAACCCGTAACCGACGAAGAATTTAATGAATACCTTCAACGCCTTTTAATCATTCGCATCCCTAGGTATGAGCGGTGGGTATTCGGCATTGTTTTTAAGATAGCTTTCTAAGGTTTCACCTGTTTGCAAAAATACGATAGGTTTGCCGGTCGCTTTAAATTGCGGCAACCGTTTGTCATAGCCTTCCTTGCTGCTGACCCGATTGACATATTCTTGCGAATTGCCTCGATTGATAAAACGCTGCCGGTACTCGTCCAGAGCTTCCCGGGCAGGGATAAACAGCTTATAATCAATACCGGCGTGTTCTAAATGCGGTAATGCTTGTTCGGGATGGCACCAGACCAGAATGTAGTCGTATTTATGAAGGTTGTTTTTTATGGCCATAATATAATTTTCCGGAAAATCAGGGTTTAATTTTTTATCGATAATTCCTTTTCCTTTGACAGCTTCGGGGGCAAATTTCTTATAATCGGCAATGATATATTTATAAGGAGTCGATTCTAAGTCTAAAACATTTATATATTTTTTGGCGAGTGTGGTTTTGCCGATACCGCCAAATCCGGCAATAATGATTGTCATCAGAATTCTCCTTTGGGAAAAAAGTAATACATCTCACACAAAAAGCAATCGATTTCAGAAAAATGATCTGTTTGAATGGGAAAAATACAATAAAAAAGGGGATGACGATCCGTAAAAATATACGGTTAGTCAGAGCCCGAATTGAAAGATGAGATTTCTGTCGAGTGTAATTTTTTGCTAGATTATTTTTGGATGTTTTATTAATGAAAATATTTTTTTATATATCGGTTGAGTGTGCTCCAACTGCAGTCAATTTGACGGGCAATTTCGGCCTTTGACATATTTTGTGTCAGCATTTGTTCAATTTGCATATGACATTTTGCCAGTTTTTGATAGTTAAATCCATAAGGACGTCCCAGATGATGTCCTTCTGATTTCAGGCGCTTCAAGGATTCTCTGGTTCTTTGCGAAATCAACTGCCGTTCAATTTCTCCCGAAAGAGAAAAAGCAAAGGCAAGAACTTTCGATTGAATATCGGCTCCCAGACGGTAGTTTTCTTTTAATGTCCATATCTGACACTCTTTTTCCAAACATTTTTGTAAAATTCCCATAACCTCCAGCATATTGCGTCCGAGCCTTGATATTTCGGTAGCAATGATAATATCGTCTGCTTTTATTTTCTGCAAAAGTTTACTTAATTTGCGTTGTTTAAGTTCCTTGCGGGATGAAATTGTTTCAATAATCCATGTATCGATTTCGAACTGTTTCTGTTTTGAAAATTCTTTGATTTCGTGATGTTGATTTTTGACGTTTTGACGATCGGTCGAAACGCGTACATATCCGTATATCATGGTCTGTTCCTCGTTAAAAATTTTTATCGGAGGTGACCATATCATTTAAACCACCGTTTATGGCGGAGGAAAAAATCAGAAAAAAGAGGACTTGTGATGATGTTTGTTACGCGGCAGAAAATAAAGAAATTTAAAAAAACATTGCTGTTAGACAAAATTTATGTTAATACTTTTAGGTAGAGCAAATAAACGGTGGTTTATGGTTAGCTCCACAACATCAGGAAAGGAAAATCAAAATGACGAAATTACGCAATTCAACTAAAGAAAACCCCATTTCTCAGGAAGAAGCGCTGGAGTTTATGACCAAAAATCCGGAAGCGGTTTTTGAAGTTGAAAAAATAGGCATTGCCGTTGAACTGACCAAAGCTCTCGGCGGCGAGGAAGTTCGTACCGTTGTTCTGGCACGCGACGGACGGACGGTTGAAGAGACGACAAATATTGCCGGAGAAGGCTTTGCAATTGACAGTCGCCGCTGCATTAACGGTGGCAAGGACCAATATGCCAAGAAACCGGCCAAGGCAGGGCCAAACAATTATACGGTTGATGACGGCCGCACTTTCGAGGAGTTGAAACCCGGGGAAACAGCTAAAGCTCACACCGTCGGCGGTGAAGTCCGCAAAGCCATTGCAGCCCAGGAGGACATGTATCTTAATACCACTTGGGGAGAAGTTCAGTTTGTGGCTAAAGGCGGTTTGGTAACTTTTATGGGCGATGAAGCAATCGGCAACAACAACCCGTGTGATTTGGTGCTGCACGAAGGCGACAAAAAAGCCTCCATGGTACTGACGGCGCCCAGCTACAACATCCGCAAAAATTATGAGGCTGTTTTCGGCAAAAAACCCGAGGGGGCCGTTGACGAATTTTTACAAATTGCTGTCGGAGAGGATCGCAAGAATCCGTACCTTCAACGTGGCATGTGCAACAATTTCCAACGCTAAACCATAGCTCTACTAACTTCTGACGGAAAGGACTGCCGATGTCTAATGAGTATTTTGTTGATTATCCGGAATTGCTCAATCTGAACATTGACTACACAAAGGATGTTTCCTTGGCAATTGACAAAGTTGGAGAACGTTTTGTTCCCGTTATGTCTTATCGCGGACAGGATCGGCGGGCAGGTGAAAATATCATCCGTAATATCGAAAAGATGATTTCAATCCGACCCGATGAAAATAACGGTTTGCGGTTGTTTATCGGTCAAGAACAGTTTGCACGTTTTATCGAAGATAAGCAAGCCAAACAGATCCGTCTGGATGCCGAAGCGCCGCAAAAACATTTGACTTCTTTTGAAATGCGGATGCTGGCGCGACGGGAACAACAAACGGTCTTTTCGCGTGACGAAATCGACGGACTGGCTCATAGTACGGATCTGCATACTCATTTTGCCGGTTGCCTTTCGCCGGAAGATTTAATCGAAGCCGGGTTGGAGCATAATATATCCATCCCGGCAGATATGTTGAAAAAAGCAGGCATTGATTTGTCCCGTTACAGGACAGACGGCCATAACAATGTTTTATTAAGTGATGTAGTGACCAACCGTGCGGATATTAAAAAATATATGGTTGCTATGCGTATTCCGCTTGAACAGCAGGAGACGTTTAATAAAATGGAAGAAATTTACGTCATGCGCGGGCCTTTTACCAAAAATGCGGAGATGTTTCCGACCCTCCTACGCAAAGTTGCAACTTCTCATGCAGCCGCAGGCATTAAATATGCCGAGTTCTCGCTTTCTTCAGTTATTGGCGATCTCAATGTGCTGGAAACATTGCATAAGGAATTGCCGCAGATTGAGCGTGATACAGGTTGCAAGATGCGTTTTTTGGCGGCAATGTGGCGTCATTCGGACAAGGAATGGAATCAGGATGAAGTGGACCGTATTAAGGCGGTAGCGGCCAGTCCTTACGTGGTCGGAATCGATTTTATGGGGCATGAAACTAATCCGACCGAGGCTTTTGGTGACGAGTTGAAAGAAATTGCCAAATGGGCGGCCCTTCATGACCCTGACTTTGTTATGCGGGTTCATGCCGGAGAAAACCCGCTGTTTCAGGATAATGTAAAAGATGTATTGAAAGTTGTTCAGGCAGCAACCAAAGAAGCGGAAGCCGAAAGCGGCCGCTGTCTGAGGTGTCCGGCCATTCGTATTGGCCACGGCTTGTACGGTGTTGATGAAGAGTGTCTTAAACTGTGCCGGGAAACCAACGCGGTGATTGAGTTTAATATGGCTTCTAACCTTTCTCTTAATAACATCGATAATATTATGGACGTGCCGTTGAAAAAATATGTGGACTACGGGGTCCGTTGTGTGCTTGGTTCGGACGGCATGGGACTTTACTCCACCTCGCCGCAACAGGATGTGATTCTGGCGCATGCAGCCGGTCTTTCCCGTGATGATCTGCTGCAAATAAACAAGTTTGAAGAAAGGCTGATTGTTAAAGCCGATCGCCGTTTTGAGCAAAAACAAAGATTGCTTGACAGTCGTTTGGCAGGCGGCGCTACCTATACTTCCGTCTTTAAGCCGGTTTATTCGACCCCCGACGGTTTGCCGCATTATACCGATGAAGTTTCAAAACGCAAAAATGAAGAAAAGGCCAGACTGCAAAAGTTTTTAGATTCCGAAATTTCGCGTATTGGTGCCCAAACGGATGAAAGTGTTGTTTATGACGTGTTGGAAAATCGGGTTCCGATTTTGGTAACCGGCGCTTCGGTAAAAGCATGGCCGAACATTTCAGCCGAAAATCAGGATGAGATCCGGACTGCAATGCAAGTACTGGTGAATGTTATTGATCCCGAAAAAGCTTGTATTCTTACTGGCGGAACTAACCACGGCGTTGAAAAACAATTGCATGAAGTGGCGCACAATCGAAATCAAAAATCGGATAAAAAACTGGCCGTCATCGGAACATTGACCGAGGAAGCCGCTTATACCGAACTCGCAAGTATCGAAAACAACACTATTACCCATGCTGTTGTTTTGGAATTGAACGGACGTCCGGCCAAAAAATGGTTTGACCTGCCGGATACGGTTTTGGATATTGTTGAAAAACGCGGCGGTGAAATGATTGCCGTCGGCGGCGGCGGAGTTGTTCGTGACATGATACAGCGTGCTCATAATATGAAGTTGGGTATTAATCTGATGGACGGTCCCGAAGGCGCTTCAACCGATAAGGCAGCAATTATGCCGGAATATGCCTTCAAAGGTGCTCAGGGCTTGATTAAGAAGCTTTATGCAGGGCATCCGGAAATCTTTAACCGAGATTTTGATCCGGCCCAAGTCGATGAATATGTGTCTTCGGCGCGCAGACAGCAGAGATCTCTGGCAAATATAGGGCAGCTGAAACAACGAATGGGAATCAGGAATAAAAGTGCGGCCGATCATTGCGGTATTGATGCAGGAGTGGTTTCTTTTTTCAAAAAAGATCATGAGAAACAATAAGATGTCAATGGAGAGCAACATAAGCCGAAAGCAGGATTCTCGCCGGAGCAATCGAAGAAAATCTGTTTAAACCTGTCTTTGCCGGATATCAGATCGGTGCAAGGCGAGTCACCTAAGGAATTTCCCGATTAAAAACGGCTATACAATGTTGTGTCTCTCATTTCGAATTTGCAAAGGTCAGGACGATGTTGAAATGCATGCCAAATGCTTGAAATACTTGTTTTGCTTTGAATGTATCATCTGTGAAAACCAAAAAGCCGTTGATATTCAACGGCTTTTTGTAGATCCAGCATAGCATATTCGATTTGAAAAGGCCGGTTATCTCAATTTTTGTCGCAGATATTTGGCGGTATAGCTGTGAGGAGACTGAGCAACTTCTTCCGGGGTTCCTTCAGCCACAATTCTGCCGCCGCCGTCGCCGCCTTCGGGGCCTAAATCGACAATATAGTCAGCCACTTTGATAACATCCAGATTATGCTCAATCACCACGACCGTATTGCCTTGGTCGACCAAAGTCTGCAAAACCTTCAACAGGCGGCTGATGTCTTCAAAATGCAATCCGGTGGTCGGTTCGTCGAGGATGTAAAGTGTTTTGCCGGTAGCACGTTTGGAAAGCTCTTTAGAAAGTTTGATTCGTTGCGCCTCACCCCCGGACAAAGTGGTTGCCGGTTGTCCGAGATGGATGTAGCCGAGTCCGACTTTGCGCAACAGTTCAAGCCGGTTTTTAATTGACGGGATAGCGTCAAAAAAGGCATGCGCTTCGTCAACAGTCATATCCAACACGTCGGCAATTGATTTTCCTTTATATTTGACCTCCAACGTTTCGCGGTTAAAACGTTTGCCTTTACAGACATCGCAGGCAACATAAACATCGGGCAGAAAATGCATTTCGATTTTGGTAACGCCGTCGCCTTTGCAGGCTTCGCAACGGCCGCCGGCGACATTAAACGAAAAGCGCCCGGCGTTGTATCCGCGTGCTTTCGCTTCTGGCAAACCGGCAAACCAATCGCGGATATAAGTAAACAGGCCGGTATAGGTTGCCGGGTTGGAACGAGGCGTTCGGCCGATCGGCGACTGATCGATGTCAATGACCTTATCGATATTTTCCAGCCCGCTCAGTTGATTGTATATTCCTGCTGGTTCGCGGCTGCCGTTGAGTTCTTTGTTAATGGCCTTAAATAAGGTTTCTAAAATCAAAGACGATTTTCCGCCGCCCGAAACACCGGTGATGCAGGTCATAGTGCCGAGCGGAATTTGCAGGTCGACGTTTTTAAGGTTGTTGGTTCGGACACCGTTAATGCCGAGAAAATGGCCGTTGCCGTGACGTCTGTGGTGCGGAACCTCTATTTCTTTTTTACCGGTCAGGTATTGAGCGGTCAGGCTTTCGGGATTTTTCAAAACCCGTGCAACGGTTCCTTCGGCCACCACATGACCGCCGTGTTCGCCGGCGCCGGGTCCCATGTCGACCAGATAATCGGCGGCGCGGATGGCGTCTTCGTCATGTTCGACTACAATCACCGTATTGCCGATATCACGCAGGCGGGTCAGTGTTTCCAGCAGACGGTCGTTATCGCGTTGATGCAGTCCGATCGAAGGCTCGTCAAGCACGTACATGACGCCGGTCAACCCCGAACCGATTTGTGAGGCGAGACGGATTCGCTGTGCTTCGCCGCCGGACAGAGTTCCCGACTGCCGGGATAAGGAGAGATATTCCAGCCCGACATTGTTCAAAAAGTTGAGTCGATCGGTAATTTCCTTAAGAATTTTGCGGGCAATTTCCTGCTTTTGCGGACTAAGTTGTTCCTCGGCATGTCCAAACCATTCGCGCGCCTGTTTGATGGACATGGCGGAAATGTCCATAATGTCGGCGCCGCCGATTTTGATTGCCAATGCTTCCGGTTTGAGGCGTTTGCCTTGACAATGCTCGCACATTGCGGCCGATTGATATTGAGAAAATTCGTCCCGGATTGCCTGAGAATCGGTCTCCATAAAACGCCGTTCCAAATTGTTGATAACCCCTTCAAACGGTTTGTGGGTAACAAAGCGGGAATAGTACATCGGCACCGTTTGCGAACCGGAACCGTAAAGAATAACGTTGCGTGCCTGTTCCGGCAGCTCCTTCCACGGTGTTTTCATCGAAATACCGAGGTAACGGCATAACGATTCGAGCGTATCGGTGTAAAAGCCGTGCTTGCGGCTGTACCACGGTAAAATGGCGCCTTGTGCCATCGAAAGGTTTTCGTTGGGAACGATTAGTTCGGGGTCCATATACAACCGTGCGCCGATACCGTCGCAATGAGGACAGGCACCGTAGGGATTGTTAAACGAAAACAACCGCGGTTCGATCTCCTCAATCGTAAAGCCGCTGACCGGACAGGCAAACTTGGAAGAAAAGGTGATACGGCTGCCTGAGGCGGCGTCTTCGGCAAACAGCAGCCCGTCACTCAGCTTCAGAGCTGTTTCGACTGACTGGGCCAGACGGGTTTCGAGCCCCGGTTTAATCACCAGACGGTCCACCACCACTTCAATATCATGTTTTTGATTTTTGTTTAACTCCGGCAATTCTTCAATGGCGTAAATGGTGCCGTCGATTTTAAGGCGCTGGTAGCCCTGACGCTGCAAACTTTCAAATTCTTTCTTGAACTCGCCTTTTTTGCCGCGGGCGATCGGTGCCAGCAACAGAATTTTGCTTCCTTCCGGCAAAGCCGCAATGCGGTCGACCATTTGCGAAACCGTCTGAGATTCGATTGGCAATCCGGTTGCCGGTGAATAGGGGGTACCAGCGCGGGCCCAGAGCAAACGCATATAATCATAAATTTCGGTTACGGTGCCGACAGTGGAGCGCGGGTTGTGAGAAGTGGTTTTTTGTTCAATTGAAATTGCCGGCGAGAGGCCTTCGATTGAGTCGACGTCCGGTTTTTTCATCAGTTCGAGAAATTGACGGGCATAAGAAGACAGGCTTTCGACATAGCGGCGCTGTCCCTCGGCATAAACAGTGTCAAATGCCAGCGACGATTTTCCCGAGCCCGACAGTCCGGTAATGACGGTCAGCTTGTTTTTCGGAATGCTGATATCAATGTTTTTAAGGTTATGTTCCCGGGCACCCCGGATTTCGATAAAATTGTTTTCCGCCATCTGTTTTCTCCAATCGGACAATATAACCGCGAAAGAACAAAAAGGCAACAGAAAAGCTTGTCGGAGCGAAGTTTCGGTTTGAAATAATTTCAAAATTATAACCTTGGTTAAAAGATTTTTTAGTTTTATGTCAATAAAAAGAGATCATTGCTTGCAGGTTATAATTTATTGTATAAACTAAATACTAAACTTTATTTTATAAATCAGAAGATGGTTATGATTGATTGTAAGTACGCTTTTTTGCTGGCCTGTGGTCTGCTGTGGTCTTTTTCGGCGCGGGCCGACCTTAATATTGCGCTGATTGCCCCCACCGACGGCGATTTTAAATACTTTAGCGAGGAACTGGTCAACGGCGCCAAGGTGGCCGTGGACGAGATTAATGAATCCGGCGGCTTGCTGGGGAAAAAAATCAATCTGATTCAAATTGACGATCCATGCGACGATACCCTCTCACTGACCACGGCTCAGATGATGGCGGTCAATCGGTCTCAGGAAGATAAAATGCATTTGGTGCTGGGACCGCATTGCAGCAATCAGGCGGAAAAAATCGCCGATATTTTTGCTGCGGCAGAAATTTTTCAGATCCTGCCGATCGGCGGCAGTCCGGCTGTTTACAAAAAAAATTATCGCAATCTGATCGAATTTGTCGGTTCGCCGGAACAACAGGCGGTCGATTTCTTCCGCTATTATACCGAGACTTATCCCGGACGCCGGCTGGCCGTGGCCTATAACGGCCAATATCCCGAAATGCTTGCGGTGGCCAAAGAAATTCAGCATCTTTTTACCAAGGCGGGGCAAGGCAGCTATTTGAAAGCCTTTGATACCAGCGAGTTTAACGGTAACGCCCGTCGGATCGCGCAAACGGTTAAGACCGGCAATGCCGAAATTCTGTTTATGCTGGACCGAGCCGAACCGACAATGGAAACCGTGCGTCAGTTGAAAGCTGATAATCCCGATTTTGTCATTTTTACCAACCGCTATTTCAGCAGCCGCAAATTTGCCCGCAAGCTGGGGAGTATTGCCGAAGGAACATACCTTTTGTCCTTGCCGCCGTTACAGGGAAATCCGAATTTTGCCGAAGATCTAGTGCGGCTGCGTTTATGGGGGATCGAACCGGAAGGGCTGATGGCGTATGGTTATCTTTCGGTAAAGCTATGGGGACGGACGGTCAATCAGGCACAAAGTTTTGCCCCCGCAAAACTGGCTCGCAGCCTCAATAAAAAACTGGTGCAGACCGGATGGGGCAACGTTGTTTATACCGACGGCATTCCCGATCGTTCGTTAAAATATGCCATTTACCGTTTTGAAAACGGAGAATATGCACAAGTCTATTGATTTTTTGCTTGGATGATAAAATATTTTCCCCTATAGTCGTGTCAGTGATCAATTTTTTAATAAAGGTATAAAATAATGGTTGGAAGTATCAACAAGGTAATTTTGGTCGGCAATCTCGGCGCCGATCCGCGTGTCAACACCACCCAAAACGGCAGCAAAGTCGTTACTTTGAGCGTTGCGACATCGGACAGCTGGAAAGACAAGCTTTCGGGCGAAAGAAAAGAGAGAACCGAATGGCATCGTGTGGTTGTTTTTAACACCCAGCTGGCTGATGTGGCAGAAAAATATCTGCGGAAAGGTTCGAAAGTATATCTCGAAGGTCAATTACAGACCCGCAAATGGGAAGATGCCAACGGTCAGGAAAAATATACCACCGAAGTGGTTTTGCAAAACTTCAGTTCCAACCTGATCATGCTGGACGGCCGCGGTGAAAACGGCGGTGACGTGTTTTCCGGCTCAGCCTCCGCTTCCGGATGGGATTCTGCACCGGCTGCCGGCAGTTCGTCCGATTTGGATGATGATATTCCGTTTTAGAAGGATAATAAAATTTCGGCCCCGGATTTCCGGGGCTTTTTATCGGCCGGCCCGAGATCGCACACTGGCACATTTTAAAACCGCCCGAATTGAAGGCGGTTTTAAAATGCCTATATTATACTAAAACGCAATAGGAGTGCTTTTTGATGGATTATGCGCTGATTTCCTTTCGGATGCTTCTTGTCTTTACGCTGGTTTTGATATTTTTTCAGTTTTCCGGCAATAAACGCCAGTTTACTCAGATGACCAGTTTTGACTTGATCAGCAATTTTGTTCTCAGTTCGATTCTTGGCGGTTATTTGTTTAATGCCAACCTAAGCTGGATCGATTTTATCTATATTGTTACTATCTATTTCGTTATCAGCGGCGTGATAAATTATTTGGCCAAAAATACGGTGTGGGGCAGGGGAATGGTGATCGGTACGCCGACGGTTATTATTAACAATGGCTGTTTGCTACCGGAGAATCTGCAAAAAATGAATATGAACATGTTGGATTTTATGTCATTGCTGCGAACCAAAAAAGTTCATTCGCTGGAAGACGTGAAGTTGGCCCAGATTGAGGTCGGCGGTGAATTGACCGTGGTGTTGCAGGGGGAAAAAGACTTTTCTTCAGTGTTGATTGAAAACGGCAATATTCACAAGGAAAACTTGAAAAAAATCGGAAAAAGTAACGGCTGGCTGCAACAACAGCTGAAAAAGCGAAAGCTCGTTACAAAAGATATCTTTTTTGCCGAATGGTTTGAAGATGACCTGTATGTGATAAAATTCAAATAGCAACGGTCCCTCAAAAAGTGTCGGCCGGAATAATAAAATCCCCTGACCGTTATGGCCAGAGGATTTGTTTTTAGATTGTCAGAGTTCAACGGCGCGATTTACGGGGAACATATTGCGGCACATACCTTAACTGACTCTGGATTGAATCGTTTAAGTTTTGTCCGCGCATATTTTCTAATCGGTTGCACAGATCAAGGGTGTCTGCCGGAAGGCTTCGTCCCATGCTGTAAATACCGCCTAAAGCGCATTCCGCAAAATTGATGGCGTTTTCGAGACTCAGTTCGCCGTTATTGTCGAGCAGAATATCCCCGAACATAACGCGTTCTTCCAAGTCGCGGCGTTTTTGCAGCTGCGGCAGAATTTTTCCTCCCGAGCGCACTTTTTGGTCCATCAATTTTTTCAAAGTTTGTTTGGCCTCGTCGCTGTGGGTCACGAAATAGACGTTAGCTGCATTTGCAAGCTCGGACGGTGAACCGTCTTTTTTGCGGAGAATGCCGCTGCCGCAGTTGTAAAGGAAGCTTCCCATTGCAACAATTTCAGCATTGGACATGGAATCCAGTTCCAAATAAACCGTCATATCTTCGAACATTTTGCCTTCGATATGAGTGGTGAAATAGTGCATGAGTTCTTCTTCACTTTTGATGCGGTCGCCTCGGCGAACCGGTTTCCCGTCCGGGCGAACGGTATTTCCAAAGCCGATAGTCCATACTCTTCCGTGAGGATCCCAATAAGCTCTTGCTTTAACACCTTCGCAGTGGGCGATCAGGCACAGCATATCGTACTCAGCGGCACGAAATTTTGCAAGCCTTGCCTCTGCTGGCGAGATAGTGTCAGGCGCGAGGCTGTCATTGACAAGAGAGTCACTGACGATGCTGTCACAAGGAACGCTGTCATTGAGCAAAGCTTCTGCAGAAACGGCAATTGTATCAATTTTTTCCAGAGGAACATTGATACTGTCGGTTACGGAAGCCCGGGTTTTTACTCCGCCGAAAGCAAAGAGAACAATGAAAACAACGAAACTGATGACAGAAAAAAACTTTTTCTCGTCCATATAAATAATTTTTTAATTTTTCTATAAAAATGAATTGTAAAATTACTATAGCAAAAGTAGGAAGTCGGGTCAAGCGGTTGGTGAAAATATTTTTGTTTTCGGCCGAATTTGTATTCTGTTTGTCAAAGGAAAGGAAGATTCTGGCGTCATAAAAAAATCCAACCGTTACGGCTGGATTGAGAGTGAAGCTGTCAACTAATCCGCATCTCCTTCCCAAGGAAGAACAATCGAATCAAAGTCAATCGCCTCGCGCGGAGACTTGATCTCTACTTTGCTGACAGAATGGTTTTGCCTTCGCTTTCCGCGATAACGCTGCATTTGAGCAGGGTACGGCTGAACGGTTTTCCGTCAATGATTTCGTCTTCCAGTGATACGAATTCCGGATCCTGCGGCAGGAAACGAACTTCGGCGGCTGGCATCGGAAGTTTTTGTCCGTTGCACTGGACAGAAGCCTTTTCGGTAATGAAGGATACAGGTACGGAAAAAGTTGCAAATTTGAAAATATAATTTTTCGGTAACGATGTTTCCTTCTGTGCGGCACTCAAGCAGCGTTTTCTCCGTTGCAGTGGAAAACAGTGCCGATTTTTCTCTTCGGATGTCGGTCGACAGCAGGTTGTCGGTTGCGGTGACATACGCGAGGTTGGTTTCGAAAACATGTTTTCGATTAAGATGCCGAACTTCCAGCCAACTGGTATAGGCGGTGGCCGTAGATTCCGTAATGCCGGATGCTTCAATACACATTTCCGCCGGGAATTCAATCTCGGGTTCTTCGTTGAAGACACAACTGCTCATCATTGCACCTAGTGCGATAAATAAGCCAAATTTAAAAAATCTCATAATCAACGGGTTTATTTTCAAAATCGCGGATCGTTCTGCGTTTTTCAATTGCTTCATAAAGTTCCATTTTGGTATTCTCCTATTTTAGTTCATTGAATTTTTTCTTCATCAAATCTGAAAATAAAGTTGTCAGTCGCACAAGTTCGGCAATATTTTCTTTTTTTGACAATTCTGCCATGGCACTGATTTCGGCATTTGCTGCCGGAGGAATAATTCCTTCTGCATATACATATCCGTCATCTGTAAAACGAATAATTTTATTGCGGCGATCGTTTTCGTCTTCGGTTAAAGTGACATATCCTAATTTCAAAAATTTTTTGATAATTGCACTGATTGTTTGTTTGGTTGCGGACATTCTTTCGCAAATGTATGATTGCGGGCACCCTTCAGGGCTAAACCATATAATATCCAAAACAAACAATTCGTTTGTTGTCAGATTATGCTTTCTTGCGCATTGTGTATAAGCGGCATATTGCACATCTCGCAAATGGCAATACCGGTTAACGTATTTTCGTATATCTTCTCTTTCCATCTGAGCATACTCGTCAATTAGTCAAATATTTGACTAATTGGTAAGGCGAATATTTATATTTGTCAATTGAAATTTTGCTAAACATTTTTAATATTGAAATGGCAGGATAAAATTTACGGTTTGCGAGCCAATTGATTATCAATATAATCAAAAACAATCGGATGCTGCTTAAAACTTTTACACTTAATAACCGGAACGGAAACCGTTTTAAGATATTCAGCAATTTCAGCCGTAATTTCTGCCCGGAAATGTCATAATTTCGAATTTTGGTAAGGGTGATTTTTCGGTAATGATAAGCCTGAATAGGTAAATCCTTATCAATTTTCTTTCCGATCAGTTTTTTTACTTTCCAAAAACGCCATGTAAAACGCCATATAGCTACCAGACGATTAACCCGCATATCAATGATTAAATCCGGATTAACCGTATCGTATAGATATTTTTGGCATCCCTCGATGACCCAGTCGTTGTGGGTACCTATAAATTCTTCTAATTTGGCAAATTGTTCATCTTGTGTATAATAACTGCCGTCTGCCGGTCGGCGGCATACCTCATCAAGATTTAGCCGGGCGAAACCAAATTTTTTATTAATGGCGTATGCTAAAGATGATTTTCCGGCTCCCAACGGTCCAATTATCAAAATTTTCATCATTTTCTCCACCTTACAAGTAAATTATAAATAGAGAATAAGTGCAATAAAAAAAGCCTGTGATGTTTTTTTGAATGCAATTTTTGAAAAATGCATTTTCGAACTCGCTGAAAGCCTTGGAAAATAAAGAAAAACGGCAGATTTCTATACCTGCCGTCTGAATTGGCGACCCCAACGAGACTCGAACTCGTGTTACCACCGTGAAAGGGTGATGTCCTAACCGCTAGACGATGGGGTCATCTGAACTAGGTGCATATATACAGATAAAAAAAATAAAGGTCAAGTATTTTTTTTGCAATTATGTAATTTTTTTATTTAAATCTGATCATGTCCGTAAAGATGTTTTTGTCACAAACCTAATCATACTGAGGGGAGGGGCGACGGGGCAGGCGGACGTCACGGTTTTTGGCACCGCCGTCCAGAGCCGTTAAAATGGCTGCCGTTTCGGCATGAAAACTCTCATTCTGATATTTTTCCAAGGCTTTCCAAACGTTTTGCAGTTTAAATTTATCTTGTCCAGCAATCGCTTTATAAACCTTATTAATCGCGTATTTGCGGCAAATTCTCTTGCCTTTGGCGTCCGTTGTGCCGATCAGATCGTTGATTTGTTTCTGAACTTTCAACCGGTGCTGACGGCAATAATCTTCCGGCCGTATGTTTTTGATCTCGTGTTCGCGCACCAGCCGTTCGTATGCAAGATTGATGTAGGTGTTGCGGAAAGAAAGCTTTTTCAACAGATCGTCGCTCTGAAATTGAAAGCCCCACCGGTTAAGTCCGTCTAAATCGCGTTCGCGTTTGCGGCGGTGAATTTCTCCGATTTCCGCAACCGCATTTTCCCAAATGCGGGCGAGTTGGTTATTTGCGGCCGCAAGCGACAATTGCTGCTGCAAACCGGCAATGTCCCGGTCGGTAAACGAATAATGCATGACCTGTTTTTTCAAAAATTGACGGGTGCGGGTTTCGAAAGCAGGGGTTATGAAAGCACGCGGCGGAACGGTTGCCGTCAGCGTCCCAATAAGTTTTTCCAGCCCTTCGGCATCGCCGTAAAAAACTTGTTGCCGCACTTCGTCAAACAATTCGGGATGATCTTTGCCGTTTTTCAGCATGGCGCGTCGTGCCAGTGCCAGCTCGGCGGCATAATAACCGATATTTTCCGAACGTGCGGCACAGCAGGCAAAAGTCCGGCAGAAAAAGTCAAACCGGGCGGCTCCCATATCGGGTGCCGATAAAACGTATTGCTGCAAAACAAGATCGGCAGCGCTTGTTAAAAGCGCTGCCTTCTGCAGACTTTGCATTTCTTGAACTGTTTTTTCGAAGTCGTCGTTCATTCTCAGTATCCGTTATAAGGAACAACACGGGCACGGTCTGAGCCGCTGCCGTAAAGAACCATACAGCGCTGACCGACTCCCAGTAAAACGTCGCTTCCCTGAGTGACGGTCACCAGCCCGCCGTTATCCAGTTGAACCACATATTCGTAACCGGTTTGGCTGGATAAGCCGCGTTGAGCAAGGTTTCCGGCCGCACCGCCGATCAAAGCGCCGCCGACGGCACCCAGAATTCCGGCTGTGCTGCCTTTACCGATCTGAGAACCGGCCACACCGCCGGCAATGCCGCCGATAGCGGTTCCTGCCGAATTGTCGCTGTCGGCAACCTTAATTTGGCGTACCGATACGATTGTTCCTTTCAAAACCCGGTTAACCGATCCGACCGCTGCCGAGTCATACTGGTTGGCACCGATCTGAGACGCACATCCTGCCAAAACGGCCATTATCGGCAATAACAGGATAATTGCAAATCTTTTCATTCCTTTTCCTCCGCTGTGTTAAATTACTCTGCTTTTTATATTATCTACAGATTGAGTTTTGTCAATGGCGGACTATTGCCAAATAAACTTAACTGTTATATATTGTTGGGCACGACCGGATACGGGCAGCAACTGCACCGGGAATTCGGTGATTGAAAATTAATTTAACGGGAAACTAAAAATGTCAGAAAGAACTAAGGTTGTAAAATTGTTGTCTTCGGACAGACCTTTGCCGGAAGTGCTGGTAAAAGGATGGGTAAGAACGCGTCGTGACGCCAAAGATTTTTCGTTTATCGAAGTCAATGACGGCTCCTGTCTGAAGAACATTCAGATCATTGCCGGCAACAATCTGCCCAATTACGAAGATGTCAAAAAACTCACGACCGGTTCTTCGGTTGCGGTAAGCGGTGCCCTGGTGGCATCACAGGGCGGCAACCAGAAATATGAAATTAAGGCCGATCGGATCGAAATTTACGGGCTGGCCGATGACAGCTATCCGCTGCAAAAGAAAAAACATACCGACGAATATTTGCGCAGTATTGCCCATTTGCGGCCGCGTACCAACAAATACGGCGCCGCTTTCCGTATTCGTTCCGAGCTGTCGTACGCCATTCACAAATTTTTCCATGAACGCGGCTTTCGTTATGTTCATACCCCCATCATCACCGCATCGGATTGTGAAGGGGCAGGGGAAATGTTTCAGGTGACGACGTTGGACCTGAACAATCTTCCGCGTACGCCGGACGGAAAAATCGATTATTCTCAGGACTTTTTCGGCAAAGAAGCCCGATTGACGGTTTCGGGACAGCTTAACGGCGAAATGTACGCGACGGCGTTGGGAGACATTTATACTTTCGGTCCGACTTTCCGAGCCGAAAACTCCAACACGACCCGTCACGCGGCCGAATTTTGGATGATTGAACCGGAAATGGCCTTTGCCGATTTGACCGATGACATGAATTTGGCAGAAGACATGGTCCGTTATTGTGTGAAGCACATTATGGAAAACTGTGCCGAAGATCTGGAACTGTTTGAAAAATTTGTGGCACCGGGTCTCAAAGATACGCTGGATACAATTGTCAATAACGACTTTGCCCGCATCACTTACAGCGAAGCAATCGAGATTATGAAAAACTCGGGCGAGAAGTTTGAATATGCGCCGGAATACGGGGTGGATATGCAAACCGAGCATGAGAGATTTCTGGCTGAAAAATATTTCAAACGGCCGGTTATCGTTCGTGACTATCCCAAAGAAATTAAGGCGTTTTACATGCGTTTGAACGATGACGGCAAAACCGTGGCGGCAATGGACGTTCTGGTGCCCGGGATCGGCGAGTTGATCGGCGGTTCTCAGCGCGAGGAACGATATGATGTTTTGGTCAAACGGATTGAAGAAATCGGCATGACCGAAGCCGATTACGAATGGTATCTGGATTCGCGCCGTTACGGTTCGGTTCCGCACGCCGGTTTCGGACTTGGTTTTGAACGGATGATGCTGTTGGTAACCGGTATCGGCAACATACGCGATGTCTTGCCGTTCCCGCGGACGCCGAAGTCGGTTAACTTTTAGGAGAAAACGAAAGTGCTGAAATATTTTCTGATTTTGGCGGCGGTTTGCCTGCCGTTTTCGCTGCAGGCGCAGACCGAAGCTTCGGACATCAACGTGGTTATCTTTGCGCCCAAGGCGGAAGATAAGCCGGCGGCGACCATGCTTCCTTCCTGCAACCAGGCGTCAATGCTGGCTGCGGTTGCCGCCGAAATCGGAGAATATCAGCAGGCGCATCCGGCCAACAGCATCATTAGTCGCCGCAAACAGGCGTTGATGGTCAAAAATCTAAAAGATTTTGAAGAGATCCCGGTTGCGAATTTTGATAATTCCGCCAACTATGAAGTGGCGCGCGAACTGGTAATGAC
The DNA here is from genome assembly GCA_900539605.1 of uncultured Azospirillum sp. Taxonomy (GTDB): domain Bacteria; phylum Pseudomonadota; class Alphaproteobacteria; order RF32; family CAG-239; genus JAFUYI01. Next base: position 12,548 of record UQCS01000017.1, on the reverse strand, counting down.
AAAAGTCAATTATCGTATCAGTGAGGAGAATCTGCGTTTGTGTCGCGGCAATTCGGATATTTATCTGTTGATCTATCCCGAAGGGCACGGATTCCGGGTCCAGATTCTCAATTTTATTCCGGCAGCGGCGAACGGTAACGAATTTTCGATTTTTTATGTCGACGAGCAGCCCGAAGCTAAAAACGACGTTGCGGAAGAAAATGCGGCGGCAGAAAACACGGTACCGGCTGCTGAGACGGCCGAAACACCGGTGACCGAAACGGAGAAAACAGCGGAGTAGACGTTTTTTTGCGGTCAGCCTATTGAAAAAATAGAAAAGAAGGCTATAATCACATTTTGTAAAACAAAAGGACAGGTGATGACAATGAGCGGAAATTCTTCAGTGATGGTGATCGATAAATCGGCGCAGCTGCCGGTTTTGGCCGATCGTAACGGCTTGGTGTCGTATTTTGAGAAGATTAAGAATTTTCCGGTATTGAGCGAGGACGAAGAAAAAGCGCTGATCGTTGATTTTAAGCAAAATCACAATCTGGAAGCAGCGCACCGACTGGTGGTTTCGCACCTGCGGTTGGCGGCCAAAATTGCACTGACCTATCGCCATTACGGCTTGCCGCTGGCCGACCTGATTTCCGAAGCCAACATCGGACTGATGCAGGCGGTGAAAAAATTTGATCTTGAGAAAAAAGTTCGTCTTTCCACTTATGCAATTTGGTGGATTAAGGCGGCGATCAACGATTTTATTTTGCGGTCGTGGTCATTGGTCAAAATCGGTACCGTGGCGGCACAAAAGAAATTGTTCTACAATCTGGGCCGTATCAAAGCCAAGCTGGGCATTTATGAAAATAAGGCGCTTGAACCTGCCGTGGTTCGGCAGATTGCCGCGGAACTGGTGGTGGACGAAAAAGACGTGGTGGAGATGAACCAGCGTCTGGGCGGCGATACTTCGCTGAATGTGAGCATCGGCGATGCGGATGACGACCTGGAAAGAATTGATATGCTGGTTGACAAACGGCAAAATGCGGAAGCCTTGCTGGCGGGCCGGCAGGAAGCGGCGCAAAAACATAAAATGCTGCAAAAATGTCTGGAAAAGCTTTCGGACCGCGAGGCGTATGTCATCCGCGAGCGAATGCTGACCGACAAACCGCAGACGTTGGAGGATATCGGTGTCAAATTTGCGGTCAGCCGCGAACGTGTGCGTCAGATTGAGAAAAAGGCGTTTGAACATCTGGCGGCATTGATGAAAGAAGAAGCCGCCGCCGTACTGACGGCCTGAAAGGGAAAATTGACTTATGCTGAAGAAAAAAGAAAAGCCACAAGAATTTGAGTTTAGCGGCGAAATTGCGACTGCCGAAATCAGGGGGCTGGAATTCCGCGACAATTTCTCCCCTTCGGAATCGCTTGACGGCATGCAGGAACGGATGGAAGAACGAATTAAAAAAGTTCGCAAAATCAAAAAAAACAATATCTTTGTCAATCCGTTTCAGAGTTCGGAAGTCTGAAACCGGATGAAAGAAAGTTTCTTCAATCAAACGGTGCGGCGTCTGGCTGCCGCCGGAATAACTTCTCCGCGGTTGGAAACCCGCCTTTTGTTGGCGCGGGCGAACGGACAGCAGCCTGAAACCCTTGATCCGGGATTGGAACCTGACCCGGTTTGCCGGGAGGCAGCGGAAAAGTTGTTGTGCCGGCGTCTCAATCATGAGCCGCTTGATAAGATTCTGGGCTGCCGGGATTTCTACAAATATACTTTTACGGTGGACGGTCGGGTGCTGAGCCCGCGCCCGGACAGCGAAGTGCTGGTCGAGGCGGCGTTGCAGTTGATCAATGAACACAAACTGTCTTCAGTGTTGGAATTGGGGGTCGGTTCCGGCTGCTTGCTTTTGAGCCTGCTAGCCGATTGTCCCCGGCTTGCGGGAACCGGAGCCGACAAATCAACGGCGGCTTTGGAAGTGGCGGCGGAGAATGCTCGGCGGCTGCAGGTAGAAAACCGGGTGCGGCTGGTTGAATTTGATTATTTTAACGATTATCTGGAAGAACGCTTTGATTTGATCATCAGCAATCCGCCTTATATTCCAAGTGCAGAGATAACCGGTCTGGCGCCGGAGGTGCGGAATTATGATCCGTTGACGGCGCTGGACGGCGGCATTGACGGCTTGGACCACTATCGGCAGATTGCGCAGGCGGCGGGCGGATGGTTGAATCGGAACGGTTTTTTGGTGTTGGAAGTCGGGATCGGACAGGCTGAGGAGGTTGTCGCGGTTTTTGAAGGGGCCGGTTGGCAGGGGCTGAAGGTTTTGACGGATCTTGGCGGGATAAAACGTTGTGTAATTTTAAAAAAATAATTTGCAATTCGTAAAAAAATCTGTATTATTCCCTGTGTAACGCTTATTTGATGACTATGATAATCGGCGTTTTTTGTTTCCAAACCAAACTTTATAATGACAATTTGACCGGAGTGGCCCTGTTTTTGGCGCTCTTTAACCAGGTGTTTACGGTACATATATGAAAAAAACGAATAACAAATATCGCAATAACAGCAGCAACAATACAATTTATTCCCTTAACTATAAATTTGACAGCAATTCGATTGCCGGAAAAATATGTGGCACCGCGTTGGACCTGATCAAACGTTACAATGACTTTGCCAAAGACGCGCAAAGCAACAACGACTATGTAAATGCGGAAATTTTCCGTCAATATGCCGAGCATTACCGCAAAATTGTAACCGAAATCAACGAGCGCAAAAATCAGCAGCGCCAGGCGATGCCGGCCGAAACGGTGGAGAACCGCGACAATGCCGAAACAACGGCCGCGGAAGCGCCGACGGAAAAAACGGTTGCGGATCAGCCTGAGATTGCAGCGCCGGTTGCCGCTGCCGCCGAGACAGCGTCGGTCGCCGGTGACAATGTTGCCAAAACGCCGCGCCGCGAAGTGCGAAAGTCTTTTAAGATTATTGAAATCAGTCATGCCAAGGCCGATGAAGCTAAGGCAGAAAACAACGCCGAAAAAGATCAGACTGCCGAAACATCGGCACCGGCGCCCAAACGGGTTTATCGCCGTCGGACTATTGCCGCAACGTCTTAAACAACACCTTTCATAAGGAGGTAAGCCTTGTATTTTATTCTTGCCTTTTTAACGGTTGCTACCGTCGGAGCGCTCTTAAGCGCCCGGACGTTGTGCGGCTATAACAATATTTCTGTGTGGTGGAAAGTTCTGGTTTTTGTCCTTTTGTGGCTGATGTGGTCGGCGCCGATGATTTTGGGGCTGATACGCCGCAAGGGGTGGCTGGAAGGCCCGCTTTACAATACGGTGGCCGGGGTAAGCTATTTTCTGTTTGGTTTTGCCTTTATTTTATTTGCCTTATTGTTATTTCGCGATGTTTTGTGGGGGCTGGCATACGGCTTTGCCCGTTGGCGCGGACAGGCGTCTGCAGTCTGGAGCCCGATCAACCTGAGCGTTTTGACGGCAGCCAACCTGGTAACGCTGACCTTGGCGGTCGTGCTTTCTTTTTATGCGCTTTACGAGGGGATTAAGACGCCGCGGATTACGGAGGTGGTGATTGAAACTCCAAAGATTGACCGTGAAATCACGTTGCTGCAAATTAACGATATGCATATTGACCGCAGCAAACCGGTGCGTTGGTTTGCCGAAATGGTTGATCTGGCAAATGCACAACAGGCCGATTTAATTGTGATGCCGGGAGACATTGTCGACGACCGGGTAGAGACGATTATGCCGCAGCTGGCGGAATTGAAACGGCTTAAAAGCCGCTACGGGGTCTATTTTGCGCCCGGCAATCACGAGTTGTATAACGGCCTGGCGGCGATTCAGCAGCAAATTCAGGAGATGAACATTGTCTGGTTGGCGGGAGAAGGGCAACAAATTGCCGATTTGCCGTTGTATCTGGCAGGAATTCCCGACTTGCCGGTATTGCGCGACAAGGCCGGGTATGAGCATATTCTGGATCGGGCGTCGGAATATGATTATAAGATTTTGCTGGCACACAACCCGATCAATGCGTCAGAGTACATTGAGCGCGGTTTTGATCTGCAGCTTTCGGCACATACTCACGGCGGTCAGATTTTTCCGTTTCATCTGCCGGTGAAATATGTTAACCATTATCTGGCAGGGCTGTATGAACTGCCGGGCGGAAAGCTGTATATCTCGCGCGGTGCCGGTTATTGGGGGCCGCCGATGCGGCTGCTGGCGCCGTCGGATATGACCTTGATCCGCCTCAGACCGGTTGTGGCGTCGCGAGAGACAGTCAAACGGCCGTCGTTTGAAATTTTGCCGGCCAACGGTTCAGAACAGGCTTGCATTTTGGATGTAAAAAAGGTATAAATATAAGACAAACTAAAATTATTAATGTTATGGATATGAATGTCATTCTTTTGATCGGCGTCTTAGTGATTGCGCTGGTGGTTGTCAGCATCCGTTTGTACCGATGTCCGAAATGCTCTTGCAGCAAAGATTGTCAACGGGAGAACTACTGCTGCCAAAAAGGGCTGCAATTTCTTTCCGAGTTAGCCGAAGCTGGCCTGCTTGCCCAAAAAGTGGAGGAAAGCCAGCAACAGCTTGAATTAGATCGGATTAAGATCGATGCTTTGCTGGAGGAAATCCATTCGCTCATCTTCTTTAGGTATCTTAAGCCCGAGCGGGAGGCTATGTTTAAACGAAGTTTGGAGAGCAAAGTCCTCTCTTATCGTGAACAAGCTGAAAGTGTATGTTTTTCCCGTGACGAGAAACGTGCGTTGGCCGAAGTGTTTGAAGCATTGCTCAAAGAACTTGATGGGACTTGGAACACTGAGAAGGATAATGAGAACGCCTAGAAAGGTATGTTGAAAGAAAAGCGTTGCTGATGCCGGCAACGCTTTTCTTGTGCAAATTGCTTGCCCGTTATTTCCCAAGCCTTCGGTCATTTTTTCTTTCTGACTTTTGCCCGTCTTTTCACTCGTTCACCCCTGATTTCCTCCCCAACTCCCTGATTTTGGGTTCGTTTCAGCCGCACTTCTCACTACCGATGGCACTTCTCGACACTCACTGCTAACCGAGCCGCTGCTCATCCTTTTGCCATTTTCTCACCCCTCGAGCCACCTTCACTCCTTGCGCCATCTTCTCATCCCTCAAGCCACCTTCACCCCTTCCGCCCTTTCACTTTTCGTCCGTCGGCAGCGCGTGGGGTGCTGATTTGCGGTGTTTTATCCAAAAGAGTAGCTTCAAGAAAGGGGAAGGGGGAATTTCCTCGTTTCAACATGCCGTCACTCCCGATATCCCTCACCGCGCGCCTCATCATCAACCGTAGACCATACTCCTCACCACCGACAGCACTTCTCGACACCGACGGCACTCCTCACTACCGACCGCATTCCTTGCCACCAGCCGTGCTCCTCGACACTCACTGCTAACCGAGCCGCTGCCCATCCTTCTGCCATCTTCTCACCTTTTAAGCCACTTTCACCCCTTCCGCCATCTTCTCACCCCTCAAGCCACCTTCATCCCTTGCGCCCTTTCACTTTTCGTCCATCGGCAGCGCGTGGGGTGCCGCTTCAATTAGAACTTGCCAATTTTCAACATTTTACTTAATATAAATACCTGTTGGCAGAGTAGGTGCGGCGATAGACAGGCATTGTGTCCTGTCCGCCGCATCAGGCAGCCGGAGGAGCCTTGAATATATGTTCAGAGACCGCAAGGTTTTAAAAATCCAAGGAGTCATGACTACACTTGATTTAGCAACTCCCCCGGCCACCTTCGTTTCGAAAGTGGTTTTTTTTGCAGCTTTTGGCAGCAGGGAAACAACGAGATGAAAGAAACAACCGGTGGCCTGTTTATTGTGTTCACAGTAAAAAGGGAATTTGTTGTAATGGTCATCTCAAAAAAATTTCGTGCCCGCCTGTTGAAGAGGGAACCTCATCCGATTGACGTGTATATCGGTCGTCGTTTGTACAAACTGCGCCATGAATTTCATATCAGCCAAACGGCACTTGCCGACAAGGTCGGTCTTACTTTTCAGCAGATCCAAAAGTACGAAAAAGGCGACAACCGTCTCTCCTGCAGCCGGTTGTGGATGATTTGCGAAGCGATGGAAATCAATGTTTCGAGCTTTTTTGTCGGCATTGATGCCCGGACGTTGCGCAAAAGTCGCCGCTGGCAGGAAAAACTGTCGGAAGAAAAAATGAATCAACGTCAGTGGCAAGCTATCAAAAAATGGGAAGAAGTCGAAGAAAACGCGCGCCGGAAAGCGGCGAAAGCCATGGCCGCAACATCCGGGAAGGCTGCAAATGCGGAGCCGACGGCGGCTGCGGTGGAAGCTGCAAAAAATACGGCATCCGGGGAGAACCGGGTACCCGAGGGGCGGGCGGCAACGTCCAACACCCAACCGCCGACAGACTAGAAAAACGATCCGGCTAAAGCTGTCTCAACGCCAAACATCCGTCAATGCCGACGGTATGTGGTATACCCGTCATGATTGTAAAATGACGTGGTTGTGACGATGCGTCTTCCTTGAGCGGCCGCTTGCCTGTTCAAACATCGGTGACATTTCTTTTGCTGCCGGTGATGATAGGTTATGCACGATATACTTGTAAAAAAGAGCGGTTTTGGCTATGCGTCTTCCTTGAACGGCTGCTTGCCTGTTCAAGCATCGGTGACATTTCTTTTGCTGCCGGTGATAGTGAGTTGTGCACGATATACTTGTAAAAAGAGGGCGGTTGTGGCAACAAATCTTTCGCGGCAGACCGCTTGGTTTTTGCCGTCGTTTCCGGTAGAAAAAGCGAGACGGCGCTTATTCCCACTCAATCATCGGGTAGTCTTCTTTGCCGCCCGGCAGCTGGAAATGCCACCACTCGCTGCTGATCGGCTCAAAACCCACCGATGTCATAATCTTTTTTAGCAGTTCGCGGTTGTTGATCTCTTCGGCATAGCGGGTGTCGAGAAAATCCTGCCGTGCTTTCTCCAGATGTTTGTAGAAAGGTTCGGTCACCCCTTTGGCAATTTGTTTGGCATATTTTTTCTCATAGGCGTCCACTTCGGTCGGAAATTTGAGGTTGCGACCTTTGAGGTCGGTCAGACAGCAGTCGATCGCGGTGCCGTAACAATGCAGGCTGTTTTCGGGGCGGCTGGCAAAAAAGCCTTCTACCGGTACCAGCTGCAGCATCCTCTGATGAGCAACCGGCGGCCGGTAGGCATCACGAATGCGCAATTTCAGTTCTTGCTCCGCCAGTTGGGAGGCCAGGTTCTGCAACCGTACCGCCACGTCCAGATGAACATAGGCACGATCACCAAAGCCCACTTCTTTATAAACCGGCCGCATCATCATGTTTTCCGACGTGGCGTACATCATATCAATGATGAAAGAACTGCCGTTGATTTCTGTCAGGTTGTTTTTGATAAGAAAATTTCGGTCCATTGTTTCATCCTTTCTGTTGCCAAGATCCGTTGTCGTTTTGCTGCCAATAAAAAATATCGGCGTTTTGCTGCTTGAGCTCTTTCCACATTTGCCGCGCCTGGGTCAGATTCTCCGGTGCATTGCCGTCAAAAATGTTGAAAACCCGTTCAAATTGCTGCATTGTCTCCCATCCGCAACGGGCGCCGTCGACCAAAAATAAAAATTTGGCATCATTAGGGACATCATCGCCGGCGGTCAGCCAAATCGGCTGCAACTCTCCCGAGCCGTCCTTGCGGCTGCCGTGCGGCAAAAAAGAGGTGTCGTTATAAGTCCATAACAACGCGTTCAAAAAATCTACCCGTTCGTCATTGCCGATTTTTACCGCAATTTTGTTGCCGGTGTCATAGGCTTTTTCCAACAGTTTTGGCAATACGTCTTCCAGACGCTGATTTTGCAAATGATAAAAATCGATCCGGCTCATGGCTTTAGCTTTATTTGTAAAACGTTGATGTCATCTTGCTCGGCGTTCTGAATCATCAGATGCAGCGGGCGTTTTTGCTGGCGTGCTTCCTCAATGTGCTCCAGCGCTGCACCGAGGGTAACGCAGTCTTTGAGATCGGTCTTGATGATGATATCGCCGCGCTTGATGCCCTGACGGTCGGCGTCGCTGCCCAATTCCACCCCTTCGACCAACAGTCCCATCGTGGTTGGCGAAAGCTTCATGTTTTTAACGATCTTGGGCGTGATTTCCTTAAGAATCAGGCCGGTTTGTTTTAGGATTTTGCCGCTTTCCGAGTCCGGTTTGACCTGTTCGCGCGGCGCCGCTTTGGGCGATTTCGGCATATTCTCCACTTTGACTGTCAGCGGTTCGATCTCCTGATTGCGCCAGACGATCAGCTGGATCTCTTCGCCTGCCGGCGTTTCGGCCACCAAACGCGAAAAATCTTTGCAATTGTTGATTTCGTGTTGTCCGAGACTGATGATTACGTCACCCGCCTGCAAGCCGGCACGGGCCGCCGGTCCGTTTTCGGTAATGCCGGAAACAATAATGCCCTGTGCGTCTTTGAGGTTGAGGCTGCGCGCCAGATTTTTGGTGTTGGGTTGTACCCGGATGCCGATCCAGCCGCGTTTGACTTCGCCGCTTTGTTCCAGTTGTTTGACGATCCATGCCGCCAGGTTGGCCGGAATGGCAAAGCCAATGCCCATATTATTGCCCGAAGTGGAAAACAACGCCGAATTGATGCCGATCACTTCGCCTTTGGTATTAAACATCGGGCCCCCGGAACTGCCTTGGTTGATGGCAGCGTCGGTCTGGATAAAATTGTCGTACGGTCCGGCGGCAATGTCGCGGGACTTGGCCGAAACGATGCCGGCGGTTACGCTGCCGCCAAGCCCGAACGGGTTGCCGATGGCCAACACCCAGTCGCCGACCCGGATAGCATCGGAGTCACCGAAAGTGACTTTGTCAAGTTCGAACGGCGGTTCGATTTTGATCAGCGCAATATCTGTTTTTTCGTCGCCGCCGATAATGTCGGCTTCGGCTTCAGTGTTGTCAAACAACACCACGTTAACGACTTCGGCGTTTTCAATCACATGATAGTTGGTGATGATATATCCGTCTTCGCTGATAATAAACCCCGAACCCAGAGCCACCCGGCCTTCCAGCGGATCATAATATTCGCCGTCATCAGTTGCGGAGGCGCCGGGAATGTTGATCTGGTCGGGCTGCTGGATGGTGGAGATGTTGACCACGGTCGGGATCAGCTTTTCCGCCAGGTCGGCAAAAGACGGAAAACCGTATTGTGCCTGCGCCGGAAAAACCGCGCCCGTAATCATTATTGTCAGCCAAAGTCGTAATTTGCGCATTTCTTATCTCATCGATTGGCGAAAAAATTGAAAGAATTCGCTGTCAGGAGACAGGACCATCGCCGCATTGCCGTCGGAAAGCGCATTTTTATAGGCCTCAAGCGAACGGTAGAAAGTATAAAATTCCATATCCTGCCCGGCAGCGCTGTTCCAAATCATGATTGCCTGTTCGTCACCTTGGCCGCGGATAATCTGAGCCTGCTTGTTGGCATCGGCGAGAATGAGGGTTTCTTCCTTGTCGGCGCTGGCCTTAATCTTTTGTGCGGCTTGCGAACCCTGAGCGCGAAATTCTTTGGCTTCGCGTTCGCGTTCGGTTTTCATCCGCGCATTGATCGCCTGCAAAACTTCCAGCGGCAGGTCGGCACGGCGGATACGCACATCAGCCACGCTGACACCAATCTGTTCGGCATCGACCTTAACCGCGGCGCTGATGTCGTTCATAATCTGGGTGCGTTTTTGTGACAGCAGTTCCTGCAGAGTGCTGCGGCCGAGGATTTTGCGAATTGACGAATTGACGATTTCTGCTAGTTTGCTTTGTGCCTGATATTCGGTGCGTACGGTTTTGTAAAAACGCAGCGGATCAACGATTTTATAACGGGTGAAACTGTCAACGTCGAGACGCTTCTTGTCGTTGAGCACCACTTCTTGTGCCGGCGGGTCAAGATTGAGCAGACGGGCGTCATAAAAAACCACGTTCTGAATCAGCGGAATTTTCATTTTCAGTCCCGGTTCCTTAACAACCCGGATCGGACGGCCAAATTGCAGAACCAACGCCTGTTCGCCCTGATTGACCGTGTAGATGCTGCCGGCGGCAAGCGCCAGCACTGCAATGCCGAGAGCGGCCAAAATATACTGAAGTTTACTCATTGGCGGTGCCTCCCTTAGTTGTTTTTAGCCCGTCCAGCGGCAGGTAAGGCAACACGTTGGTGCCTTTTGACGAAGGATCGAGAATGACTTTGTTGGAATTTTTAAGGACATTTTCCATCGTTTCCAGATACATACGTTTGGCGGTGACGGCTTTGCCTTTTTTATAAGCCTGATAAACCGAGTTGAAACGATCGGCTTCGCCTTTGGCTTTGTTGACCACCGCTTCTTTATAGGCTTCAGCACTCAGCAAAATCTTTGAAGCGCGCCCGCGGGCGTTCGGTACCACTTCGTTGCGGTAGGCTTCGGCTTCATTTTTAAATCTTTCCATATCGGCTTTGGCGCGCTGCACTTCGTTAAACGCATCAACCACCTGTTTCGGCGGATCGGCTTTTTGCAGTTTGACACGTACGATTTCTACGCCCGAACCAAAGTCATCCAGCACTTTTTGCAATTCCAACTTGGTGTCTTCTTCCACCTTGCCGCGGTCACCGGAAATAATCGGCATCATTTGCGACTGGCCGACAATTTCGCGAAGAACCGACTGGGCGGCTACGCTCACCGTCTGGTCCGGGTTGCGCATGTTAAACAGGTAATCGCGAGCGTTTTTAACCCGCCAGACCACAGTCAGGTTGATGTCGACGATATTTTCATCGCCGGTCAGCATATGGCTCTCGGTAAAGGCGCGCGAAACGTTGGAAACGCGATTGCTTTCGGCAACGCCGAGGTTGATGCTTCGTTCCTGGGTCATGCTGACTTTTTCCACCGTTTCGATCGGGAAGGGCAGGTGATAGTGCAGTCCCGGTTCGGTAGTGTCGACATATTTGCCGAAGCGCAGCACGACGCCTTGTTCGTTGGTCTGTACCTGATAAAAGCCGGAAGCCAGCCATAAGGCAATGACGCCGGCAATGATCAGCTTTGGACCGGCATCGAGCCTGAGCCCGCTTCCGCCGGTTTTGGGTTTGCGAAATTTCAGAACCTTTTCGCTGTTGGACTCGCCTTGCCACGGGCCTTCGTCATTGTCGTCCCACGGTCCTTTGTTTTCAGCCATATTTTTACACCTCGTTGTTTATTGTGTTGCTTTAAAATCATATATAATATAAATACAATCTAAAAACAATTAATCATATGACAATATCAACAGGAGAGAGTTAAGTGGAAACCGATTTGCGACAGATCGCCGCCCGGTATTTTGCCCCGGAAACGATCGAAAGCGTCAAAGTGTTCAATCGCCGGGCAATTGTCACGCTGGTCAATGCCGCCGAAGACGCGGCCCGGGCCCTGGAGTTGGAAAATGCCTTAAAAGAACACCCCGAAATTGACAAAGTGTCGGTTGTTTATACTTCGGCCCGCCGGGAAGAAGGCGACAATTACTGGAAAATTCCGGGGGTTAAAAAGATTATTGCGGTTGCTTCGGGCAAAGGCGGAGTCGGAAAATCGACCACGGCGGTTAATCTGGCGCTGGCGTTGGCAGCTCTCGGCAAGAAAGTGGCGTTGTTTGATGCCGATATATACGGGCCGTCAGTTCCGACCATGCTCGGGTTTGAGGGCGTTTCGCCGATTTCGTACGACGGGCGCACTTTTGAACCGTTTGAAAACCTCGGGCTGAAATCAATGTCAATCGGCAGCCTGATTGAACGCGATACGCCGCTGATCTGGCGCGGTCCGAAAGCCTGCGGCGCATTGCAGCAACTGCTGACCGAAGTAAACTGGGGCGAAATTGACGTTATGGTGATTGATATGCCCCCCGGCACCGGCGATATTCAGATTACGCTGGCCCAGCAGGTGAAACTTGACGGCGCGCTGATTGTTTCCACGCCGCAGGATATTGCGCTGATCGATGCCGTCAAAGGAGTTAATATGTTTAAGAAAGTTGACGTGCCGATTTTGGGTATCGTGGAAAACATGAGTTATTATCTGTGTCCGGATTGCGGGCATAAGGAATTTGTATTTGGCGAACACGGCGCGCGCGAAACGGCTCAGCGCCTGGGGGAAAAGTTTTTGGGCGAAATCCCGCTCAATATCAAAATCCGCAGCTATTCCGACGGCGGCACGCCGATTGTTTATGCCGAACCCGACAGCGCTTTCAGCAAAGCTTATCGCGACATTGCCGCTCAGATAGCCGCAATTCTCTGATTATTGAGGAAAAAAGTATCAAAGTCCCGATCGTTCCAAACGACCGGGCTTTTTTGATGCACAGGTTTTTGGGGCAAAGGATGATTAAGGATGATTTTGGAAAACAAAAGATAGCCGGGGAGTTTGTGAAGCTGATAGCGAACTGACTCTCGGGATTTTTAAAACCCGTGGGGTTTCTGAACATATATCCAGAGCTCCCCGGCTACAACCTGAATATAAACTTAAGATTGAGAGATGTCACGCTTTTTATTTGTATAAATTATTAGATGTGGACAACTAAGAATAGAAAATATCAAAACCG
>UQCS01000016.1 GCA_900539605.1 uncultured Azospirillum sp. | reverse complement strand
TGCTCGGACGGATGAAAAGCTTTGTCAGAAAAGCCGTCGACTGCTGTATCGAATAAGGAGAATTTAAATGCGCAAAATTTTCTGTCTGCTGCTCTTGCTGATGCTGACCACAGCATGCAAAGAATCGCCTGCAAAAGCCGACTCGACACTTACCGACAATAAAATCTACTTTTTCTACTACAATGAATGTCCTTACTGTCACGATGCCTTGGATTACCTTGCCCAAAAATATCCGAACCTTAAAGTGACAATGATCAATATCCACAATCCCGGCGGATACGAACTGCTGCTTCGTTGTGCAAAAAAATTCAAACTCGGCAATAATATCGGCACACCGCTGTTCTGCATGGGAGACCGTTACCTGATGGGCTGGTCGCCGCAAAGCCCGCGGCAGTTTGACCGGTATGTACAGCCGTTCTTAAACTAACCCGCTCCCCGATTCAAACCGGGGATTTTTTATTTGCAATAAATTTCCGATTTGCTATATCTTTAATAGAAGAAGCAAAAAGGAAAGACGACAAAAATGGAACAGCAGCTGCCGACAGAAATCATGAAAAAAGCGGCTAAGGGCATTTTCTATATTGCCCATCCGCTTCGGCTGCATATTTTGGAATACCTCGATGTCAACGGCAGTTCTTCGGTTTCGGCAATTACCAGGGCACTCGGCGAAGATCAGGTCGCCGTTTCACAAAGTTTGCGAAAAATGCGCGATGCTCACTTGGTCAAAACCGAACGCCGCGGAATTTTTATTTATTATAATATTTACGAAGAATATCCGGCCAGCATTTTCTCTTGCCTGCGCAAACTGTACGGATATATGACCGACGATTTTCAGTATCTGCGCGACGAGTGCAAAATCATGCTGCCGGCCGACTATACCATGATGGCGGCCAACCGCATCAAATTGTTTGCCAACTACGATAAAATGCGAATCCTCGAGTTTCTTACCCTCAACGGTCCCTGCAGCGTCAGTGAAATCATCAACGGCATCGGTTGCGAACAGATTAAAGTTTCGCAATATCTGAAACGGCTGCGTGACGACGGTTTTGTAACCGCATCCCGCCGCGGCCGCTTCATTATCTACGACATCACCCCGGGTGTTCACAAAACCTGCATTCAATGCATCCGTAAACGTTATCATGCCCTTGCCGATAAAACACTTTTCTGACTCCTTTTTCAGACAGCCCCGGGTCTATAAACATCCTGCCACCTCCCTTATCTTTTTTGATATATGCCCTACCAAAACAAGCTTTTGCGCCTATTTCTAGGATGTACAATTCATCAAACAAAGGAGGATAACATGGCTGCAAAAGTTGATAAACTGAATATTTTTCTTTCTAACTTGGCCGTTATAAACGTCAAAATACACAATCTTCACTGGAATGTCGTCGGACCCAACTTCTTTATCGTCCACAAAATGACCGAAAAACTGTACCAGATGTTCCAACTGCAATATGACCAGGTAGCCGAAATGATGAAAATGCAAAATCAAATGCCGCTGGTAACCATGGCCGAATACCTTGATAATGCCACCATTGAGGAAATTGAAGGCCGCGATTATACTGATCTCGAAGTTTTGGAATTGTTAGAAGCCGATTGCCAAAACATTATGGCCCTCGCCAAAGACATTCGCGACGAAGCCGATAAAAAGGATAATTTCCTGCTTGCCAACCTGTTGGAAGAATATCTGGCAATTTATGCCAAAAAATCATGGATGTTGCGTGCCATGCTGGAAGGCAATCCGACAATGGACGATGACGACAATTAGAAAACGCTTTTCACAAAAATATATTCCGGTACATCAATACCGGAATATATTTTTTAAATTTGGTTACTTATTTACACGGTCGGCATACCGCCGGTAACTCCGTAAACCTGTCCGGTAACATAACTGGCTTCCGGCGAAGCAAGAAAAACATAAACATCGGCCAATTCAACCGGTTGACCGGCACGTTTCATCGGCGTATCACTGCCGAAATCGGGCAGATTTTCCTTCAGCTGGCCGCCGCATATTTGCAGCGGGGTCCAAATCGGACCCGGCGCCACGGCATTGACCCGGATCCCCTTAGGGGCAATTTGTTTGGCCAGCCCTTGGGTAAAAGCACGGATCGCTGCTTTGGTGCCGGCATAATCAAGTAAATATTCCGAAGGGTCATAAGCCTGAATCGAGGTGGTATTGATAATGCATGAGCCCGGTTTCAGATAAGGCATTGCCTCGCGCACCAGCCACATCATCCCAAAAACGTTAACTTCATAAGTTTTGACAATCTGCTCGGTAGACAGGGTTGCAATATCCTTTTGCGCCACCTGTTTACCGGCCACCAGACATAAGATGTCCAAACCGTCAAGTTCATCGGCAGCCTTCTCGATCAGGGTTTTGCAAAAGTCTTCGCTGCTGATATCTCCCGGAATCAGCACAGCCTTACGGTCTTCCGCCTCAATCAGCTTCCGCACTTCTTCGGCATCATCTTTTTCAGCAGCCAGATAGTTGATGGCAACATCAGCCCCTTCGCGAGCGTAGGCAATCGCCGCCGCACGGCCGATTCCGGAATCGCCGCCGGTCACCAGGGCCTTTCGTCCTTTGAGACGGCCGCTGCCGCGATAACTCTTCTCTCCGCAATCGGGAACCGGATGCATGTCGGCCTGAACGCCCGGTGCTTCCTGCGGCTGCCAGTCATAACCGCCCTGATAATATTCTTTTAACGGGTTAACCAGTTTATCTTTATCAAAAAACATACTTTTTTTCCTCCTTACTTTTACAATCCAGCTTGATGTAAGTCATTCCGGCAAGGATTAAAAGCGGTTTAATTCTAAATGCTAGCCTGTCTTTACAACATTTGACAAACACAAAAAAGCACCTCCCGGGTTATCCGGAGGCTTTCGGGATACAAAAAAACACCTCCCGAACCCGGGAGGTGTCAAAAAGCAAAATATTTTTCTAAACTACTCGGCAGCTTTGGCAGCCTTTTTGGCAATGCGGGCCGGTGTTGCTTTTTTAGCGGCAGCTGCCGGTTTTTCAGCCGGGCCTTTTTTCTTGACAACCGCTTTTTTGATCTTCAAAGCTTCATCGGTGAGCTTATTGCTGGAAGTAGATTCCAAGTAAGAATCCAAACCGCCGTTATGCTCAATCGAACGCAGCGTTTTAGAGCAGATTCTCAATTTGAAAAACTTGTTCAAGGCTTCGCTGAACAGAGAAACTACTTGCAAGTTCGGCATAAAACGACGACGGCTATGGTTGTTAGCATGGCTAACATTATTTCCGCTCATAACGCCGGTGCCGGTAATATCACATTTTTTAACCATAATTTTATTCCTCAAAAACAAACTCGTTGCTTGTTAATAGCCAGAGTTGAGCAAAAAGTCAAGAATTATTTGATAAAATAAAAAAAATTGTAGCATTTTTAAGAAAAGTGTATTATTAGTATCTCGTTTTGATTGTTATGTGCCCGTAGCTCAGCTGGATAGAGTGTTGGCCTCCGACGCCAAAGGTCATGGGTTCGAATCCCTTCGGGCACGCCAGATTTATTATAAAACCCCGCACTGAGGCGGGGTTTTTGTTTTTATGATTTCGTTGGACGCACCGACATTATCTGGTCACCACGACCATCGCTTCCCGCAAAATCCGGTCATTAATCATATAACCGGTCTGCAACTCGGCCACCACGGTGCCGGCAGGCTTCGATTTATCTTCGACCTCCTGAACCACCTGATGAAACGAAGGATCAAAAACCTTGCCCATCGGATCCATTTTGGTTACCCCGAATTTGGCCAGAACTTTGCTGAGTTCCGATTCGGTTAATTCCACGCCTTTTTTCAGCTGAGCGCACTCTTCGCCGCCGGCTTCGGCAGCGGCAAGCAGCGCACGGTGGAGGTTGTCCGCCACCGACAGCATTTCTTTGGCAAATGAAGCGATCGCATATTTTGAGTTTTTCTCCAACTCCTGAGCGCACCTTTTTTTAGTGTTTTCGAGTTCGGCGTATGCCCGCAGGTAATCGTCTTTCAATTTGGCGTTTTCCTGTTTGAGCTTGTCGGTTTCCGGTTCGTTTTGAGGTAGATTTTCTTCCGTATTTTCAACCTGTTCTCTGATATTCTCGGCCTCAATGCAGTCATCCGGTTCAGAGTTATACTCTTTTTTATCGTTTTTCATTTTTCCCTCTTTAATTTTTTTATAAAGCGCGTATATTTCTTATATACAACATTTAATGATTAAAGATAAACAAGTCAAGGGGAGAAGTTTCTATTGCCTTTTTAATTAATTCTTAAAACAGACAATATATTCTCTTGTTATTGATTATTCTGACTATTGAGAGAGATGATATGAATTGTGTTACTACGCCGAAAGTCGACTCCAGCGTTTTTAAACCGCTGCCCAAAAATTTTAATTTAAAAAAATTTTCCATCGCTTTTAGTGTTGTCAACAAACCTAATCTGGCCGAGATCCAAAATCTGGGACGCCGGCAGTGCCTCGGTAAAAACGACTGGCCGCAGATCGACAAAATCAACGCCTGGATGATGACGGCGGAAACTGCCGTGTTTATGAAATGGGGCGGTTTGGGAATGGTCGCTTCCGAATTGCCGGAAGCCTTTAACCGCAGTTTTGCCGCCGACGGCGATGTGGTCTCGGTGGTAACGCCGCTTTATATCGGCGATACCGGCAAAAAGAAAACCCGGTTCGAAAACAATATTTATGACGGCGCCGAAAAAAAATCGGTTTCGCTGGAAAAAATCATCACTATCAAAGTTCCCTTCCAGGGCAACCGCAGTACGTTGGTTAAATACAACGTTACGGTATGGCGCGGCAAACGCGAGAACGTCGAATATATCTTTTTGCAAAACGACCGTTTTTTCTCCATTAATCCGCATCCCGAAAACAACCCGGCTCAGGACGGTTGCTATATTCTAAATGAATTTCATATCAACGAGGTCGAACGCTTCGCCTTTTTCTCCAAAGCGGTTTACATCCTGGTTAAAACTTTGCTGCAAAAAAACAAAACTGCACTGGCCGCACCCAACCTGCTGATCGCCAACGACTGGCACAGCGGCGCCCTTGCCGGACTGACCAAATATTTTTCGATTGCCCAGCAGGAAGCAGGATTGATTTCGCCGCAGTTGTGCGAAAAACTGAAAAACCTGCCGGTGATCCATCTCGCTCATCACCTCGGTTATCAGGGCTGGGATTATGAAAACACGTCAAAAATTCTGAATTCGCTGTATGAAAACATGGCCGGTATCGTCTTTAAAAACGCCAAAGCGATTAAAAACAGCAATCCCCGCACCTGTCACACTCTGATCGTCTATGACTGTTACAATCAGGCCTCATGCAATTTTCATCTTGCCGACCGGGTGGTCACCGTTTCTAAAAACTATATGGAAGAGGTTTCCAAAGAACTCGATTTCGGATTTGATTTTCGCGATATCCTAAAAATCCGTAAAGACCACCGCAACTTTTTCGGGATTGTCAACGGATATGACAAAAAGCTGATCACCCCCAACCCGGACCGTATTGAGGCCATCAACCAGTACTTTGCGCCGTTTCATTTCAAATTTTACGACGAAGATCATTTGGATGCCAAACTGGAGAACAAAAAAGAATTCATCCGCCTGATTTCCAAAATCGCCGCCGATCCCGAATATAAGCAGAAAGTAATTCCGCTGATCGACACTTATAAATTTGACGACCTTAGCAAAAAAATCAAAAACATTGCCCGCACCCCGGTTGTTTGCGCCACCAGCCGGCTGGTTGAACAAAAAGGTTATGACATTGCCGCTCAGGCAATTATCAGCTTGTGCGATAAATTCGGTGCCCTTAAAAATATCGAAATGCCGATTTTCATTCTCGGGGGCGCCGGCGACAACAAATGTTTTGAACATCTCACCAACCTCAAAGACCGCATCATGGCCACCCATCCCAAATGCGGCGAACGCATATTTGTCTTTCGCGGTTATCTTGACGATTTTGCTTATGCGATCCAGCTGGCTTCCGATTTTTATCTGATGCCGAGCCGCTTCGAGCCCTGCGGTCTCAATCAGATGGAAGCGATGGCCAAAGGCGTGCTGCCGGTCACAATGTCCACCGGCGGCCTGGTTGACACCGTTGATCACGGCATTGACGGTTTTCGCACCGAAGTGTTTTTCTCTTCCCACAAACGACGGGTCTACGGCAACAACCTCACCGCTCAGCGGTTGAAAAACAATGTTAACGCTTATGCCGAAACTCTGATCAAGGCACTAGAAACCTTTTACCGCCATTTTGATCTGCTGCACCGGATGACGATTAACGCCATGCAAAAAGACTTCAGCTGGAACGTCGAAGGCGGCAGCATCTACAAATATCGCCAATTATTCAAAAAAGGCCATTTATAAAACCTTCGAGTTATCAAGAAGTATATTTTTTTAGACTTGTGCAATCATATTTTTACGAATATGCTGATAGCATAAGCACATAGACAATTTACTTTAGGAGGTCAAGTATATGGGCGATACTTCTGTTGCAACGCAAGTCGCCGCCAAATGGCGCAAAAAGAGGGGGTCGCTGATTATGGCCCTCCATGAAATTCAGGATGTCAAGGGCTATGTTCCGTGGGAAGACGCACTGGAAATTGCCCGAGCGATGAACATTCCGCTGGCCCGGATTTACGAAGTTCTCACCTTTTACAATTTTTTCAAGCTGGAAGCACCCGGCAAGGCGGTTATTTCGGTATGTACCGGAACCGCCTGTTATTTAAAAGGAAACGACAAAGTTCTCGAAGAATTTAAAAAAGAGCTTGGAATCAGCGAGGGTGAAAGCACCCCCGACCGCACTTTTCACCTGCAATGCGTCCGCTGCGTCGGCTGTTGCGGTCTGGCACCGGTATGTGTGGTCAACGGCAAAACATACGGCCGCGTAACCGTCGGTGATGTTCACAATATTATTGACGAATGGCGCAAAAAATTTGACGACGAAGACAAGGAGCTGGCCCATGGTTGATATGAATGAGATTGACAAAAGATTCGATATCCACGAAATTGCCAAGAACAAACGGCAGGATCTTGACCGTTTTGTCTGTAACATATATTGCTGCCACTCCACCGGTTGCAAGTCTTCGGGCAGCGACGATATTCTCGACTTGCTGAAATCAGCAGTGGCCGAACACGGACTGGAAGGCAAAGTACGCATCGTGGCCACCGGTTGCATGGGGTTATGCGCTCAGGGGCCGCTGGTACGAGTCGAAATCAAGGGACAGAAAGACGTTCTTTACAAACGGCTGGAACCGCTGGTGGCACGCATCATCATTTCCGAACATGTTATTCCGGCACTCAAATTAGAGGAAGGCGAAACTTTCGAATTGCCCGAATTTTTGAACAAATATGTGCTGTCCCTCGAGCTACCATTCTTCACCAAGCAGGAAAAAGTGGTCTTGAAACAGGCCGGGCATCTTGATCCCGAAGATATTCACGAATACATTGCCCGCGGCGGTTATCTGGCATTGGAGAAGGTTCTCAAAACCATGACACCGGCCGAAGTCGCGGCCGAAATTAAGAAATCGGGCCTGCGCGGCCGCGGCGGCGCCGGTTTTCCGACCGGTCTCAAATGGGAACTGGCGGCCAAAGTTCCGGTTGTTGACGATAAGTTCATCATCTGCAACGGTGATGAAGGCGATCCCGGTGCTTATATGGACCGTAGTATTTTGGAGTCCAACCCTCATGATGTTATCGAAGGCATGATGATTGCCGCCTACGCCATCGGCGCCACCGAAGGATGGTTTTATATTCGTGCCGAATATCCGCTAGCGGTAGAAAGAATCGAAAAAGCGATCAAAGCCTGTAAGAAAAACCGTCTGCTCGGTAACAACATCATGGGCACCGGTTTCAACTTCAACATCGACATCCGTCTCGGTGCCGGCGCTTTCGTTTGCGGTGAGGAAACCGCCCTCATCCACTCGATCGAAGGCAAACGCGGCACCCCGCGTCCGCGTCCGCCTTATCCGACCGAAGTCGGCCTATGGGACAAACCGAGTTGTATCAACAACGTCGAAACCCTCGCCAACGTGGCGCCGATTATCCTCAAAGGCGCTGATTGGTTTGCTTCTTTCGGTACCGAAACTTCAAAAGGTACCAAAGTATTTGCCCTGACCGGTCAGGTAGAACATTCCGGATTGATTGAAGTTCCGATGGGCACAACCATTGACGAAATCGTCAATCAGATCGGCGGCGGCGTTCCCAACGGCAAAAAACTGAAGGCGGTCCAGACCGGCGGCCCGTCGGGCGGGGTTATTCCGGCTTCGAACATCGATTTGCCGGTTTGTTACGAAGAACTCAAAAAAGTCGGTTCCATTATGGGTTCGGGCGGCATGATCGTGATGGACGAAACCGCTGATATGGTGGATATTGCCAAATTCTATCTTGATTTTACCGTCGACGAATCCTGCGGCAAATGCGCACCCTGCCGCATCGGCGGTAAGCAGATGTTGCTGCTGCTGGAAAAAATTGCCAAAGGCAAAGGTACCCGCAAAGACATTGAAGAACTGCGCAAAATTGCCGTCGCCATGCAAAAGGCGTCACTGTGCGGACTCGGACAAACCGCACCCAACCCGATTCTTTCCACCATGCGTTTCTTCGGCGAAGAATACGAAGCCAAGGTGGCCGGCAATCAGGACAAAATCACGGAGGCTAAATAATGGTAAAACTGAAAATTGACAATTACGATGTTGAAGTAACTGCCGGAACTTCGATCTTAGAAGCCGCACGAAGCGTTCATATCGAGATTCCGACCTTATGCAAACATCCCGACGTCGACGCTACTGCCGGATGCGGCATTTGCATCGTCAAAGTCAACGGCCGCATCATGCGTTCCTGTTGCACCCCGGTGGCCGAAGGAATGGAAGTGATTACTTCCGACGCCGAACTGGTGGAAGTACGCCGCACCGTTCTCAAGCTGATTTTAAGCAACCACCCCAACGCCTGCCTGACCTGCATCCGCTCCGGACACTGCGAACTCCAGGATCTGAGCAACACCTTCGGCATCAAGGAAGCGACTTTGCCCAACCTCACCAAACGTTGGCCGATCGACGATTCGACCAAAGCGTTGGTGCTTGACTCAAGCAAATGCATCCTTTGCGGCCGTTGTGTCGAAGTCTGCCAAAACCAGCAAAACGTATGGGCACTGGGTTACCTCAACCGCGGCCTGGCCACTCGGGTAACGGCAGCCAACGGCATCAATCTGGCAGACAGCCCATGCATCAAATGCGGTCAATGTTCTGCCCATTGCCCCACCGGCGCCATCGTCGAATATGACGAAACTCAGAAAGTGTGGGACATGCTCAATGACAACAGTCTCTATACCATTGTTCAGATTGCGCCAGCAGTTCGGGTGGCTATCGGTGAAGAATTCGGTTATGAATTCGGCGAAAACTTAACCGGAAAGACCTATGCCGCGTTGCGGCGGATGGGCTTTAAACGCATTTTTGACACCAACTTCGGCGCCGATTTGACCATTATCGAAGAAGCGACCGAATTTGTACGCCGCTTTACCGAAGAACCGCAAAGTCTGCCGATGTTTACCAGCTGTTGCCCGGCCTGGGTCGACCTGTTGGAAAAATATCATCAGGATATGATTGCGCATTTCTCTACCTGCAAATCGCCGCAATCAATGGTCGGCGCGTTGGCCAAGACCTATTATGCCGACAAAATGGGACTTGATCCAGCTCGCATTCGCGTCATCTCAATTATGCCCTGCACTGCCAAAAAATGGGAAATTGTCCGCAGCGAAGATATGAACTCATCCGGTTTCCAAGATGTTGATGTTTCGTTGACCACTCGTGAACTGGCACGGATGATCAAGCAGGCTGGGATTGATTTTCGCAAACTTCCCGAAGAAGCCGCCGACAATCCGCTCGGCGAATATTCGGGTGCCGGTACCATTTTCGGTGCCAGCGGCGGCGTGATGACGGCAGCTCTTCGAACGGCTTATTTTTACATTACCGGACAGGAGTTGGGCGAGCTGAACTTCCGGGCAATTGAAGGGTTGGACGGCATCAAGCAGGCCGACGTCGAAATTGCAGGAAAAACGATTCGTATTGCAGTCGCCCACGGCACCGGCAACGTTGAAAAAGTCTTGGAACGGCTTCGTGCTGCCCGCGAAGCCGGCGAAGAACCGCCTTATCACTTTGTGGAAGTGATGGCCTGCCGCGGCGGTTGTATTGCCGGTGGCGGACAACCGCGCGTCATGCTGCCCGGACAACCGAAACCGCGCGGTATTACCGATGATATTCGCCGTAAACGCGCCAAGGGGCTGTTTGATGAGGATCTGAAAGCCGCCAACCGGTTATCACACCATAATCAGTCGATTAAAACCCTCTATGAAGAATATATCGGCCAACCCAACGGTGAAAAAGCCCACAAGCTGCTGCACACACACTATTGCCCACGCGCGGCTTATAAGAGGTAAGAAAAAACTCTTAACACACAAAAAAACACCGAGCCTTAACCGACCCGGTGTTTTTTTAATTCACTTTCTACTCCGCCAGATAAATATAATCTGAATACGTCCAAGAAAGCTCAACGGCATCAGCCCAAGTCCACTCAACCAGTTCTCCGGTAATATCGTCTACACCGTCACCATTAAGGTCTGTTCCGCTACAAATAGGCGTTGTATCACCGACATTGAAATAATTTCTTATATAAAATAAGAAACGCCATCCATCGGAGACTTGTTCCCATTCAACGGTTCCCGGCCACTCGCTGGCAACGTCAACTTGGCTATACGGCATTTCGTATGTCAATACATCGTCTTTATAGACAGGTACTTCATACTCGCATACCGTATGAGTTGCAGCCAAGTTGGTTTTGCCCTTACTGATATCAGTCAACACAATATCTTGTGTTCTGCTGATTCTGGTAAATTCAACATTACCTTCAGTTCGGCTGCCAACAACGATACTGTCCCGCACACTTTCGTAAAGAAGAGGGTCAGAATAAGGATCCCACATTTGCGAAACAAAACCGTAGTGTTTTTCAGACGAATACGTCATTTCTGTTAACAGTTCTGTTTCAACGCGGAAAGATTTTGTACCACTAACGGACCATTCCTGTTCAACGATAATAAAAGACGAAGTCGTTACGGAAGTTTCCGTTGACGAAACAATTTTTGAACCTTCGCTGACAACTTTGCTCGAAAGCAGAACATCTTCTACCCGTCCTTTATAAAGGACAAATTCAGCAGATACGGTATAAACTTCACCGTTAAATGTTACTTCCAACTCGTGCGTCAGCATCCGTTTTTCATACTCTTTGCCGTTTTCATTCACTTTTTCCGAAGCAGAAAAACTGCTGCCCTTATCCGTAATATTTTCATATTGATAATAAGGCATAACTTGTCGGGTAACACCATCGTCATAGACGCCTACCTGATAAGTCAGCTCATAATCAAATGAGAACCCCGGATAATGAACAGTACATACCAGTATCGAATCCGTCACCGTTACAAAACCGTCTTTTTTATTTTCGCCGACTTTGCGTGACAATTCCAACGTGGGCTTGCCTTCGTTAAAGTCCTGTACGTCAAGTTCTCCGCTGATGTGGTTCAGCTGATTGTTGAGAGTAACTGAAACTTTGTTTTCAAATTCAGCGCGGGTAATACCCTTCACGACGATCCAACTTTCGTAGCTCAGTTGAGTACCTTCCGTTCCGTTCGTTTCTTTGACATTAGCGTCAAGACCTTCGTCCAGAACCTCACTTTCGATAACCTCCGGCAGTTCGAAGTCATTCTTCGTGCAGGAAGTCACCATCACCATACCGGTCATCATGGCAGCTGCTGCCAGATACGACCAAAATTTGTTTGTTTTCATAAAAAATTGAGTTTAAAAATTAGGATTAATATTCATTACATTTATTTTGAGTTTTCCTTGCAAAAACAAATTATACAGAACCATTATCTTTTTTAACTCTTATTTTTATAAATACCTTCAGTGCCAGGCTTTTTCAAAAAGCAGTTTCACTTTCTCTCTTTAACAATAATCTTTGGTATAAATAGTTGTAAATAATAATTCTGTTCAAAACTTTTTTATCAAGCAAACAGCAGATATTTAATTCCGCGAAAAAGGAAAGAATATTATTGTTCTTTCCCTGTTCCCAAAACGTATTACTTATTATATCCCAGACCACAGGCTTCCATATTATAGCACGCCGAAAATAAAAAGCCGTTGCTCCAACCTGCTTGCCATTTATCGGGATTCGTGCCACGCCAGTTACCGATTCCTGAACTGCTCACAGTTCCTAACGCATAAGAGCGTTTGTACTGATTATAATCCGTACAAATCCCTTGATTACAAGGCATACATGTCCAACTGTCCTTATTATCATAGAAATAAATTCTCTTATAATTACTCGTATTACCGTTAAATGCGACAATTGCATTTCCGTTATCTCCATTTTCCAACCGATAGCCGCCCTTGCTGGAAGTTACATATTTTGTGCCATTGGTATCAGGGAAACAAACGGAAGAACCCGGTCCTAAATAAAGACTGCCATATACGATTACCTTGCTGTCCTTACTGATATACATTCTGCCATAGTCAGACTTATTACGTATCATGCTCGGCCACCGGAAATTTCTACCTCCGAGTGTCAATATAGAATTTTTTAAATAAACACCCGGTGTTTTCTTGATGCATTCTGAGATTGTGCTGCCTCCAAAAGAAACATTCGCTTGATTGTTATTATGCGGCTGAATATGAAGCAACGACAACTGAATATTAGAGTCCAGCAAACCAACATTACATTGTGACCAGACTTTACCAACCAACCCACTGGAATTCTTAAATAAAATCGTGCTTGCGTCCGCACAGTCAAAATCATTACCTGCATTACCATCAATCGTTGCATTGTCAAAAATGATTTTTCCCCAAGCACCATTTATGCGAAAATTAGTATAGGCCCCGCAACCTTCATTATTTTTTAAATTGTTTTCATCTGCCTTATAACAACCAGTTCCCATATTCAGAGATATATCACCGGTTAGGGTCAAAGTTGACTTATTATAAATGTGGATATTGTTTCTATCTCCGTCAAAAGCAACATCTGCCCAACCGTCTCTGTGGCTAGAGGTTCTCATTTCACAAGAATCCGTCAAACCCAGCTTTTGGACATAACTCTTACTTGCATAATGAGAAAATCCAACGTTTTTCCATGTGTGGCTGCTCAGGAGCTGATAATCTTCTCTGCCGTCGCCATCGCCACTGTTCATCACAAAAGTAATATTAACATCCGACAAATCAACATTCAAAATCTGATTTGAGCCAGTGATGCGCTTGTTGCTCAGATATACCGTCGGCCGATAATATGAATAACGATTTTCCGCACAACTGCTGTACCGAACCGGATCAACATCATACAAAGCATTGATACCATTAATGGAAGCAAAATCTTCTTTTGCCATCTGGTCGTGAGACCAGCCGCCACTGCCCATCTCTCCCTTAGGGAAAGCAACATCCCCGATAAGATACAGATGTTTTTTTCCTCCGCCCGAACGAACGAACCCAAAATTGTTTTTACTGTCAAGAACATTGGTCGTCACCGTCAGATACCCTTGGGAATATGCGCCGCGCACCTGTTGTTCACAAGTCAGTTTGCAGCGATAATAACCGAGATAATTTTTGGTGCTGCCGCCACCGTTGGCATTACCACCCAAATTACACGGCACTACCGTTCCCTGAACACCGTCTTTGGTACAAGTGGTTGGCAGTTTTTTCGAATATTCCGTCATATCCCATTTGGCACAATAGTTGGCAGCACTCCAACGGCATTTATAAAATCCGTAAGCATAAGGACAAGCTTCGTTCGAATCTTCACACGAAATCGGATATTGATTCTTAACTTTTTCGGTACTGTTAGTGTCATAATAGCAGGTTTGTTTGTCACAGTCCTTAAAATAACCGGCATTTTTACATTCATCTTCCGGAGATTTGCATGAACTGTAAAGGATTAATCCTCCTTGTTGGCAGCTCTTGGCTCCGGTCGCCCCGCCGTAAGTACAGGTACGATAATTGCTCGGACATTGGCAGCTCACACGGGACTTACCGTCACTGTCCGTACATTTCTCTATTTGTCTCATTTCTGCCGGGCAACTTCCCTCATAGGGAAAATAGTTTACATCACAAATGCATTTATTATAAAAAACAGTATCGTTGGTACTCAACAAACAAACGCCGCCGCCCGGCTGACAATTTTTAATACCAGTATTCCATTGAGCCGGTGTTTTATATTCCGAATTACATTGACATCTATAGAGACTGCCGCATTTGTCGCTAACCAGTTTTCCGCTTTTGGGATCTGTTTTTTTAACCGCTTCCAAAGGAAAAACACATGCCTGATAAGCATATTCGCTGCCGCAGCATTTCACATAACGGGCATCATAGGGGCAGACACCGCCCGGATTGTTGCAAGCTGAAGCTACCGTCGTATAACCTTCCTGTTTGCACAGATCATCAGTCGGAATCGGATCAATTTTACCAAAATCGGCTCCGCTAGCACAATTCGGATCACCAACAAAACAGACCTTGGCTTCTGCACAAGCACAAAAAAGCGCACCGCAAAATGATGCAGCGAGCAAAAATATCCCTAAATTTCGTGTCTTCATAGCTCTTCCCCTTAAAAAGCTGTTTACACTTATGTCAAGCATAAATAATAAAACCCTAAGCTCTCCGCCCCTTTCGCGGTGCTCGTCATCAGATAACCCCCTGATAACTTTTAAAAGCTTAGCACATCATTTTTTATTTTGCAAGTACTTTTGTCTATATTCTTTTAGACAATCATCCGAGTTTTTTATAAAACTCTTTTCGATCCCGCCGGTTCATTGACCACAAATTACCCCAGCCATTCACCGGCTCAATCCCCGCCAGCGTTTGAAAATTGAAATCGCGACGGAGAAAAAGCGAAGTATTTTTGCTGTAACAGTTCATCGGGCAAAAACCGTAAAAATCAACTTGGATCAGATCGGCTTCCTTTAAAGCGGCAACCGCTTTCATATATTCTTTGCTGGTATTGATGCGGTCACTGTCATCCAAAATAACCATACCGCCCACGGCCAGAGCTTTCACCGCCGCTGCCGCGCATTCCGCCCGCCGTTTGCCGTCAACCACAATCACGTCATAACGGCAACCATCCTCAAAAACCGCCTGCTCATAAGCTTCGCCCTCATCCCGCCAACGAACATCCAGGTTGGCACGATCAAATTCTTTTTCCCATTTGGTAAACCACTTCGGGTTGTCTTCTATGCTGGTAACCGATTCGGCGCGGGCTGACCAGAAAAGCGACGAATTGCCGCATCCGTATTCAAAAATCTTCTTATCTCGGTAGTCAAATTGTGACAGATATTCAATGGCCGGATAGGTGTACCAGGGAATCGGATTGCCGTCGCGGTCTTCACAGACCTTTTCGTCGATACTGCGCTCGATTCCGAATTCCTGCTGCCACATTTCAATAAACTTGGCAAAACGCGCACTGAACATCTTATCCCTGCCTTTTGGCTGCCGCCGACATCCGCAACAACAACATACTGACAATCTCAATCGCCGGCATGTTGGTGGTTTTGCAATCTTTTTCGGCAGCATACAGCATCTCCAGCCCACGCAGGAGCTTGTCGCGTTTCCACGCCGACAGCTGCCGTTTAAACGCATCGGCGCGATAAAAAATGATCCGCGGAACCAACCGCTGCATTGCCCGGTCAACGGTCTCGCCGTTTTCGATTCCCGCCTGGCAAATCAACAGTTTCATCAAATGATACATTAAGGCCCGCACTACTGCCACCGGTTCATTGCCTTCGTTGATGTAGCGACTGTAAAAGGAAAGTGCCTTGGCCCGGTCGCCTTCCAGCGCGGCATAATAAATATCTTCCAGACTCGAATCGGAAGCATCGCTGATGATTTTTTCCACAATTTCCGGGGTCACGTTTTTAGCCGTTCCCATATAAGTCGCCAGTTTGTCTAACTCACCAAGATTCACCATCCGGTCACCCGACAATCGTGAACAGAGCAATTGAATCGCCGCCGGTTCAAAGGTCAGTCCCATTCCCCGCAAAACGCTGCAAATATCTTCGTTCTTATCCTCATAGCAGGCAAAACACCCCATATCACCGCTGTCTTCCGCCAGCTTAACCAGTGAAGATTTCTTATTGAGGCTTCCGGAACCCGACAATATCAGCAGATTTTCGGCATTCGGGCTTTCGTCCAGCATTTTTCGAATTCCCTTGCTGAGGTCATTGCCAGCATCGTTGACAATAACCACCCGCCGGCCGCCGATCAAAGACTGCCCGTTAAATTCGCCATATAAACGACCGATATCCGACACTGCGTCGCTGCCGTTGATTTCCGCCACCCGGAAGGCATCGTTCAGATCGGGACAAACCGATTTTGCCAACCGCCGGACCGTATCCCGCTGCAAACCGTCATTGCTGCCGTAAACCAGAAACGCTTTGATTTTTTGATCCGGTTTTTTGATAAAACCGTCCACCTGGACCGATTTAAAAATCATGCGGATTTCCCCGGTTGGTCATCGTGCTATGAAAATAGGCGCCCAGCCGTAACGCAATGTCGTTAGCAATAATTTTGGCGGCATCTTCGTCACCTTTTTTCTGTGCCATCGTCGTCGAATAAGGATTGGCCAGAATGTCATAGCTGACATAGGCAATGCTGTCGCCGCTCAACACCTTTTCAGTCCCTTCGACCATATAATAGCGCACCCGGTATTTCACCATCTTGCGGGTCGCCGTGATATCGGAACGCAAAGCCTGATCCGACACGCTTTTACTGCTCAGATTGACGTACAAACGGTATTTCGGTTGTTTCGGCGCCCCTTTCGGCGTCAGCAGATCCAACAGTTCATTGCGCATCACCTGGCCAAAACGCTGCGAAATCGGTTCAATACTGACCTGAGCCATCTCCTGACTGATCGACGTGTCGAAGTCACCGCCGTAATACCACATATTACTGTGTTTTTTTTCAACGTACAGCGGCTCAAATCCACAGCCGCCCAAGATCAACAGCAGTCCCCAAATGAGATGTTTTCTATGCAACAATGTTCCGGTCCTTTCTTTTTAGGCGGCGGATAACACCGATTGTTTTCCGCCGTGTTCTTTATGCCACGATATTGACGATCCGGTTCGGCACGATAATGATTTTTTTGACTTCGCGGCCGTCAAGCTGACGTGCAACATTATCCAGTGCCAGCGCTTTTGCTTCAATATCCGCTTTCGGCGCATCTTTCGGCATTTCGATGGTTCCGCGCATTTTTCCGCAAATCTGAACCGCCATCGTCACCGTATTGTCTTCGGCCAGTTTCGGATTGCCTTCGGGCCAGCTTTCTGCCACAATCAAACCGTCCTGTCCCATCCGTGCCCACATTTCTTCGGCCAAGTGCGGCGCAAACGGCGCAATCAGCTTTAACAATATCAGGTAAAGTTCTTCGGGAACCTGATCCAGCCCCGACATATAATTAACATAAGTCATCAATGACGAAACCGCGGTATTGAAGCGCATTTGATCGATTCGTTCGCTTACTTCCAAAATGCATTTATGCATCGCCCGAAGATCAGCTTCCGAAGTTTTTATCGCGGCGGTCTTTTTCATCAACCCGTAAATCTTGTTAACAAAACGGTAAACACCCATCAGACTTTCGTCCGACCACATCGCCACCTGGTCAAACGGCCCGATAAACATTTCATACATCCGGAAAGTATCGGCACCATATGAGCTGACAATATCGTCGGGATTAATCACGTTGCCGCGCGACTTCGACATTTTTTCGCCGTTAGAAGCAAGAATCATCCCGTGCGAGGTCCGTTTGTGATAAGGCTCTTTCGTCGGAACCAACCCCAAATCGTACAGGAACTTATGCCAGAAACGGGAATATAAAAGGTGCAGCGTCGTATGTTCCATACCGCCGTTGTACCAGTCGACATTCATCCAGTAGTCCAATGCTTCTTTGGAAGCAAAAGCCTCCTGATTGTGCGGATCGCAATAGCGTAGAAAATACCACGAAGAACCGGCCCAGTTCGGCATCACATCGGTTTCGCGCCGCGCAACGCCGCCGCATTTGGGACATACGGCGTTCAGCCATTCACCGGCTTTGGAAAGCGGCGATTCGCCTTCATCGTTGGGGAGATAGTCGGGAACTTCGGGCAAAGTCAGCGGCAGTTCCGATTCGGGAACCGGCTGCCAACCGCAATGTTCGCAATAAACCATCGGAATCGGTTCGCCCCAGTAACGCTGACGTGAAAAGACCCAGTCCCGCAGTTTGAAATTGATCTTCGATCGTCCGAAACCGTGTTCGGCCGCATAATCAATTGCCGCCCGCATGCCGTCTTCTTTGTTCATGCCGTTCAAAAAGCCCGAATTGACATGCGCGCCGTCTTCTTCCCAGGCCTTTTCGCTGATATCGCCGCCTTCCAGCACCTGAATAATCGGCAATTCAAACGCCTTGGCAAAATCATAGTCGCGCTGGTCATGCGCCGGCACTGCCATAATCGCGCCGGTGCCGTAACCGGTTAAAACATAATCGGAAATAAACACCGGAATCAAAGCGCCGTTATAGGGATTCCTGGCCTTAATGCCTTTCAGTTCAATCCCGGTCTTGCTATCATCCATGGTCCGCTGCAGTTCCGACTTTTTGGCGGTCGCTTCGACATAAGCGTTCACCTCTTCGGGATTTTCAAACATATCTGCCAGTTCCGACACATATCTGTGTTCCGGTGCCAGCACCATGTAAGTCACGCCAAAAGCGGTATCGGGCCGAGTCGTAAAGACAGTCAGTTTCTTATCCGACAATGGTTTTCCTTCCTTGTCGGTCAGACCAAAGTCAAGTTCCGCACCTTCGGAACGGCCGATCCAATTAACCTGCTGTGCCTTAACCCGGTCAATAAAGTCCAGCTCATCCAAATCATTAATCAAACGATCGGCATATTTGGTAATCGCAATCATCCATTGTTCTTTATCCTTACGCACCACCTGAGCGCCACAACGTTCGCAACAACCGTTGACAACTTCTTCGTTGGCTAACCCCACCTTGCAGGAAGGACACCAGTTGATGGCGATTTTGTTTTTGTAAGCCAACCCTTTTTCAAAAAATTTGATAAACATCCACTGCGTCCATTTGTAATATTCCGGATCACAGGTAGTCACGCAACGGTCCCAGTCAAAACTGAAACCGATTGATTTTAATTGACGGGTAAAATTCTCAATGTTGGCTTTGGTCGACACCGCCGGATGCACCCCGGTCTTAATGGCATAGTTTTCGGCCGGCAGCCCAAAGGCGTCAAAACCCATCGGATACAGTACGTTAAATCCCTGCATCCGTTTTTTGCGTGCCACCACGTCAAGCGCCGTATAGGAACGCGGATGGCCCACATGCAGACCCGCCCCGGAAGGATAGGGAAACTCCACCAGAACATAAAACTTTTGTTTGTCCGGATCAATTTCCACCTTATAGGCTTTTTCGCTGTCCCAAATTTGCTGCCATTTATTTTCAATCGTATGGAAGTTATATCTTTCTTCCATTTCCCATTCTTTCTGCCATTCGGCAAAAGGCTTGCCGTTATGACGGGCGCTGCAGTCATCTTTCAACTTATTGTCTCCGTATTCTAAAAATTGAGCTTTATCTTTTCGTTTGCGCATTAGGCTATAATATATTTTGCAAAAAGACAACAAAGTTGTCGCAAAAAAACAAAAATCTCCGTCGGCAGTTGCCTGATACAGCAAACACAAACCGGTGTAAATCGTTTTTATCCCTTGTATTTGCCGATACAATTTTCTAAACTGTTTATCCAATCAGTTAACCGTAGCAGCAAAGGACATTACCCGTGGATATCCGTAGCATCGCCTTAAACATTTACCAAAAAGCTCTCGATTCGGCATATGCCGGCAGTGTTTCTGATCAGGAACTGACAGAATTGTCGCCGCAGGAAAATGCTTTTATCAAACGTCTGGTACTCACAGCCCTTCGCCGTCAGGAGTTCATCAAAAGCATCATTCGCAATTATGCTGCCAAAAAAATCCCCGCCCGTCCCGATGTCCCGCATCTGGCAATCATTCTCGGCGCGGTGGAAATACTCTATTTTCGCACTCCGGATTATGCCACTGTCAACAGTTATGTCGAACTGGCAAAAAAACGCGGAAACCGCTATTGCGGCGGATTTGTCAATGCAATTTTGCATAAAATATGCCGTGACAAAGAACAAATTGCCGCCCGTATGCAGATGCCGTTTTTTCCGACTGCTTTTAGAGAAATTCTCCGCGCTGACTATACAGCCTCAAAAATTGCTGCTATTGAACAGGCCGCTCAGGAAGAACCGGCACTTGACATAACCGTAAAAGAAGATCCCGAAGGCTGGAGCCGTATATTGAACGGACAACTGGCGGGCAACGGCAGCATCCGTCTGCGTTCCGCCGGCAATATCAGCGAACTGCCGGGATATGCCGAGGGACACTGGTGGGTACAGGACTTGGCTTCTTCGCTCGCCGTAACCGCCCTCGGAAACGTACGCGCCAAATCCGTGCTGGACGTCTGTGCCGCTCCGGGCGGCAAAACCGCACAACTGATCAGTAAAGGTGCCGTTGTAACAGCGCTTGACATTTCCGCCCCCCGCCTTGACACCATGCGTGAAAACCTTCAACGACTGGGCTTGCAGGCGTCACGCATCGTTTGTGCCGATGCGCTCGAATACCTCAAAAACGCACCTCAATACCCAATTGTTCTGCTTGATGCGCCTTGTTCGGCCACCGGTACGTTGCGCCGGCATCCCGAAATCGTGCACACCCGTACCCGCGCCGACGTTGTCAAAAACAGCGAAGTCCAACGTCAAATGCTCGAAGCTGCTGCACCGGCTGTCGCCGAAGGCGGCCTTTTGCTCTACGCGGTGTGCTCGCTCAGCAAAGCCGAAGGCGAACAGCAAATCGGCCGCTTTCTCGATTCGCACCCCGAATTTACGATCTCCGAAATCAGCGCCGAAGAGATCAATCCTTACGGCATGCCCGGTTTTGAAAAGCTCATTACGCCCGAAGGTTATATTCGCTGTCTGCCCGATCTGCTGGGCGGCATTGACGGCTTTTTTATCGCCCGGCTGCAAAAATCGTCATCATATAAATGTTGAAGAAATCGGATAATCATATTATAACTGTTTGATAAATAAATAGGGAACACCGCAATGAACATGAATTTTCTGATTACTCTGGGACTGGCCTTTCTAAGTTTTGTCGTACCGGCCGTCTGCTACAGCGCTATGGCCCGCAAAAGCAATTTTAACCGCAAGGCAAGCTTAACCAACACCGCTTTTTTGCCGCTGTTTGCCGTTTTGCTGCCGTTGCTGCTGCTGACTTATTTCTTCCTCTATAACGGCAACGATTTTATCGGGTCTTTTAACCCTTGGCAGATAATCATTCCCTTTGCAGGAGCACTTCTGATCAGCACGGCCGGCGTGTACCCGCGGCTGGAACGTTGGTTTCCGCTGATTCTGACCGTTGCCGTCACTTTATCGGCAGCGGTTATTCCCGACTCCGCTCTCCGTTTTATCCCCTCGCTGGAACCTTGGGTCAACCGGATAATCGTTGCGGCAACAGGATTGCTGTTTGCCGGCATCTACCGTTATGCCAACAGCGGTGACGGTATGTTGGCCTCACAATCGCTGACTGTCTCGGTTGGTATCGGCATCCTCGGAACTCTTAACGCAGCGCCGTTTCTGCTCGGAATCTTCGGATGGATGTATACCGGCGCATTTGCAGCGTTGCTGGCATTTTCGTGGCATCCGTCGCGAATCAAAATTTCACGTTATGACGCCACCGCTTGCGGTTTGGTTTTGTTTGCCTTAATGGTACCGATGGCCGGAGAAGGCGCCGCTTCGTGCTGTATCATTCTTTCCCTGTTTTTCCTGATTGATTTTGCATGGGCCCTGATTCTCAAACTGACTTTTTTGCCCCGTTACGACGATCTTTATGCCGACACCTCTTTTCAGCAGGCGGTCGCCGAAGGAATGAATCCGGCTCAGGCGACATCCTTCAGCATGAGAATTCAGCTGTTGATGTTGTTTTTCGGATGTTTTCAGGCCTATTCGCCGACACCATGGTCGCTGCTGTTGGTTTCTTCCCTGATCGCTCTGTGGCTGATTTATCGTTTCCGCAACGTCCCGGCACCGATGCAAAGTCTTAAGGACATTAACGCTCAGGTGCTGGAAGAATTGCAAGATCGGGTCAACGAATTTAAGAACTATGTCAAAAAGGACGATCAATTTTAATGTTTCGAAGGCTGCTGCATCACATTTTTGCCAAACCGCCGGTTTACGGTTCCGGCAGCGGTGCCGAAGCCGCTGATTCGGATATCAGGTTTAAGGTGACGGTCGTCGAATTCTGCGATCATGTCAGCAACAGCAATGGCAGTATGCTGAATCGCCTGCTGCAACAATGCGAAGGTCTTGACGTCTCATGCCTGGTCCCCGATTTTGACCAATCGTTTCTCAATTTTGAAAGCCGTAATTTTTTCGACTTGATCGACAAAGGACAAAACCTGCTTGAACATACCGGGGCCGATGTTCTGATTTGGGGCTATCGCGAAACCGGGCGCATCCGGCTCAACTTCCAAACCCCGCGCCAGTACGAAAACGACGAGCAGTCTTTTATCTGCCTGCTTGACAGTATGTATGTGCCGGCCGATTCGTTTAACGACGAACAAAGTTTCCCTTCCGCCCTGCTCGATTTGCTGATCGGAACGATTGTCAGCGCCGTCAACCGCGCCGACGCCGAGTCTAAAATCTACAAAAAATATCTCCTCAAAAAAATCATCCGCCGCATTTCGCAAATCGATTCGGTCAAACCGCTCGGCCTTGACTATATGCCTTACCTGCTCAACCAACTCGGTCTGATCTATATGAGCGCCGCCGCCGACAACCGCAGTGTTGACGACTTCAGAACCATCGGCAATTTATTTGAAACCGCCCTCAAATATCAAAAACAAATTTTGCAACCCACTCACCTCGGCTGCATTTATCTTCATCTCGGACAACTCAACGACTGTGCGTCGGTTTATATGGCCCGTCATCCCGGGACTTATTTTCGAGCTGCCATCAGCCATTATCATCAGGCACAAAAATATTTCGGCAAATATACCTATCCCTACGACTACGGTTACATTTGTTACAAGCTTTCCGGCCTTTACTACAATTACTGGAAACAAACCGAAGACCTGCAGGCTCTGCGCGATTCGGTTTACCAGCTTCGCGAAAGTGAACGGATATTCACTCAGGCGCAATTCCCACGTTTTTGGAGTTATATTCAGGGCAACCTCGGTTACCTTCTTCATAACCTCGCCCATCTGACCAAGAGCGCGGATATCTGTCGGCTGGCCGTCAATGCCTATCGCAACCAGCAAAAAATCATCACCGAGAACCGTCAGCCGTTGCTATGGGCGCAAATTCAGGAGAAAATAGCCGAAGTTTATTATCTTGAAGGCAAAACCACGGCCAACCGCGAAGCATTGCAGGAGGCGCTGGCGTGTTACCATGATGCCCTTTATATTTTTGAAACGCTTAAACATGAAACGGCGGCACGCCAAGCCCGAACCGGCATTGCCAAAACCCGGCAAATTACGGCCGAAACCGACCCTGGCGACCAAAATCCGATCCGGCTGTAATTTGATTTCCGATTATCGGCCTATTCGGCACACAACTCATCGGGTAATTCCGCGGCGTCCTCATCAATATAGCCGATTTTCATCAGAGTACGCATAATGTTGGCCCGGTTGCGTTTTTTAATCGCGCGGATCGGTCGCCCCGCATAAACGGTCCACGGTTCAAATTTATAACCGGACGGAACAAAGCTCAAGGCACCGATCGTTACCCCTTCCGGAATATCATTACCCGGCATAATCACCGAGTTGGTACCGACGCCGGTAAATTTTCCCAACCGGACATTACCCTGAATTTCCTTCACTTCCGGAACCGAATGCGTGACCAACTCGTTGACATAGTCATTGCTTGAAAGCCACACCTTCACCCCGGCGGCCAAACTGGAAAAACTGCCCATTTCAAAAGTATATTTACCGTCGCCGCCAGCAATATACGTACCGGGCGCAATCTCACAGTCGGAACCGATCTTGCAAGCCGACGAAATACGACAAAAATCGGCAATCCGCACATTGTCCCCTACTTCAACCAACTCCGGTTTTTTGATAATTACATATTCGCCGAGGGTAAAGTTCTTTCCGTGTTTCATCACTAAGTCTCCTTTTGTTGTCAAACTTCAGTATGCCGCAGTGTCCTGTCGATAGCAAATCAACAAAAATTATAAAATATTACAAAACGGCAAACCTTTGTTGCAAAAACTCAAAAGCCCCCTCATAACGAAGGGGCTTCAAAGACCGTATCGACAAACTTACAGAGCATGCAAAATATCAGCAACAATCTGTTCCGGCATCAGATGATAACGGCGGTACAGGACCTCAAGCGGCACCCGGTCGGTAAATTCTTTATCGGCGCCGAAATTAAGAACTTTCATCGCATCTGCACTGTAAAAACGGGCAATCTTTTCACCGAAACCGCCGGCAACAACGCCGTCTTCCAGTGTTACTGCCAACCGATGATCGTTTTTTAACCGCATCAACAAGTCTGCATCCAGCCCGCTGACAAAACGCGGATTGATCAGAGTGGCATCGATGTCGTGCTTTTTCAACTCATCAACCACACGGGCGCCCAGCGACAGAAAACTCCCTACCCCAAAAACGGCAACTTTGGAACCCGATTTAACCACCTGATAACGATTCAACTGTCCATAATCGTTCTCCGCCTCTTTTCCGGCGCAAACAACCGCCGAAGGTACACGGATAACGACCGGATGTTCCGTTTGTTCAATTCCCCACGCCAACATCGCCAGATATTCTTCTTTGCTAGCCGGTGCCAGATAAACAATATTCGGAATATTGGAAATCAGGGGGATGTCAAAACATCCCAGATGAGTTACGTCACCGCCGGAAATGCCGGCGCCCGAAACCAGAATCACCGCCGGGTTGCGGTTAATTGCCAAATCCTGCGAAAGCTGATCATATGTTCTCTGAATAAACGAACTCCATACCATATAGACCGGCTTGCAGCCGCCTTTGGCCAGCGCCGATGACATCGCCACCGCGTGTTCTTCGGCAATGCCGACGTCAACATAGTTCTGTCCCAACAACGCCCTTCTTTCGGCTGTGAGCCCGAAAGCGCCCGGCGTGCCGGCATTAACCAACACCACCTTTTTATCGGCGTCGATTTTCTTTTTCATAAAATCAAAAGTAATGTCATTATAGTTTTCGCCGCCGACATCTACGGTTATCTCACCGCTGGCAAGATCAAACGGCAGATTCCAATGCCATTTTTCTTTGTCCTTTTCGGCGAAAGAATATCCTTTTCCCTTTAGAGTGTGGATATGAATCACGGTCGGACAGGCAGTGTCCTTAACCTTGTTTAACACCTCAATCATTTGCGGCAGAGCATTACCGTCTTCGACATAATGATAATTAAATCCCAACGCTTTGAACATATTGCATTCCGCTTTGCCGCCGGTTTCACGTAACAGACGCAAATTATTGTACAAACCGCCGTGGTTTTCGGCAATCGACATTTCATTGTCATTGACGATAATAATGATATTGCTGTCCAAAACCGCCGCATTGCTCAAACCCTCCAGAGCTTCGCCGCCGGAGAGAGAACCGTCGCCGATCACCGCAATCACATTATGCTTTTCGCCCTGCAGGTCCCGTGCTTTTGCCAGCCCGCAGGCCAGGCTAACCGAAGTTGAGGTATGGCCGATGACAAAAAAGTCATGTTCACTCTCGGCCGGACTGGTGTAACCGGAAATATTGTTCATTTCCTCATCGTTCAAAAATCCGTTTTTACGACCGGTTAAGATTTTATGCGGATAACATTGATGAGAAACATCATAAACAATTTTGTCAACCGGAGAATCAAACACGTAATGAAGCGCAATTGCGGTTTCGACAATTCCCAGGTTAGGGCCGACATGGCCGCCGATTTTGCTGTCGCGATTCAAAACAGCGGCACGCACGTCACCGGCCAAAATTTCCAGTTCTTCCATATCCAGCTTTTTGAGATCGGCCGGAGAATTGATTTTATCTAAACAGGTCATTTTTATCTCCTTATTGGTTAAGAACGAATCTTCTTGAACTGCATCATAAGATTTAGAGTTTACTCGAAGTCAAGAGTTTTTATAAAAAAAAATCCAAACAGCGAAAAAACATGTTTTTAAACACACAAAAACCGGCGCCCGCGGCACCGGTTTTCGATTGTCGGCTTTCCTACTTTACCGGAATTTTCTTAACTTGTTGGGATTTTGCTGCCTCTTTGGGGATCAGAATTGTCAAGACGCCGTTGTTGAGACTGCTGGAAATCTTATCCACATCCGCATCCGGCGGCAACTGAATCGCGCGCTTAAAGGTGCCGAACTGACGTTCCTGCATATAATAATCTCCTTCTTTAACCTCCTGAGCCTGTTTTTTCTCTCCGGAAATGGTTAAAACATCATTTTTGACTTCAATATTGATGTCGCCTTTTTCCATCCCCGGCATTTCGACCGACACTTCAATTTTATCTTTTTGATCGGAGACATTCATTCGCCCGAAAACATCTGATTTTACCGGAACCGGAAAACCGCCAAAATCCATTCGCAAACCCGGAACCGGCATCCAAAAATCTGCCGTGCCGCCCGGAGCTGCAA
This sequence comes from uncultured Azospirillum sp., assembly GCA_900539605.1. Taxonomy (GTDB): domain Bacteria; phylum Pseudomonadota; class Alphaproteobacteria; order RF32; family CAG-239; genus JAFUYI01. Next base: position 7,278 of record UQCS01000016.1, on the reverse strand, counting down.
AAAACGGATCACTCTGCCTCAGCAGATTGTTAATCATGCGTTCCTGAGCATCCAACCGTTGTTTCAATATACCGATTTCGGAATTGTCCGCTGCCGTGCCGGGATTTGGATTGCCGGTTTGTCCGGCTTCGGCAGAAAAACTTAACCCTGCCACTATTAAAGCCGCGGTCAAAGCGGCGGCACCCCGACGAACTGACTTCTTCAACATTTTGTCTCTCCTTATACTGGTTAAACCTCTCCGGGTCTTCTTTTCACGGCTCTGTATTACTCATGTTTTTCAAACAGACCCGCCCCGGTTTATAATCTATATAAGTTCCCCCGCCCGGCAATGCAAGCCGCTGCCGCCCAAACACACCATCGGCGGCATCGTTTCTAAACACTTGAATCTTGAGAAACGGAAGAAGAAGTCCCGGCGTTCTTTTCCAACTTTACGACAACCTTGCTTAGAACGGCCTGCAAGATATTATTCGGAAAAAAATAAAACGTTTGAAAATCAGCACTGCAACCAAAAATAATTCCGACCACTTTATTTTCTTCATCAACGACGGGAGAACCGCTGAATCCATGCCCTCCATAAGAATTCCCAACAATCTCAATTTCACAAACCTCAATAGGGTAAACGGACGAAGGAATATCAAAAACATTATTACTGTCATCTTTAATGATATGCCTCTTGGTTAATTTGCCTTGAATTTCATGACCCACAGAACGATAAGAGGCCCCGTTTTTCTTAAACTCCCGCGTCGGATATCCGTAAATTCTGTAATATTGTTCCAAGCGAACGTCGCGATTAGATAATTCTAACGAGAGTATATCATTCAACGATGTTTGTTCACAAACCGCAGAAACATCTTTTTCATCAACAGCACAAATCAGTAAATCCAAAAAGTTTCCAATATCATCCATATGATAAAAAATATTACATATAGGAATTCTCCATATATTCGGAGTGTTCGGAATCATGCCAAAAAATATATGATCTTCTATATATTTTTTCAAAATATTCCGTCCATAGCTTTTCCATTCTTCAGGAATGCAATGCAAATCCGTAAGTACCAGGCGATACCCGGCAAAATTTAAAAGGAATCCGGTACCGTTCTGGCCACAAACATAGCCAGCTTCACGTTCCAATCCGACCGGAAAAACGGATTTTTCAATCATAATTTTAATCCCCGTTTTTAAATTTGGCTTTATAAAATCGGCAACACGCATTAAGTAGAAAAGTTTTAAATATTTCTAATATAAGGCGAATTTATCATAATCACTTTAACAAAGTCAAGTGCTTGCAGCCCCTGCAGTCCGGTTGAACACGAAAATAGATGCTGCAAATGAGCGTCTTTTTATCAAACAGCTCAAACGCCCATAAAAAAACACCGTCATCAGGACGGTGTTGCAAATGGCGGATGAGGAGGGATTTGAACCCCCGATACGAGTCACCCCGTATACACGATTTCGAGTCGCGCGCATTCAGCCTCTCTGCCACTCATCCATTTTTCCATAACATAATTATAAGACATTTTTCTTTCTTTCGGATGCGCGCCTCGCATCGGCTACGCCGCTGCCGCTTCATCCGAAGTTATTTCCTTATTAAAAGTAAACTTGCTTTTTTGCAACAATTATTTTCGTTTTTCGCCGATATTTTTAATTATTTATTGCTTCAAAAACGGTTTTTTGTTATTTTTTGCCTAAATAAGTCGTTATCCCCCCGGAACTCTTTATGTTTTCGCATTTGACTGAAAACCCGTTCCGAAAACAAACAACTGTAAAGGATCGCAAAAAATGAACCCTGACACCGCTCCCCGCGCCTTGCGCTGTATCATTGCCCTGATCGGACGCCGCAATGCCGGGAAATCGTCCCTGATCAATGCTCTCACCGGCCAGGAAGTTGCCATTGTTTCCGCTCAGCCGGGCACCACAACCGACGCCGTTGCCAAACCGTACGAACTGTTGCCGCTCGGACCGGTCACTTTCTTCGATACCGCGGGACTCGACGACGACGGCGAACTGGGCGAACTGCGGATCAAGGCCACCCGACGGGTTTTATATAAATCGGATATGGCTCTGATTGTTGTTTCCGAACAAGGGCTTGACAATCATGATAAGCAAATTATCGCCGAAGTACAGAAACTCGGCATCCCGTTTATTCTGGTTTTTAACAAAAGCGATCTCGCATCCGTTTCTGCAACTGACCGCGACTACTGTCAAAACCGGCATTTAAATTGGATTTCCGTCTCCGCGGCAACCGGGCAAAACATCGAAGAACTCAAACAACAACTGATTGAACTTGCACCCTCCGAATTCCACGAAGATCCTTTGTTGGTCGGTGATTTGATTACTCCGGGCGATACGGTCATGATGGTGGTTCCGATAGACTTATCGGCCCCAAAAGGACGGCTGATTTTGCCTCAGGTTCAGGTTCTGCGGGAAATTCTCGACTGCAATGCGGTTGCCGTGATTACCAAAGAAAACGAACTTGCCGCGTCACTGTCCGGTCTCAAACAGCCTCCCGCTTTGGTGATTACTGATTCGCAGGTCGTACTCAAAGTTGCCGCGACGGTACCGTCCGAAATCAAAATGACAACTTTTTCAACGCTTTTTGCACGCTACAAAGGCGATATCGGCATCTTAAGCCGGGGCGCCGCGGCTATTGACCGCCTGCGACCGGGTGATCGGGTACTGATTGCCGAAGCCTGCTCTCATCATACCTTGACCGACGATATCGGCAAAGTGAAAATTCCGCATTGGCTGCAACAATACTGCGGCGGTAAATTGCAGTTTGAGTTTTGTGCCGGGGGAGATTTTCCCGACGATTTGGAAAAATTTGCGCTGGTTGTTCATTGCGGCGCCTGTATGCTTAACCGCACCGAGATGATCCGGCGTCTGCGCGAATGCGAACGTCGCGGCGTCGCCGTAACCAACTACGGTATCGCCATTTCCAAAACTCAGGGCGTGCTTGAACGAATTATGGCACCGTTTTCCGGATCACATCCGGCTTAAGGCTTTCTGATAGCATTCCGCCACCACTCTTACCCGCGGAATGTCTTTGGTACCGTTGTTTATCATCAAACATACCGGCATTTCAAAATGAAAGTCGAGATTATCGAGAGACACCAGCTCCCGATCCTCATAATACCACGGCAGCAAACCGATCCCGAGCCCATAGCGGATTGCTTCAACGACAGAAAATGTCGAAGTTGATGAGAAACAGACTTTCTTGGCACTTTGCATCAATTCGTCCCAACCGGGAATGTGATCGGCATTTTGCAAACATACAACCATGCGGTGCCGCGTGAGCAGATCTTCCATATCTTTGGGACAACCATATTTATCAAGATATTTTCGCGCCGCAAAGAAACTGTATTTTATCTTTCGCGTATACAGCAGCGAAAAATCGGGAACCGCTTCCGGTGCACAGGTAACCACACCGACATCGGCGCCTATTTCCCGGCACTGCGGTGGTTCAATCGTGCTGAAAGACACCACGTTAATATCGGGATGAAGATCATACAGCTCGGAAAAATCAAACGGAAACCGGCACGAACTGACCAGCAGCGGCACACAAACGCAAACATCTCCTTTGTACAGGTTGGAACTGGAGCGCTGATTGCAAATCCGGTCCAAAATCACCGGTACGTCCTTGACTTGTTCGGCAACTTTCATTCCCTGTCTGGTCAAACGGCACCCTTTGGTATTGTTTACCACCAAACGGGTCCCCAACGCATATTCCAGGTTGGAGATATATTTGTTTACGGTATCAATGGAAGTATTGGTCGCTTCTGCCACTTTTCTTTTACTCTGGTATCTGCCGACAGCCAGCAAAATCATTAAGGCACTTAAATTCTGAAGTGATTTTTTAGTTATCATTTTTTTGACCTACCCAATAGCACTATTCACAACTGAACGTTGCAAGTATAACCGACAAAAATCAAAAGTGTAGACTTATTTTTCCCTATCTATTAACTATTTTTTCTTTTACAAGCACCAACACAATTTTTTTTTCGAACCAAATCAGAAACTTATTTAAAAACAAAAATCCCGGGCAAAGCCCGGGATCTCAGCAGAAAAATCTCAATTAAAAATAGTAACGGATACCAACCGTAACCTCTTTCATATTTTTAACCGCATCCATATCGGTCACCGTATAGCGAAACATCGCCCGGATTCCGAACGAAGGCAGCGGATTGACCTGAGCTCCCAGGCCCAGACGGATGCCGTTTCCCTTCTCGTTAAAATTCTTACGACTGACGTACCCGTTGATGTTAACCCGGTTGGAAACGTCAGCATCGTAATATCCGTAACCGATCGATGACAAAACTTCCACAATACCCAAATTAAGCACGTCACCGACCAAGTCGATCCCGTAAGCTTTCAGCTTCAGTTTGTTGGTTACCGCATCGCCGTCAACAAAATAGCCGTTCACGGTGTGGCTTTTATCCTCCGACTGCTGATAAAAGCCTTCGGCCGAAACCATTCCCAACAATTTCACGCCGGCAACCACCCCCAGAGAATTCAGGTTATCCGCATACAGGTCTTCGGTTTGGCGTCCGAAATTAAGCGAAGTGTGATTATAATCCGCACCGACATACGGCGAAAGCAAAAAAGCGTCAGCATCAAAAGAAATCAGACACAATGCCGCCGGCAACAGCCATAATTTTTTCATATCAGAAAATCCTTATCATTAGTTGATCCTGTATTTGATTTAACATCAATAAATTAACAAACTCTAAAAGTTATTCCCGGTATTTTTAAAATAACCCGATGGTAAAAAAACAATCTTATATTTTTGTATTGTCGATTCGGATAAAAAACATTAACATAATGCCGATACAATTAATCGCGAGGAAAATATGCCCGAAATCTTATTTCTTGAATATCCCAAGTGTTCCACCTGTCAAACAGCACGCAAGTGGCTGGAAAATCATCAGCTTCGGTTCAAAGCGCGTCATATCGTCGAAAATCCACCCTCTGTCGCCGAACTTGAACAATGGCTAAACAGCACTAATCGGCCGTTGAAAAGTTTTTTCAACACCAGCGGACTGAAATATAAAGCCATGCAGCTGAAAGACAAACTTCCGCTGATGAGTCGCGAACAACAGCTGCAACTGCTGGCTTCTGACGGTATGCTGGTCAAACGGCCGCTGATAATCGCCGGTTCGGTTGTGTTAACCGGCTTCAAAGAACAGGAATGGCGGCAAAAACTTCTGCAGGAGTAATCGGGGCTATAAAACTCGTTTACGTCTGCTTTTCGGCAAAACCAGACATCATACCGCAAAATGTCAGTTACGGCTTGCAAAACGGATAATTAAAGATATTATTTAATAATACCAGGTATAAACGGAGATTAAGAATGATTAATATTGAGGATGTTGTGATAACCCAGCCGATTCTGTGCGCCATTGCCGCCATCGACGAGTTTCGCGGCAGCTGGAACAACCGCAGCGAAGGCGACGGCACTGCCGGCAGACTACGGAAAAAGGCATTGCTTGAAAGTGTGGCAGCAATTCGCAACACCGTCGAAAACCGTGATTACTACTGCCTGCTGGAGCAAATTGTTAATCATTACCCCGAAATCGGTTTTCACGAAACAACCGTCAAAAAACTTCACAAGCTTCTGTTAGCCGATTCCTTAATTGAAGACAAAGAAAAAGGCGCCTACAAACAACGGCTCAATCCGGTTTATTCCAAAACGCCCGACGGCCGGCCGATTGACATTTTCTTTGAAACCGCCAGCCCTTTTGAAACACCGCAGCTGATGCACCAGCTGTTGGAATGGACACGAAACGGTTTGGAAAGCCGGGACTGCCATCCGCTGCCGGTCATCGCGCTTTTCATGTTGCATTTTCTGGTCATCCATCCTTTTCAGGACGGCAACAGCAGGCTCGCCCGCGCACTTGCCCTGTTATTATTGCTCAAGTCTGGATACGGTTATTTGCAGTTTGTTTCGCTGGAAGCTGCCGTTGAAGACAATAAGGAAGAGTATTACCGCTGTCTCCGCCATGCTCAGGAAAGCCTTGCCCGCCCGCATCCCGATTACGGCGACTGGCTGTTATTCTTTTTGCGGACCATTCAACGGATGCAGCGACGATTGCTGGAACAAACGGGCACCGACGATGCTTATGACGAGCTGCCGCTGCTTTCGGTACAAATTTTGCAACTGGCGGAGCGTCAAGGCCGCATTACCCTCAAACAGGTTGTCGAATCAACCGGCGCCAACGTCAATACGCTCAAAAAACACCTCTCTGCCCTGACCAACGCCGGTTTACTGCTTCGCCGGGGTTCATCGCGTGGGACCTGGTACGTCAAGGTAGCCTGAACGGAGACAAACTTCAGTCCGGCCGAAAAAAGCACATATTCTTTTGGTTGTCTCCGAAGCGTTGGGCCTATTCCCATAGGTTATACAAATGTTCTAGCCAGCTTTCTTTCTGTTTTTTAAACGCAAAATGCTTAAACAAAAGATAATTTATCACCACAATCAGTATGATCACCAAGCCCTGAGCCGCATACACGTTCCATTGCAGCCGGCCGACCAAAAAACCGAGCAGCAGCGCATTAAGGATATAGCTCAAACACCAAATCAAAAGCGACTTGACAAACTCTTTCATATGATTGCCTTCGGTACGGAAAACCAGATATTTGTATGAAAGAAAAGCAATCACCGAAGATGACAGCCATGTGGCAAGCAAAATGATCTGGTAGCGATTAACCGTGAACGCAAGCCCGAGCAAAACAAAAATCAGATAACGGATTCCCATATTGCAGATTCCCGCAATCACAAAACGTACTTTTTCATCCAGAGCAAACCAACGACGGCTTAATAACATTTGGCTTTCAACCATGTCTGTTCCTTTCTTTTTCCTTCAACATAATCGTTCCGGAAGCTTTTTGAAGCATAAACGGCTTTAGGTTTTAATCAAAAAAGTAAAAAAGCCGTCTGCGGTTGCAGACAGCTTTTGAAATGAAACAGATGAAGGAATAGGCCGGCACGGTTTCGCCGGCATATACAGTCCCTGATTTTCCGGCAACACCGGCGCTTCCCAGCCTGCCTCTCACTGACAGTTGCCCCTCTTTCCTGAGGAGTCAACACCGTCACCGCTGTTTTAATTACGAAAAAAACCTCCACTATGGGAGGTTTTTTTGTAATTGGAGCGGGTGAAGGGATTCGAACCCTCGACATCAACCTTGGCAAGGTTGCGCTCTACCCCTGAGCTACGCCCGCATCGGTAGAACGAGATATTTAATACCACATGCAAAAAAATTTGCAAGTATTTTTTTAAAAAA